>JBFIHC010000057.1:0-20391 GCA_041601995.1 Woeseiaceae bacterium | reverse complement strand
GTTTTGCAATCGACGTTTACGGCAGGGATGCAATCGGAAGTGCCATGGAGGATTGCCGCGAGATGATGGACGCGCTCAGGAATGATCGTGCGGCCCTTCAGCGGCGCCTGTTGCTTGCCGTGCAGACGCTGCGGGACCAGGAGGAAGTCGACGCATTGAGCATTGCGGCCATCGGCTATTGTTTTGGCGGCCTATGCGTGCTCGACATAGCACGCACCGGTGAACCGGTCGCGGGTGTCGTCAGCTTCCACGGATTGTTCGACCCGCCCGGGAATACCGAGGGCAACCGAATCCGGGCACGTATACTCGCACTGCACGGCTGGGACGATCCGCTTGCCACGCCCGACCAGGCGGTGGCGCTCGCGCGCGAACTCAGCAGCATGGGGGCCGACTGGCAACTGCACGGCTACGGCAATGTGCGCCATGCTTTTACGAACCCGGCCGCCGACGCCAGCACTGGCGTAACCGTATATAATGACTCGGCCGATCGTCGCTCCTGGGCAGCGGCGCAATACTTTCTATCAGAACTGTTCGATACCTGAGTATCGCTCGGATCGAATCGCGTCGCGACAGGCGCGCGATGCATTAATCCCCGGAGGTAAAGCGTGAAACTGAAACATCTGTTGGTGGCCATCGTGGTTCCGTTCATCGTCGTCGGTTGCGGCAAGGAAGAGCCGCAGCGGGCCGCGACCGAAGCGCCGGCCGGGCTGTCGTCGCCCGTTGCGGTGGAGGTCAGCGGCGGTAATCCCGCGGCGGAGGAAGCTTCCAGGCTGATCACTGCAGACTACATGCGCGACATCATCGTCGAGATCGCGAGCGATGAGTACGAGGGCCGTGGGCCCGGAAGCCGCGGCGACGTCAAGGCGCGCGAGTACCTGGCCGCGGAAATGGAGCGGCTCGGTCTGCGGCCGGGCGCCGCCGACCGCAGCTGGGAGCAGAAGTTCGATCTCGTGGGTGTGAGCACCAGGCAGCCGGAAAGCTGGACGTTCACGGGGCACGGCAAGGAGCGCACGCTCAAGCAAAGGGACGAGTTCATCGTCTCGAGCGGCGTCCAGAAGAAGCGCGTCGAAATCAGCGATGCCGAACTCGTCTTCGTCGGCTACGGCATCCAGGCACCCGAGTACGAGTGGGATGACTTCAAGGACGTCGATCTCGAGGGCAAGGTTCTGCTCATCATGAACAACGATCCCGACTGGGATCCGGATCTGTTCGAGGGCGAGACCCGCCTGTGGTACGGGCGCTGGGACTACAAATACCTGAGCGCCGCCCGGCAGCGTGCCGCGGCTGCAATCATCATTCACACCACGCCGTCGGCCGGCTACCCGTTCCAGGTCGTGCAAACCTCGTGGACCGGCGAGCAGTTCGAGCTGCCGGCCGGCGACGAGCCGCGCAACCAGGTCAATGCCTGGGTGACGGAAGACGCGGCGCGTGAACTCGTCGCGATGGCGGGCAAGGACCTCGATGCGTTGCGCGAGGCCGCCTACAACCGCGATTTCGAACCGGTACCGCTTGGCATCACGACATCGATCGCCTTGGATGTGGAGCTGAATCGTACCGAAAGCGCGAACGTGCTCGGGCTCATTCCGGGCAGCGACCCGGAACTGAAGGACGAAGTCGTCATTTACACCGCGCATCATGATCACCTCGGCATCGGTGAGCCGAATGAAGAGGGCGATGTCATTTATAACGGTGCGCGTGACAATGCCTCGGGCGTTTCGGTCGTGCTCGCAATCGCGCGGGCGCTCAAGGCCTTGCCGGAGGCGCCGCGTCGCTCTTCCCTGGTTGCGCTGGTCGGCGCGGAGGAACAGGGCCTGCTGGGGTCGCTGTATTACGCGAACAACCCGACCTTCGCGCCGGGTCGCATTGCAGCGAATATCAACTACGACAACCCGAACATCCTCGGCGACACGCACGACGTGACTTTCGTAGGACTCGGCAAGTCGTCGATCGACCGCATACTCCAGCTGATCGCCGAGGAACAGGGCCGCGAGGTCA
Source organism: Woeseiaceae bacterium (assembly GCA_041601995.1). GTDB lineage: Bacteria > Pseudomonadota > Gammaproteobacteria > Steroidobacterales > Woeseiaceae > UBA1847. The sequence goes on along the minus strand of JBFIHC010000057.1, from coordinate 18,396 downwards.
AGCCGGACCAGTTTGCGGACAAGGGCTATTTCTATCGTTCCGATCAGTTCAGCCTGGCGAAGATCGGGGTACCCGCGATGTACCTCAAGCCCGGCACCGACTATGTGGACCGGCCGCCGGGCTGGGGGCGCGAGCAGCAGGAACACTACACCAACGTGCACTATCACCAGCCATCCGACGAATACAATGACAGCTGGGATTTCTCCGGGCTCATCGAGGATGCGCTGCTCGGCTACTGGACCGGTCTTGCCATCGCGAATGCCGACGAGATGCCGGCCTGGAACCCAGGTGACGAGTTCGAGCCGGCGCGCCTGAAGGCGATTTCCGAACTCGGGGAGTGACAATCGCCGTGCCCCGCGAGGCGAGGCACGGTATTCCGGTCAGTCGGCGGCAGCCGGCACCACGAGCACGTCGCAGGGTAAGTGGTCGAGAACCCTGGCCGCGGTGTTGCCGATGTAGCGACGGGCCATACCGCCGCGCGACAGCGCGCCCATGACCATCAGACTGGCACCGTGCGTTCTTGCGAAGGTGGGCAGCAGTTCGTGCGCGCGACCGGGAAGCTGGTGCACGTGGTCGTCCGGCACGCCGGTCTCGGCTGCGAACGCGTCGAGCGCCTTGCGGTGCTCGTCCCGAATCTTCTTGTCCAGCTCGTCGATCGGCAGCTTTACGGGCTTGAAGGTCTTCATCGCGCGTGAACCGATTTCGACGAGTCTCTGGTAGGTATGCACGAGTTCGACACGTCCGTTGCAGGCGGAGGCGATTGACTGCGCGGTCTCGACGATCAGGCGGTCGAGGCGTGCCTCCCTGTCTTTCTCGTGCGTCGGGTCGACGGCAGCGACGATCACAGGCGCGTCTTTCCAATCCACGGGCTTCACGAACCACAACGGATAGTCCAGCTTTTTCATGAGCTGCCAGTCGGTGTCAGCGAAGGTCGCGCGTTCGGCCGGTGAGTGGTAGTGGGTTCCCTTCACCACGAACATCGGGTCGAGATCCATCGCCCGCGAGATGATGCTGTCGGCAACCGGCCGCTCGTGACTGATGTGGGTGGTCACCTTCAGGCCGGACGATTCGGCCGTCTTCGCGAGGTCGTGCAGCGCTGTTTTCTGCGCTTCCTCGATGTCAGCGGCGAGGTCGCGCACCTCGCTCGATATGATGAATATCTCGCTCAGGAAACCCGTGGTTGGGTCGCACAGCAGCAGCTCAAGGTCGCAGTCCATGAGCCTGGCCAGCCAGGTGGCCCGAGCGACAACTTCTTCCGGGTAGTTGTCGAGTTCGATGATTGTCAGAACAGTCTCGGTCATTCGATTCTCCCTCGAATCCAATCGAGCAACGGCATACCGCCGCCGCGTATAAAAGGGTAGTCAGACTATACGATGCGCAAAATCCGTATGCGACGCGACAAATTTCGGGGACTACTTAGGTGCCGGATTCGTGGCGCGCCGGCGAGAGGAACGAAAAAGGCCGGGCGTCAGCCCGGCCTTCTTTTGGTGCTGTTGCGGCCGTTGTCAGGAGCGCCGGAAGCGGCCGAAGAAACCGCCTTTGGGCTCGTCATCATCGTCGTCATTGATCGCAGTCGGGTTTGGCTTGACCTTGAGTGCTTTCATCGTCTGGGTCAATGAGGTCGTAATCTGTTCCTCGATCGGGTCGGGTTTCGTGTATGCAGCGGCGGGCGCATCCGACGGTTCTTCAGCAGCGGTCCCGGGTTTACTGGTATTCAGCGCCCGAACGGTCGCGAGCCGTTGCGAAGCCGACAGGTCGAGGCCGCCTTTCTGGTCCTCGAGGTCCGAATCGATGGACACCTCGACGTCCGGTGTCTCGCCCCAGACATTCTCGAACTCTTTGTCCATCTCGGATTTCGGCGCCTTCGCTACGGGGGATGCATCTCGATCAGCCGTGGTCTCGCTGGCCGACGATGCTGCCGCCGCTTCTTCCGCGACCCTGGCAGCGACGGCCGCGGCGGCCACGCTGAGTTCCTCGCCAAAAAGCGTTTCCGCCATTTTGTCGTCGACATCCTCGATGGTCTTCGCCCTCGCAAGGCCTGCCGCGATCTTTTCGAGCTCCGCGGCGGATTTTTCCTGGCGAGCGCGTTCGTCCTCGGTAACTTCGGCTTTGTCTGGTTCCGTTTCTTCCTCGTCTTCGACGCTGCCTTCTTTCTCAAGGCGCTGCTTTCGCTCCAGGGCAGCCATATCGACCTTGCGGTTGATCGAGTCGTCCAGCGTAATCTCCGGGATGTCCTCGATCTCGTCTTTCGGCGTTTCCTTCGGCGACGGTGCGGCAGCCGGCTCGTCCTTGTCGCCGGCATCCGGTTCGCGGCCGTGTGCGATCGCCATCGCCCGTTCCAAAGCATCCAGGTCGGGACGCAGCTCGGCCAGCGTGGGATCACGGTCCCAATCCGGGGTGTCGTCATCCGCCGGCGCATTGTTCACGGGTGACGCGACTTCGCCCGTAATGTCTGACAACGTCGGAATGGTCTCGGCCGCGCTCGCGTCGAGTTCCGATTCCAATTCGAGCTCGATCGCCGGTGCCCGCTTCGGTGGCCGTTTCTGGTCTGCCGTCGGTTCCGGTTTCGAGTCCTGCGCTTCGGCGATCGCGGTCTTCGTCGCGGGCGCCGGCTGCGGCGCGGCAGCCGGCTGCGGTTTTGCCTTTTCGACCGGGTCCGGTTTTGTGGACTTCGCTTCGGCTGCTGATTTCGGCGCGGTGGGTGCCTTTGTCTTTGCCTCAATGGCCGGTTCGGGCCCCGGCGCAGATTTGGGTGGTGATTTTTGCTTCGCGGCAGGTTCGGGAGTTGCTGGCACCATCGCAAGCTCCGCGGACAGTGCCTCGATGTCGGGCAGCGTACTGTGGGCAGGCGGCTGCGTTGTCGGATTCGATGGCGCTGGCACATCATTGAGAATCGCGAGCGCCGGCTGCGTGTCCTGGATCAGCTCCGGAATATCGTCATCGATTGCTTCAGCCATCGACTCGGACACCGGCTCAGACGCTGGCACGGCAGGCGACTCTGGTTCCGGCATCGACAGGGCGACCAGTTCCGCCGTTGCATCGTCGCTGTGCTTGGGTTCGGGCTGCTTGCTGCTGATCTCGGGGAGCCGCGAGAAAGTGCCTGTCAGGCCGAATTCCTCGTCTGCCACGCGGGTGACGAGCTCGAGCCCGACGGTCGTTGCTTTCGCCTCGGCGGCGGCCTCCATCGACGACTCGACAAGGTTGTTCACGACACGCAGGATGCCGCCGCTCAATTCGTGCAACAGTTCGGCAGCACCGGCTGCAAAAACCGTGTCGAAATCACCGCCTGCCTGGCGAAAACAGTGCCGCAGGTACCCGCCCAGCTCTTCCACGCCGCAAGGCTCGAGGCTGCGGCGCAGTCTTATCCGCTGCCTGAGACGGGCGAGGGACTTGGAGGCAAGCAGTTCCTTGAGGTAAGCGTCGCCCATCAGGACGATAGCCGCGCCGTCTGACGGCCCGGTATCGGCCGCGGTTACAACCTCGAGTTCGGCGAGCATGTCCGGACCGATGAACGGGGCATCCTCGACGAGAATAAACATCCGCGCATCGTTCTTTGCGAGGTTGAACAGCAGCTGGCGGAACAGTGCGAGTTTCTGGTTGCCGCGCTGCGGCCGCTGCTGGATTCGCATATGGTCGAACAACAGGTCCAGGAGTTCGCCGCGCTGCAGGGGAAAGCGGCCGACCCGGACAATCGCATTCTTGCCGCTGATGGCGCCCAGCGAGTGAGCTACCGCCGTGGATTTGCCCGAGCCTACCGGACCGGTCAGTGTTACCACGGCGTCGGGCGCCGTCAGCGCCTTTTTGATACCCGTGAGAATGTTCGCGGTTTGCGGCCCGACGAATACGTCGGTGCCCGCTGCGTTGCCGCGAAAGATTCGGCGTTCGAGCCCGAAGTGGTTGTTGTACATAGGTCCCCGTTCTGCGAAGGTTATTGCAGTGCACAATCCTGGACAGCAGCCCAGATTTTGCTGTCTGTCTTTCCGAAATACGTGGGTTTATGTCACAAAAAGCGTAAACGCCCGTAGGCTGGCGGGGCGCGAAGCGACCAACAAACGACTGTTTTTCTGTGTCAAATCACTCACAATACGGGGCCTTTGCAGTCCAGAGAATCTCCATGTCGCGTAAGGTCGAGCGCATCGCTCTCATCGTCGCCATCCTCCTGGTTGCGGTCGTGATTTCCGTGATGCTTGCCTTCCTGCGCAAGGAGCCGCCGAAGAAGCCGGTGGAGAACCTCGCGATGCTGGTCGAGGTTGCGGCGCTCGAGCCCGTGGACGCGCGATTCCCGGTCCGCAGCCAGGGAACCGTACGCCCCCGTACCGAGACGATACTGAGCGCCGAGGTATCCGGCGCCATTGTCGAGATTTCTCCGAAGTTCATTCCCGGCGGCGTCTTCGATGCCGACGAAGTGCTGATGCGGATCGACCCGTCGAACTACGAGGTCGCCGTCACCCAGGCCGAGGCGCTCGTCCGGCAACGGACGATCGAATACGAAGGTGCGAAGAAACTGCGTACCCAGGGGTACCGCGCAGAATCGGAATATGCATCCGCCGCTGCCGCGCTCGCGACCGCGGAAGCAGACCTCGTCAGGGCGAAGCGCAACCTGGAACGGACCTATATCCACTTGCCCTATGCGGGCATGGTGCGAAGCAAGGAAGCCGACCTGGGCCAGTTCGTGAACCCGGGAACCCGCCTCGGAGTCACGTTTGCCACCGACTACGCCGAGGTCCGCCTGCCGCTCACGGACCGCGATCTTGCCTTCGTCGACTTGCCCTACGCCGCGGAAATTACCGCCACGGCGGAGACGCGCGGCCCCGATGTAGCGCTGTCGGCGGAGCAACGGGGCCGGCTCGTCGAGTGGCAGGCGAGGATCGTCCGCAGCGAAGGCGTCGTCGACGAGAGCAGCCGCGTGACTTATGCGGTTGCGAAAGTCGAGGACCCCTATGCCCTGCGAAGCGACCACGTCCCTCTGCCCATGGGTACCTTCGTGACGGCGAGTATCGAGGGCGTGGCAATCGAGGGCTTGCTTCGGGTACCCCGTCATGCACTGCACGGCTCCAACCAGCTGCTGTTTGTCGATGACGAACAAAAGCTGCGCATCCGCAGTGTCAGCATCGTGCGCGCGGACGCCGAGTACGCGTACATCGATGGCGGGGCCGAAGCCGGGGAGCGAGTGATTCTCACGGCCATGGAGTCGCCCATCAACGGCATGCCGGTGCGCACAACGACTGACGACGCTCCGGGTGGCGAGACGATCGCGGCGAAGGGAGACGACGAAGAACCGTGAAGCCGCGCGGAAAAACCGAGTACAAGGGCATCATTGCCTGGTTCGCTTCCAACCACGTTGCGGCGAACCTGCTGATGTGTCTTATCATCGTTGCCGGCCTGCTCTCCGCGGCGACGATACGAAAGCAGACCCAGCCCGACTTCGAACTGAATAACGTCCAGGTACAGGTGCAGTACCTCGGCGCCGCGCCGCAGGAGGTCGAGGAGGGCGTCGTCATCAAGGTCGAGGAGGCGATCCAGGACGTCGACGGCATCGTCAAGCTTACGTCAACTGCATCCGAGGGCGTTGGTACCGTGACCGCCGAGGTGTCCCGCGACGCCGATCTCAACGAGGTACTGAGCGAGATCAAGACCCGCGTCGATGCGATATCGACCTTCCCGGCGCTCACCGAAAAGCCGGTCATCAGCAAGCAGGAAATCTCGTTTGCCGTTTCCTTTATCGCGATCTACGGCGACATGGACCCGTTCACGCGCAAGTCGATCGCGCAAAATGTGCGTGACGAGCTGATGCAGCTGCCCGCCGTCAACAAGGTCCGTTTCCTCGGCGACCGGCCTTTCGAAATCAGCATCGAGGTGTCTGAGCAAACGCTCAGGCAATACGGCCTCACGATGACCGAGATCTCGCAGGCCGTGAAGAATTCGTCCGCGGACCTGCCGGGGGGCACGATCAAGACCGAAGGCGGCGACATCCTGCTGCGTACCGAAGGACAGGTCTACACCGGCATCGAATTTTCAGAGCTGGTGCTGCGCACTTTCGGCGACGGCACCCGCCTGACGCTTGGCGATATCGCGACGATCAGGGACGGATTCGTCGAGAGCAATGAATACAGCCGCTTCAATGGGCGACCGTCGGCCATACTGCAGGTACTCACGGTAGGTGAGCAGAACGAACTCGCGACGGCCGCCGCCGTGCGCCAATACGTGGCCGCGAAGTCCGAGGAGATGCCCGAAGGTATCCAGATGGACATCTGGGCCGATCGCGCTTATTACCTGCAAGATCGCCTGGACATGATGCTGGAAAACATGCTGCTCGGTGCGCTGCTCGTTTTTATCGTGCTGTCGCTGTTCCTGCGCATGAAGGTCGCTGGCTGGGTCGTCGTCGGCATACCGATCACTTTCTTCGGCGCGCTGTGGCTGATGCCGGTCAATCCCTGGCCCGTGACTGTCAATATGGTCAGCCTGTTCGGCTTTATCGTCGTGCTCGGTATCGTCGTTGACGACGCGATTATCATCGGTGAGAGCGTGTACACGAAAATACGAGCGGACGGGCAAACTCTCGACAACGTCATCGACGGTGCTCAACGGGTGGCGGTCCCGGCGACGTTCGGCGTGTTGACCACGATCGCCGCTTTTGCGCCGATGCTCTTCATCGGCGGCATATTCGGCCCGTTCTTCGAGGCGATCTCGGTGGTCGTGATCCTCTGCCTGATGTTCTCGCTGGTCGAATCCAAGCTGATACTCCCTGCTCATCTCGTGCATGCGCGAATCCCGGATATCAACGAAGACGACCTGTTCTATCCACAGCGCAAGGTCGGATTGTTCGAGAGAGTGCCGCGATTCTTCCTGAAGATTCAGCGCCACGTTCAGCATGGCCTTCACAGGCTGATCCACGAGTACTATCGTCCCCTGCTGTCCGCGGCGATCGACAACAGGGGTATCACGGTGGCGGTTTTCATCGCAGTGTTGATCCTGACGGCCGGGGTGGTCGCGAGCGGTATCGTCAGGCAGGTCATGGCTCCCGAGGTCGAGAGCGACTTCATCCAGGTCGAGATGCGGATGCAGACGGGTACGGCGCCGCGGGCGCGAGATGCGGCCATCGACAGGATCGAGGGTGAGTTGCTCGCCATGAATCGCGAGCACCTGGAGGAGGTTCCGAACGCGGTACCCATGATTCGGCAGGTCGGCGTATTCACGAACGGAGACACCGGCGCGACGATCGTGGTCGAGATGCCGAGGGATGATGACCGGCCGTACGAAGGTGTTGAGATCAGCGATCGGTGGCGCGAGCGGGTCGGGGAGATACCGGGCATCAAGACGCTGACGTTTTCCGGCGCCATCCATCTCGGCGGTGGGCCACCGTTGAGTTTCCGGCTGAATGGCAACAATTACGAGGCGCTCGAGGCTGCCGCGGCGGAGCTCGAACGGGAACTCGGGTCCTATGCCGGTGTCTTCGAGGTGCAGAATTCCGCGGTAAGCGGTGGCGACGAGATTCGGCTCACGATCAAGCCCGAGGCAGAGGCTCTCGGGCTCACCCTCGTTTCCCTGGGAAGGCAGGTACGCCAGGCCTTCTACGGCGAGGAGGCGCAGCGTATCCAGCGAGGCAAGGACGAGCTCAAGGTGATGGTCCGCTACCCGGAAGCGCAGCGTCGTTCGATCGCCGACCTGGAGAACATGCGAATCCGCACGCCGGCCGGCGATGAAGTGCCGTTTTCGTCGGTGGCGGAGGTCAGCTTCGGCGAGAGCTACTCCAGCATCCGCCGGCAGAACAGGGAACGCACGGTGACGGTGAGCGCCAACATCGACCCGGAGCGTGTCGAGCCGCAGGAGATCATCCGGTCAATTCGCGAGGAGTTCATCCCGCAGTTGCTCGCCCGGCATCCGGGGGTGAGTTTCGGGCTCGAGGGCGCCAGCGAGGAGGTGCGGAACTTCCGCCGCAACCTCTCGATCGCGTCCGTTGCCGCACTTTTCCTCATCTATGCGCTGATCGCGATCCCGCTGCACTCCTACAGCCAGCCGCTGATCATCATGTCGGTAATCCCGTTCGGCCTCATCGGGGCGGTGTTCGGACACATCGTCATGGGCAAGGCGATCAGCATGTTCTCGATGTTCGGCCTGATCGCGCTCGCCGGTGTCGTCGTCAATGACAGCCTGATAATGGTCGACTTCATCAACCGGGCGCGAGAGCAGGGCGACGATCTGAGGACGGCCGTCATCGAGTCAGGCACCCGGCGCTTCAGGGCCATCGTGCTGACCTCATTCACGACCGCGGCCGGTCTCCTCCCGATCATGACCGAAACCAGCATGCAGGCACAGTTCGTGATCCCGATGGCGATTTCCCTCGGATTCGGCATCCTGTTCGCGACGGTCATCACGCTGTTCCTGGTGCCGGCGCTTTACCTGCTGCAGATCGACGGCATGGCGCGTACCCGCTACCTGTGGGACCTGCTGATGGGCCGGCCCGAGCGCTCGGAATCCTCGGTTTGAACGCAGCGGCGGACGATGCGGCGGAACGGCGATTCCAGCGCGATGGCGTGCTGACGGCGCTGATTGCCTACGTTCTCTGGGGCGTCTTCCCCGTCTATTTCAAGCTCGTGCAGGCCGTGCCGCCGACCGAGGTGCTGGTGCACCGCATCGTGTGGGCGGTACCCTTCGGCGCCCTGATTCTCCATGTTCGCCGCCAATGGCCGGAAGTCAGGCAGGCGTTTGCGTCGCCTTCGTCGCTGTTCTGGCTGGCGCTTGCGGCGCTGTTCATCTCGGCGAACTGGTTCATCTACATCTGGGCGGTGCAACAGGAAGAGGTACTGCAGGCGAGCCTTGGTTATTACATCAATCCGCTGATGTACGTAATCGTCGGCGTGCTTTTTCTCAAGGAGCGATTGCGGCGGCCGCAGGTCGTCTCCGTCCTGCTCGCCGCCATCGGCGTGTCCTACCTGACGATCAGGGGTGGACAGTTCCCGTTTGTCGCCGTCTCGCTGGCACTGCTGTTCACGCTGTACGGTGTCATCCGCAAGCAGGTCAAGGTCGGCGCGATGCCAGGCCTGTTTATCGAGACACTGCTGCTGTTCCCATTCGCGATGGTATGGCTCGGCTGGCTGATGACGACGCAACAGGCCGAGTTCGCCGGCGGCAGCGTATCCCTCTCGATGCTGCTCGTGCTCGCCGGCCCGCTCACCGTCGTGCCGTTGCTGATGTTTGCCGTCGCCGCGCGCCGCCTCACACTCACGGTGATCGGCTTCATGCAGTTTCTCGCACCAACACTGCAGTTCATCGTCGGCATCTTCTACGGGGAGGTACTGACGCCGGCGCACCTCGTGTGTTTCGGCTGTATCTGGGCGGCCGTCGCGATCTTCAGCTTCGACGCTTTCTACCAGCAGAAGAATCGCGCTTCGAGAAGCGCTCCTACTGTCTAGATCCTGCCGCAGGGGCGCGCTTCGGCGCGCGATTGCGGCAAGGCGAATCCGCTACTTTTTCGCCTTGCGCTCCAGCGTTTCCTTGATCACGTCCTCGGCGACATTCTGCGGGCACGGTGAATAGTGCGAGAACTCCATCGAGAACTGTCCGCGGCCGGAGGTCAGTGTGCGCAAGTGACCGATGTAGCCGAACATTTCGGCGAGCGGCGCGTCAGCCTTGACGCGTACGCCCGTTGCGCCCGCGTCCTGCGACTTGATCATGGCTCGGCGGCGGTTGAGATCGCCGATGACGTCGCCCACATTGTCTTCCGGGGAGAACACGTCGACCTTCATGATCGGCTCCAACAGCTGCGGTCCCGCCTTGGGCACCGACTGCCGGTAGGCCGCCCTGGTGGCGATCTCGAACGCCAGCGCCGACGAGTCGACTGCGTGGAACGCGCCGTCCAGCAGCGTGAACTTCACGTCGAGCAGGGGATAACCCGCGAGCGTGCCTTCGGACATGCTCGTCTGGAAGGCCTTCTCGATCGCACCCCAGTACTCGCGCGGTACGTTGCCACCAGTGACGAGGGACTCGAACACGTAGCCTTCGTTCGTGCCGGCGGGCTCGATGCGGTAGTCGATCTTGCCGTACTGGCCCGATCCACCGGACTGCTTCTTGTGGGTGTAACTGTCTTCGACCAGCTTGGTGATCGTCTCGCGGTAAGCCACCTGCGGCTTGCCCATCTCGACGTCCACCTTGTGCGTGCGGCGCAGGATGTCCACCTTGATATCGAGGTGCAGTTCACCCATGCCCTTGATCAGCGTCTCGCCGGAATCTTCGTCCGTCGCAACCTGGAATGACGGGTCTTCCTGGACCATCTTGTTCAGGGCAACCCCCATCTTTTCGTTGCCGGCCTTGTCCTTCGGCTTGATGGCGACCGAGATTACGGGATCCGGGAACACCATCGGCTCGAGCGTTGCCGGATTGTTCGGGTCCGCCAGCGTATGGCCGGTGCGGGTGTTCTTCATGCCGAGCAGGGCGACGATATCGCCGGCCTGGGCACACTCGAGTTCTTCGCGCGAGTTCGCGTGCATTTCGACGATTCGCCCGATGCGCTCGGTCTTGCCCGTGAACGTATTCAGCACGTTGTCGCCCTTCTTGATCTTGCCGGAGTAGATGCGCGTGAACGTCAGTGCGCCGTAGCGGTCGTCCATGATCTTGAAGGCGAGCGCGCGCAGCGGCTTGTCCGGATCGACGACGGCATGTCCGCCGGTCTCGTGACCCTCGAGGTCGATCTCGGGCTGCGGCTTGACCTCGGTCGGGCTCGGCAAATAGTCGACAACTGCATTAAGAACATTCTGTATGCCCTTGTTTTTAAATGCAGATCCACAGAAGGTCGGGAAGAAGTCCAGGTTGATCGTGCCTTTCCGGACGCAACGCTTCAGGTCCTCGATCGAGGGCTCATTGCCTTCGAGGTACTGCTCCAGCAGATCGTCGTCCTGCTCCACGGCGGTTTCGATCAGCTTCTCGCGCCATTCCTCGACCACGTCCTGCATGTCCTCGGGCACGTCGGTGATCTCGTAGTCCGAGGGATCGTCACGGCCGCCCCAGATCCAGGCCTTGCGCTCGAGCAGGTCGACGACGCCCGTGAAGTTGTCCTCGACGCCAATCGGCAGGGTCATGACCAGCGGCGTGGCCGCAAGCACGTCCTTGATCTGCTTCACGACGCGATAAAAGTCAGCGCCGACGCGGTCCAGCTTGTTGACGAAAATGATGCGCGCGACTTCCGAATCGTTCGCGTAACGCCAGTTGGTCTCGGACTGAGGCTCTACGCCGCCCGACCCGCAGAACACGCCCACACCACCGTCGAGGACTTTCAGCGAGCGATAAACCTCGATCGTGAAGTCCACGTGCCCCGGCGTGTCGATGATGTTCAGGCGGTGCTTGTTCCACTCGCAGCTGGTCGCGGCCGACTGAATCGTAATGCCGCGCTCCTGTTCCTGCTCCATGAAGTCCGTCGTCGCTTCACCGTCATGCACTTCGCCGGTGCGATGGATCTTTCCCGTCAATTTCAGGATGCGCTCGGTCGTCGTCGTCTTGCCGGCGTCGACGTGGGCGAAAATGCCGATATTTCTGTATGTGCTTAAGTCTTTCATTTCGAGTCTTCAGCTGTATCCAAGTCAAAACGCACCCACGCCCCCATATTCGAATGACGTCACTCCCGGCATGCCGGGGAACATGGAGCTGCGTCGATCAGGGTGGGTGCCTGTGTCAGTACCGTCCGGGGATTTGCCCGCGGGCAACGCTTGTTGCGCCTTCGCCCGGTCCAGAGCGGCTTTCGGGCGCGGATAATAGCAGCGCTGCGGTCCGTAAACCAGTAATTTCCAAGGCTATTGCACGCTGCGATACGAAATGGCGGCGGTTGGCCGGTTTTCAACGGCACGCCACCGGCAGGGCGGTCTTAGCGGCGCAGCAGGGCCCACCAGCGGGCGATATTCAGCAGGCTCATCAATGACGCAGACACGTACGTCAGGGCGGCCGCCGTGAGCAGGCGGCGGGCGTGCGGACGATCGGCCTTTTTCAGAACCCCCTGGTCGTCCAGCAGCGGCAGGGCGCGGTTGAAGCTGGCGTCGAATTCGGTGGGCAGCGTTGCCAGGTGCACCAGCGTGGAGGTTGCCAGCGTGAGAAAACCGGCCAGGAACATGATGATGCCGATACTCGGCACCCGGGTAAGGGCTCCGAGGAAAGGCGCGACAATCAGGGCGCCCGCCCCGATTCGCTCGACGGGGCGAGCGGCGCGGACGAGATAGGTGCGCAGCCGCAGCGGCCCGTAGCCCTCGTGGTCCTGGATTGCATGGCCCACTTCGTGGGCCGCAACGGTGATCGCCGTGAGCGAGCGGCCGTCGTGCTTGTCCGGCGTGAGCCGCACGGCTTTCGCCGCCGGATCGTAATGGTCGCCCTGGTCGGTGGTTTCGACGGCGACGTGCTGCATATCCAGCCGATCGAGCAGGAAGCGCGCCAGCTGGGCGCCGGTGCCCGAGTACCGGTCCGGCGGATCGCTGTAGCGCTCGATCACCCGGCGAACCCAGAGCCCCGGGCCGAAAACCAGCGCGAGCAACAGCACAAGCATGAGGACGAATCCCATGCCGTGATCCTAGCGTGCCTTTCGGGTAACGAATAGCGTATCGTTTCGGTGTCGTGCGCCGCAGGGAAGATGATGACACTGCAACAATCCGTCCTGTTCGTCATTCTCATCGTCGTGTTCGCGATGCTCATCTGGGGGCGCTGGCGCTACGACCTCGTCGCCTTCATCGCGCTGATGGCGGCATTGCTGAGCGGCGTCGTGCCGGTTTCCGAGGCCTTCTCGGGCTTCGGGCATCCTGCGACCGTGATCATCGCGCTGGTGCTGGTCGTCAGTCGCGGATTGTCCAATTCGGGCGTCATCGAGCTGCTGGCTCGCTACGTGATCGACGCGTCGCGCAAGCTCTCGGCGCACGTGGGCATCATGGCTGCGCTGGCGGCATCGCTGTCGGCGGTGATGAACAACGTGGCGGCGCTTGCGCTGCTGATGCCGCTCGATCTGCAGGCCGCGAAGAAGAGCGGCCGCAGTCCTTCGCTGTCGCTGATGGCGCTGTCGTTTGCGTCGATCCTCGGCGGCATGATCACCCTGATCGGCACGCCGCCGAATATCGTCATCGCGGAATTCCGCAACGACGCGCTTGGCGAGCCTTTCGCGATGTTCGACTTCACGCCCGTGGGCATCGCGTGCGCGGCGGTCGGTGTCGCCTATGTGGCACTCGTAGGCTGGCGTCTGCTGCCGGCGACGCGAACGTCGGGCGACGCAAGGGCCGACCTGTTCGATATCGCCGACTACATCGCCGAGGTCCGGGTACCCGCAGGTTCGGCTGTAATCGGCAAGCGAGTCCGCGACCTCGACGAGCTGGCGGGGAAGAGCGACATCGACATCGTGGGACTGACGCGAAAGGGCAGGCGGCTTCCCGGGCTCGCGCGGACCGCGATGATCGAGGCGGACGACATCCTCGTCATCGAGGCCAGCCCGGAGAGCCTCGACGAGGCGCTCGGCGCGCTGCAGCTGGAGTACATCGGCAAATCCGAGGGCGTCCTGGAGGACGGTGATCTCGAACTCGCCGAGGTCGTGGTGCCGGAATCATCCAGGCTCGCCGGCCGCTCGGCCATGTCCATACGCCTGTTGTACCGCTATCGCGTAGCGCTCGTTGGCGTATCGCGGGCAGGGCGGCGATTCCGTGAAAACGTGCGCAAACTGGAGCTGCATCCCGGCGACGTGCTGCTGCTGCTCGGACCGGAAGAGCGCCTCAACGATGTCACGGGGCAACTCGGGCTCCTGCCGCTCGCGGATCGCGGGCAGCGCGTATTGCAACGCCACAAGGTCTCGCAGGCCGTGGCGATTTTCGTTGCCGCGATCGCCGCGGCCAGCGCGGGCCTCGTCTACCTGCCGGTTGCGCTCGGCTGCGTCGTGGCGGCCTACATTCTGCTGAATATCGTGCCGCTGCGGGAGGTTTACACCTCGATCGAGTGGCCGGTCATCGTGCTGCTGGGGTCGATGATTCCGCTTGGCGGCGCGCTCGAGGCCTCGGGCGGATCGACGCTGATCGTCGACGCCATTCTCGGTCTCACCGGCAGTATCTCGCCGGCGATAGTGCTGACGCTGCTGATCATGGTCACGATGACGCTGTCCGACGTGATGAACAACACGGCGACGGCGGTCATTGCCGCGCCGATCGCGGTGGAGATTGCCCGCCGGCTCGATGCCAATCCCGACGCGTTCCTGATGGGGGTGGCGGTCGCGGCTTCCTGCGCGTTCCTGACGCCCATCGGGCACAAGAACAATACGCTGATCATGGGGCCGGGCGGCTACGAGTTCGGCGATTACTGGCGCATGGGCCTGCCGCTCGAGATCCTGATCGTGCTGGTTTCCGTGCCAATGATCCTCCTCGTCTGGCCGCTTTGAGCGCGGCGGCTTATGTCAAGCAAGTGTCGCTATTTACACGAATCCCTGGTCACAACCTGACACTGCCGGGCGCTATTTATAGTAATTCTTATTCGAGAAAAACATTATAATCTATTGAAATAACATATTTTATTGAATATCTTTTCGCGGGCACGCGGTTGGCACGCCGATTGCACCCCGTACATCGGGCATTGACTATTCGAGCCAATTCGCTTGGCGCTACGGAGGTTACGATGGAGCGAGCGACTATCCAGGACTGGACCCAGAGCAAGGTACCGCTGAAGGTCGGCGGCCACCGCGAAGTTCGATACCGCGTGTACCGCGATGGCAACAGGCATTATCAGGAAATCTGCGAGACCACCGGTGCCCCGGTCCACACCCTCGAATTGCCGGAAGGCATGAAGCTCGATCGCAGCAGCTACGAAGTGCTGTTGCGCTACGTGCTGATCGACGTCGTCGCGGCGTAATCGTCGATCGTCTGCCAGACCCGCAAGAGGTTCTCGCCGAGGATCTTGCGGATGTCGGCCTCGCCGTAGCCGCGGCGCAGCAATCCTTCGACCAGATTCGGATACGCCGACACGTCCTTGAGACCCGTCGGCAGAGAATCGCCGACGCCGTCGAAATCGGAGCCGATGCCGACATGGTCGACGCCGACCAGTTTGATGACGTGGTCGAAGTGATCGAGGACGTCGTCGAGCGAGGCGTAGGGCATGGGGCCATGCTCCGCCTCCCAGCGGGCGGCGAACGCCTTCATCGCCTCTTCGCGCGGCATGTCACCGTGCTCTGCCACGAAAGCCGTGGACGCCGGCCAGCGCTCTGACGAGTACTGGCGCGCCTCTTCGGTGATGAATGCCGAGCCGAAATTGATCATGATCAAGCCCCCTTTCCCGGCGAGCGCCGTGATCATCTCGTCGCTCATGTTGCGTTCCCAGCCGGGCGTGAAGTGCCGCGCGGAGGAGTGCGACGCGATCACCGGCACGGCGCTGACCTCGAGCACCTGCCAGAAGGCTTCGTCCGACAGGTGGCTGACGTCGACCATGATGCCGAGGCGGTTCATTTCATGCACGACCTCGACACCGAATTCGCTGAGCCCGCTCCACCGTCGATTATCGTCATACGACGAGTCCGAGAGGTGGTTCGACAAGCTGTGGGCGAGCGTAATGTAACGTATGCCGCGCTTGTAAAAGTGTTGCAGGGCCCGAAGGTCGCCTTCGAGCGGGGAGCCGTTTTCCATGCCCATCGGCAGCGACATCACGCCGGCCTCGAAATGCTCCCTTACGTCCGCCGGGGAGGTCGCGATGGCGAACTTCCCGTTTGAGGTCGTTACAATCTTTTCAACAATATCAATGAGTTGTTCGGCCGTCTCGCGGGATTTCCCGTCCGCCTCCAGGTCGGCGGACGTGTAAATCGACATGAACGCCGCATCGAGCCCGCCGGCGCGCGCACGGGGGTAATCGAAGTCGCCACGGTCGGTCGCCTCGCTGACGTTCTCGGGCGATTCCAAAAGGCGGTAGGGCACGTCGATGTGGGTGTCGACGATGATGGATTCGCGGGCGATACGCTGCGCCTCGGCGGCCAGGTCGACCGGGGGCGGGGCGCCGCGCTCGCACGCGGCCAGCAGGGTAACGGCAAGGGCGGCAAGGTGGAGTCGGTCAATCATGGATTCGAATCTGGATGCTTGAAACAGGCGCGCATTGTAACCATATCGACCGGAACAATTCGCTGCACGCTGCGTCGAAAGCGCTGGGAACAGGAGAGTTCGATGAGTGACGAAAACCCGCCCGCCGATCATGTCGTCTCCGACAGCCACGACACCGGGGTCCCGATCGAAGAGAACATCAAGTCCCGGTCGACGTGGCTGCGGGCGCTGTTCATGGTCGCTTTCTACGTCATCGGCACGGTTGTGACGGCCGTGCTGTCGGTGGTGATCGTGCTGGCCTTTTTCTGGGTGCTTCTCACGGGCGAGAAGAACGGCCAGCTGCAGCAGGCAGGGCAGGTGATTGCAGCCTACCTCTACGAGATCGTCCGCTACCTGACGTTCAATACCGAGGAAAAGCCGTTTCCGTTCGGCAACGATCTGCCGTCCGCGGACGTCCCGGACTGACCTGACTCAGATCAGTTCCTTCTGGCCGGGCTGCCAGTGGGTCAGCTGGACCTGGGCAGCGCCCACACCCAGTCCCCGCACCCAGCGTGCCGCCGCGTCCAGCGATACCCAGGTCTTCACCTTGCCCTTGAGCGTCTCGGCCGTGACGGCCCCGTTCGGCGTTCTGGCCTCGATGTGAAATCGTGCGCCGTTCGCGACAATACTGATCTTCTTGACGGCGCCGGCAGCGACCAGCGCTCTCAGCATTCGCTCATCCATTCCTTCTCCTCGAGGACAGATCGGGTTTCTCGTACACCGTGATGCCGGACTGGTCGCAGTGCCGCCGGATCAGCACTTCCACCATGTTGGCGACGCTGCGATGCTCGCGCGCGGCTGCCTCGCGGATGGCGTCCTTCAGGGCAGGGTGAATGCGCAAATTGAGCGTCGAAGTGCGAGTTTTTGCCATGCAACACATTATAACGCAAAAGCGTACAAAATGTAACGCATTTTGCGTGACCGCAGGGTCGAAAACGCGGCCGGGTCGGCGTAATCAGGCGGCGACTGCGCTAAGTTCCGGGGATGTCGCCGGAATTCCTGCAACAACACTGGGCCCTGGTGGCCGCGAGCGTCGTCGGCCTGGTCGTGCTGCTTTTCGTCGGTTGGCGCGTGTGGCTGGATTCGTCACGGGGGCGGCTGCAAGCGGCGTTTCGGGGCCTCCGCGCCAGGCGCGTGGAAGCCGCACGGCAGCGCAGAACGCTGCAACGGGCGACAGCAACCCTGGGCCGCCTGCAGAAGAACGCCGTATCCGTGAAGCCGATTCGCCTGCAAGAGGCCACGGAGGCCGTGCGCGACGCGGAGGCGCTGCTGAAGATCGCCAACGACCAGGTCCTGATTGCCGAGAACCACGTGCGCAAGATCATCGTCGAGGAATTCCCGCCGAAACGTCACGAGGACATGCGTCGCAAATACCTGCCCGGCGAATCCGACAACGGCAAGCCATTCACCTTCTGACGTGGCGCCGGCGGGCCCGGCGCGGGTATGATCCTGCCGCATGCCCACGTCAGAGGAGATGCGATGGACGACATGCGGGTGGTAAGCGTCAACGTAGGACGCGAAGAGACCATCGAGCACGGCACGCGAAGCTTCAGGACGGGAATCCGCAAGCGCCCGGCCGACGGAGCGGTCAGCATTGGTTCCGATTCGGTCGCGGGCGACACGATCTCCGACAAGCGGCACCACGGCGGCGCAGACCAGGTGGTCTATGCCTACAGCGCAGACGACTACGAGTGGTGGTCGCAACAACTGGGCCGTGAACTCGCGCCCGGCACGTTTGGCGACAATCTCACGATCGCGGGCCTGCCCTCGGACATGAATGTCGGCGACCGCCTGCTGATCGGCGATGTGCTGCTCGAAGCGACCGCGCCGCGTATTCCCTGCAGCACCCTGGCGGCACAGATGCAGGATTCGGGCTTTGGCATGGCGTTTCGCCGGGCAGAGAAACCGGGAATCTATTTTCGGGTTCTGAACGAGGGTGAGGTCTCCGCCGGTGACGCCGTGACCTACATCGAGAACCCGGCGCCGGTCGTGTCCGCGCTGGACCTGTACCGCCTTGCCTTCGACAACCGGCCCGATCCTGCGGCGTTGGAGCGCTACCTCGAAGCGCCCCTGGCCGAGCGCATGCGCGCCACCGTGGAGGAGAAGCTGGCAGCGGCCCGCCGTCGCCACGACTAGCTGCCGGTCCTGATTCGAGAACCACCTGCAAAAAAAAAGACCCCGCCGGAGCGGGGCCCAAAGGGGGAGCGATTGCTCAGGGAGATAGAATTCGCGGTGGGGCTCAGGGCACCGCCGGAAATTCGTCGATCAGGATGACGCCGAGATCCGTCGCCGCGTCACCCGGCAGGGCATCGCGCGCGATAATGGTGTAAACGCC
>JBFIHC010000056.1:0-20525 GCA_041601995.1 Woeseiaceae bacterium | reverse complement strand
GGCGGGGATGTTCGTCGAGGACGTAAAGCAGACCGCAGGGAGCCATGACGAGAAGAACATCCCCGCAGCCCGCCCGCCGGTCGTCCTCGTGTTTATGGGTTCAAAGGTCGAAATCGAGGACGACGGGTTTGTCGAGGGGTTTGCCGTCGAGCCAGGTCGTCCCGTCTTTCATCTGGAGTCGTCCGGAGCCGAACCAGTCTGCCGCGGTGGGGTAGATCCGGTGTTCGACGGCCTGTACCCGCTGCATCAGGTCATCGGGGTCGGTGCTGGGGGCGACGCGGATGCGCCCCTGCAGAATCCGTGGTCCGCCGTCGAGTTCCTCGGTAACGAAGTGCACGGTGCTGCCATGGTGGGTGTCGCCGGCCCCGAGCACGCGCTTGTGGGTGTCGAGGCCCGGATACAGCGGCAGCAGCGCAGGGTGGATGTTGAGAATGCGGCCAGCGTAGCGCTGCACGAACCACGGGCTGAGGATGCGCATGAAACCGGCCAGCACCAGCAACTCGGGTTGCCACGGGGCAATAGCGTCGGCCACGGCACGGTCGAAGCGTTCGCGGGTTTCGTACCGCCCGTGTTCGATACAGCGTGTGTCGATGCCCGCATTGCGTGCCCGCGTAAGCCCGTAGGCGTCCGGCCGGTTGGAGAACACGCCGCACAGGTCGATCGACACGGAACCCTGTGCAACGCGGTCGATAAACGACTGCAGGTTCGTGCCGGATCCTGAAATCAGGATCGCCGTCTTGCAGGTGCCGGGACTCAAAGGTACCGCACCGGCCCGGAACCGTCGGCGATGCGGCCTATCTCCCAGGCCGTCTCACCGGCCTCGGCGAGCACCGCGATGGACTTCGCAACGTCACCTGCATCGACGACGACGATCATCCCGACGCCGCAATTGAAGGTCCGGCGCATCTCATCCACCGCGATGTTGCCGGCATCCGCCAGCCAGTCGAAGACCGGACCTCGCTCCCAGGAGGCCGTATCGATCTCGGCATGCAGAGATTTGTCGAGTATGCGCGGCAGGTTCTCGGTGATGCCGCCGCCGGTGATGTGCGCGAGCCCCTTGATCGTCACATCATTCATGAGCTCCAGGACGGGCTTGACGTAGATGCGCGTGGGGGTGAGCAGGCGCTCGCTCGCGCGCACGCCGTCGATGCGGCTGTCGCCGGCCAGTTCGAGTACCTTGCGAATCAGCGAGTAACCGTTCGAATGGGGACCGCTGGAGGCAATGCCGATCAGGGCATCGTCCGGGGCAATCGTGCTGCCATCGATGATCGCCTCCCGTTCCACGGCGCCGACACAGAACCCGGCCAGGTCGTATTCGCCGTCGGCATACATGTCCGGCATTTCTGCGGTCTCGCCACCGATCAGGGCCGCACCTGCCTGGCTGCAGCCATCCGCGATACCCCGCACCACGTCCGTGGCGACCTCGACGTCGAGCTTGCCGCAGGCAAAATAGTCGAGGAAAAACAGGGGCTCAGCGCCCTGGACCAGCACGTCGTTGACGCACATGGCCACCAGGTCGACGCCGATCGTACCGTGCAGACCCAGCTGCTGGGCGAGCTTGAGCTTCGTGCCCACGCCGTCGGTGCCGGAGACCAGCACCGGTTCCCGGTATCGTCCCGGCTGCAGCGCGAACAGGCCGCCGAATCCACCGATGCCCGACATGACCTCCGCACGGCGGGTCGCGGCAACGATGGGCTTGATGCGCTCGACGAGCGCATTACCGGCATCGATATCGACACCGGCATCCCGGTAGGTGAGGTTCTTGTTGGCCATCGACAAGTGGCAATTTCTGAGAGGGCGATATAATAGACGCTGGGCACCCATGGGGAAACCACCCTTGCTGATACACCCGCTTCTGTTTTCACCGGCTGCGAAGCGCCGGTTCATCGCCTGCCATGCGCTGGTGCTTCTCGTAATTGCGCCGCCGGGCGTCATCGGGGCCGTCGAGATGACCTCGCTGTACACGGCGGAAGTGCCGCTCGATCCGCGCGCGAATGATCCACGTTCCGTTGCTTACAAGGAGGCGCTGGCCGAAGTGCTGCGGCGCGTTTCGGGGTCCGGTATCAGCGATGCTCCGGAGATGATTGACCTCCTGTTTCCGAATCCTGCGTCCTACGTATTGCAGTTTCGACCGGGCGAGGACGACACGCTGTGGGTGAGATTCGATGGCAACGCCGTGGAGGACGTACTGCGGCGAAACGGGCAGCCGGTATGGGGCAGGGAGCGGCCGCTGACGCTCATCTGGCTTGCTGTGGACTGGGGGCAGGGCCGGCGACAGATCGTCGGCGCCGATGACCCGGAGCGCAGCGACGGCCAGGCGCGGACGATCGACAGGAACCGGCTGTTGCGGCAGCGCCTGCTCGACGTCGCGGAGCGCCGCGGGCTGCCGGTCGTGTTCCCGCTGCTCGACACCGAGGACCTGGCGAGGGTCTCGTTCCCTGATATCTGGGGCGGGTTCGACGAACTCGTGCTCGATGCGTCGCAACGCTACGAGGCGAACTCCGTGCTCATCGGCCGGATTCGCGCCGATTCGGGGCAGCGGAATCGCTGGACGTATCACTTTGCCGGTGAGCAGCGCGGCTGGACGGGAGAGCCCGAGCTCGTCATCAATCTCGTCGCCGACATGCTGGCTGCGGAGTTTGCCATCGGCGGCGATGCGACACTGCAGAGCATCGAACTGGGGATCGCGGGTATCAACACGGTGGATGCCTATGGCAGCGTTCAGCGCATGCTGGCGGGCCTGAATGTGGTCGAGAGCTTCGCCATCACCGCGGTGGAAGGCGACCGAATCCGTTACCGCGTCCAGGCGCATGGCGGCGCGGAGCGACTTGCACGGGCGTTGCGCCTTGGTGGGCTGATCGAGCAGGAGCGTTTCGACAACAATGCACCGGCGCCGGGGGCTGTGTCGCCTGCATCGCTGGAATTTTTTTACAGTCCCTGATACCCCTTGCCCATGTATCTAGGCTGGATTCCAAATGCGATATCGCTGCTGCGCATAGCGCTGATCGTGCCGATCCTGATGCTGATACTGCGCGGTCAGTATTCGCTGGCGCTCGCGCTGTTTTTCTTTGCGGGTTTCTCCGATGGCCTCGATGGCTACCTCGCCATGCGCTTCAACTGGCAGACACGGCTTGGCGGCCTGCTCGACCCGGTCGCTGACAAGTTGCTGGTGGCCGGACTGTTCATCACGCTGGCCTGGGTGGGGCAGATCCCCGTGTGGCTTGCGACGGTCGTGATCCTGCGCGACGTCGTCATTTTCGGTGGGGCGGTGGCCTATAATTTCCTCATCGAACCGGTGCAGGGTGAGCCGTCGCGGATCAGCAAGCTGAACACGGCGCTGGAACTCATGTTCCTGTTCTTCGTGCTGAGCCACGCCGGTTTCGGCTGGCCGGATACAATCACTCTGACCGTGCTGGGCGCTTCGATCCTGGTTACCGTGGTCTTAAGCGGCGCGGATTACGTGTGGTCGTGGTCGCGGCGTGCACGTGCCGGAGGAAAACATGAAATCTGACCTGCGAATCAACTGGCTGGTCGCAATCGCGCTGACCGGCTGGCTCGTTTACCTGCTCGCGCCGATCCTGACGCCGTTCGTCGCCGCGGCACTGCTGGCCTACGTCGGCGATCCGCTCGCCGATCGGCTGCAGAAACTGAAGTTGCCGCGCACGGTCGCGGTGGTTGCGGTATTCCTGTTGACATTCCTGTCGCTCGGCCTGCTGATCCTCCTGATCGTGCCGCTGATTCGTAACCAGGTCGGGAGCCTGCTTGATGCGCTGCCGGCGATCGGCGCACAGGTGGAGCAGGTCTGGTTACCGTGGGTCGTCGAAACCTTCGGCATCGAGATCGGAGAAGACGTCGGCATCGGGCCGTTCCTCGCGCGCTACAGCGAGATGGCCGGCAACTGGGGCGGGAAGGTGCTGCTCGGCGTTGCCGAGTCCGGCGGCGCGCTCGCGGCGGCCGTCATCAGCCTGTTCCTCGTGCCTATCCTGACCTTCTACATGTTGCGCGACTGGGACCTCATCGTAGCCCGCGTCGGTGCGCTGGTGCCCATCAGCCAGCGCGACACGATCTTCGGCCTCGCCAGGGCCGCCGACGACATGCTCGGCGCTTTCCTGCGCGGCCAGATACTCGTCATGATGGCGCTGGCGGCGATCTACTCGGCCGGACTCAGCCTCGTAGGACTCAAATTCGCGGTCGCTATCGGTGTCGTGTCGGGGCTGGTCAGTTTCGTTCCCTACCTCGGCCTCGTGTTCGGCGTCCTGCTGGCATCGCTGACGGTAGTGCTCGAGCCCGATCCGCTCTGGCGGCTGGTCGGGGTGTTCGCCACCTTCACGATCGCGCAGCTGATCGAGGGCTCGATCCTGACGCCGAAACTGGTCGGCGACCGGATCGGCCTGCACCCGGTACTGGTCATCTTCGCCGTTGCAGCGGGTGGCCAGCTGTTCGGCTTTTTCGGCATCCTGCTGGCGCTGCCGGCTGCCGCCGTCCTCTCGGTCGTCGTTCGCTACGCTTACACGACCTACCTCGAGGAACATCCGGTGGAAGCCAAGGAATTGCGGGAGGCGGCCGCCGAGGCCGGCCACGCACAGGCTCCGGAAGGGGACTCGTCTTGAGCCAACTTGCGTTGCCGTTAAGGCTCGCCGATTACGCGGTGTTCGATACGTTCCTCGCTGCCGGTAACGAGCCCGTCGTCGACTACCTCGAGTCCCTGGTCGAGGCGCGGTCGGGACAGGGGGCCTGGATCTGGGGCGCTCCCGCGACCGGCAAGTCCCACCTGCTGCAGGCGACCTGCGAACGCTTCGCCGATCGTGCCGCGTATCTGCCACTCGCCGAGCTCGGGGAGGCCGGGCCCGCGTTGCTCGAGGGGCTGGACTCCAGGGAGATCGTTTGCATCGACGATGTCGATCGGGTGGCCGGCGACGAGCGCTGGGAGCACGGGCTGTTCGTGCTCTGCAACGCGCTGATCGAAGCGGGCCACCCTCTCGTCGTCAGCGCTGGGGCAGCCCCGCGGGAGAGCGGCATCGTGCTCGCGGATCTTCGCAGCCGCTTGCAGCATCTCGCGACGTTCCACGTCCGGCCGCTCGACGATGTGGCGCGGATGGAAGCGCTGCAGCTGCGTGCCGGCCATCGCGGCCTCGAACTACCGGCGGAGACCGCGCGCTTCCTGATGGCCCGCAGCCGGCGGGACATGCGCAGTCTTTACGAACTGCTCGACAAGCTGGATCTCGAGGCGCTGCGCGCTCAGCGGAAGCTGACGATACCGTTCGTCAGGGACGTCCTGCAGGGCGGCTGAGCGTCGGGTCGCGGCGTCAGTCGGCTAACCGCTTCGCGAGTTCGGCAACGCGCTTGCCCAGTGCCCGCCCAAGCGTTTTCTCCTCGTCGGAGAGGCTGTCCTGCTTCCTGCTCCACGATACGTGGGACGCCCCGTAGGGCGTGCCGCCGGTCGTCGTCGACGACAATGCCTTCTCCGTGTACGGCAGCCCGACATAGATCATGCCGTGGTGCAACAAGGGCAGGGCCATGCTCAGCAGCGTGGCCTCCTGGCCGCCGTGCAGCGAGGAGGTCGAGGTGAAGGTGGCGGCCGGTTTGCCCACCAGGGTACCCGACAGCCAGGGCGTGATGGTGCTGTCCAGGAAGTACTTGAGCGAGGCGGTCATGTTACCGAAATGGGTCGGGCTGCCGAGCACCAGCCCTGCGCACTCCTCGAGGTCCGTCATCTCGACGTAGGGCGGTCCCGACTCCGGTACGGCCGCGCCGCGGGCGTCGGTGGTGCTGGAGACCCGCGGTACGGTTCGCAGTCGGGAGGCCATACCCGGCACCGAGTCGACGCCCTGGCACACTTCGCGGGCCAGCGCCTCCGTCATGCCGCCGTTGGAGTCGTACAGAACGAGGATGTCGCTCATGCGGGCAGGATCTCCCCGACGTTTTCCGGCGGGCGACCGATGACCGCGGTGCCGGCATCGTCGTCGATCACGATCGGGCGCTGCAATACCCCGGGGTGCGCAGCGAGCCAGTTCGCAAGCGCCGCATCGTCGCGCAGGTCGGGAAGGTCGGTGGCGTTCTTGAACTCCTCCTCGTTACGGCGCAACAGGTGCGCCACGGGCACCCCGAGGCACGCTGCGAGCGCCTGAATGCGGCCGCCATCGGGCGGGTCCTCGAGGTACCGGACCACGGTCGGCGCCGCCCCCGCATTTTCGAGTAATTCCAGTGTTTTCCGCGACTTGGAGCAGCGCGGATTGTGATAGATGGTGATTGTCATGATGTTGCACTGTATCTGGGATAAAACGAACTGCCGCGAACTCTAGCAGGCCCTTGCCGTTGCGTCAGCGTCGGGTTGCCTGCTTGACGTAAGCAGACGGCGTTGGTAGCTTTTTTCGGCTCGGCGTTCCAAAATAACAACAATGTCACCGATCCGATCAATTATTCGCCTCGTCGGCGTGCTTTCGCTGACCCTCGCACTCGCAGCGTGCGAGACGGCGCCGCCGGTGCAGGAAATGAGCGATGCGCGCCAGGCGATCACGGTTGCGCGCGAAGCCGGCGCCGCCGATTACGCGGCGATGGAACTGGCCGAGGCCGAGAAATACCTGCAAAGCGCGGAACAACGGCTCGACCTCCAGCAATACCGGGAAGCCCGCCATGCGGCCCTGGAAGCCAAGTATCGCGCGCAGAAAGCCCTGAAACTCAGCGAGGCCTCGAAAGACAACGGCGGGGGCTGAGCCTGCCCATGCCGCCAGCCCGACTGTTCACCGTCAAGGGGCGCGTTCAGGGCGTCTTCTTCCGCGCCAGTACGCGCAGCGTCGCCGAATCCCTCGGCATCAGCGGTCACGCGATCAATCTTCCGAACGGTGAGGTTGAAGTACTTGCCTGTGGCGCCGGTGATGCGCTCGATCAGCTTGCCGAGTGGCTTGCGGAAGGGCCGCCGCATGCGCGTGTCGACGAGGTGACCGTGCTCGAGGTGCACCGGGAGCCGCCGGTCGGTTTTCGCACCGGCTAGGGCCAGTGCGATAACGGGCCCTACGCCTGGAACCACTTTTTCGACAGCTTGTCGATCACCTTGTTGGGGTATTTGCGCTTGCCGAGGCTGCCGTTGTAACGGCCGAGCGCCCGGCGCAGATCGCCTTTTTCCTTGTCGTAATAGTAACGCAGGATGGTACAGCCGTAGCGCAGGTTGGTATCGACGTGCAGCAGGTTGTCGTCCGGCCGGCCGATTTCGTCGAGCCAGAACGGCATGATCTGCATGAGCCCGATAGCGCCGGCCACCGATATTGCATAGCGGTCGAAATTGCTCTCGACCTCGATCACCGCAAGGATCAGCTCCGGCGGCAGGTCGACACGGCTGGCCTCGTAATGGACCAGGGTCAGTAACTCGATGCGCTCTTCCGGATCGCTGACCTGCTTCGCCAGGCGCCGCGACATGTCGGTCAGCCAGACCTCGGCGTCGAAGCGGTCGGGGAACGTATCCACGTCGCTGGCCGCTTTGCGCAGGATCTCGCGCAGCTCAGGGTCGGGTTTCGGCTCGGCGCACAGCGCCCCGGGCAGCAGCACGGCTGCCAGCAGGCCGATGATTCCGATTCGTGCGAGCGTATTCATGCGCAAAACTTATTCGATGGGAAACATTAGTTTATGGCGTGCTCCTGCAGCAGTTTGAGAGCTTCATCACGGTTCAGGTTGCGCGATTCGCTGTCGCGCCGGTGGCGGTACTCGTAGTCACCGTTTGCCAGGTTGCGTTCGCTGAGCACCAGCCGGTGCGGAATGCCGATCAGCTCGGCGTCAGCGAACTTGACCCCGGGCCGCGCGTCCCGGTCATCGAGCAGCACCTCGAGGCCCAGTGCGGTCAGCTCGGCGTACAGCGCCTCGGCCGCCTCGCGGACGGTTTCGGAGCGGTGCATGTTGATCGGCACCAGCACCGCGTTAAACGGGGTGAGCGGCTCCGGCCAGATGATGCCGCGCTCATCGTGGTTTTGCTCGATCGCGGCGCCGACGATACGGGTGACGCCGATACCGTAGCAGCCCATCTCCAGCGTGCGCTCCTTGCCGTCGCTGTCGAGCACGCTCGCGCCCATGGCGCTGCTGTACTTGGAGCCCAGTTGGAAGATGTGCCCGACCTCGATGCCACGCGCGATGGAGAGGGTGCCGGTGCCGCCCGGCGTGGGGTCGCCTTCCACGACGTTGCGCAGATCGACCGTTTCCGGTTCCTCGATATCGCGGCCGAAATTGACGCCCGTGTAGTGCATGTCGGCTTCGTTGGCGCCAACGACGAAATCGGCCATGAGGGCCGTCGCGTGGTCGTAGTAGACCGGAATATCGAGCCCGATCGGCCCGGCATAGCCGGGCTCGCAGCCGGTTACCTGGCGCACCGTCCCGACGTCCGCCATTGTCAGCGGCGAGGCAACCCCCGGGATCTTCTGCGCCTTGACGGCATTGAGCTCGTGATCGCCGCGCAGCACCAGCGCGACCGGCTGCTCCACGCCCTCGACGATCAGCGTCTTGAGGGTGTCCTCCGCCGTGATGCCGATGAACTTGCTGAGCGCCTCGATGGTGCGGGCGCCCGGTGTTTCGACTTTTTTCATGTCCTGCGACGCGGCAGGGCGCTTGCCAGAGGGAACCTCCGTGGCTGCCGTCTCGATATTCGACGCGTACTGGTCCGCATCGCAGTAGGCGATGGCGTCTTCACCCGAGTCCGCCAGTACATGGAACTCCTGCGACCGGCTGCCGCCGATCTCGCCGCTGTCCGCGTCCACGACGCGGAACCTGAGCCCGAGGCGTTCGAAGATTGCCGTATAGGCGTCGTGCATCTTCCGATACGCGACGCGCATGCCGTCCTCGTCCAGGTCGAACGAGTACGCATCCTTCATGATGAACTCGCGCGCGCGCATGACGCCGAAGCGCGGCCGGATCTCGTCGCGGAATTTCGTCTGTACCTGGTAGAAATTGACCGGCAGCTGCTTGTAGCTGCGCAGTTCGCGGCGGGCGATGTCGGTGATGACTTCCTCGTGCGTCGGTCCGAAGCAGTATTCACGGTCGCCGCGGTCGCGCATGCGCAGCAGCAAGGGGCCGTATTCGTCCCAGCGCCCCGATTCCTGCCAGAGTTCGGCCGGCTGCACGGCAGGCATCAGCAATTCGAGTGCCCCGGCACGGTCCATCTCCTCCCGCACCACCCTCTCGACCCTGCGTAGCACCCGCAGGCCGAGCGGCATCCAGGTGAACAGGCCTGAGGCCAGGCGCCGGATCAGGCCGGCGCGCAGCATCAATTGATGACTGACGATCTCGGCTTCCGCAGGAACTTCCTTGAGCGTCGTGAGACCGAATTCGGAATAGCGCATGTTCTGGTACCCAGTGGAATCAGCCGCGAATTCTAGCGGAAACACGCGGCGGTTGGGCGTAATTGCCGTGCCGCACGTGTTGACTCCGTCGCGGAAGAAGAGGATCGTGCGGCGTTTTGTATGCGGCGGGACCGGTCTTGCGCGGACGCAGAAACCATTTCGTAGCCGGCGAGGGCATCCCGTTCATGGTGGCTGCCCTGGCCGGCGCGTGGCTGGCGTTCCGCTACCTGCACCCCGCGGTCGGCGTGCTGCCGCTGATCCTGTTCGCCGTCCTCTGGCTGGTCTTCCGTGACCCGCGCCGGACAATTCCTGCCGCGCCCCTCGGGGTCGTCAGCCCGGTCGACGGCCGTATTATCGCAGTCGATGTCGTCGACCGCGGCGTGGTACAGGGAGAAGCGCACCGCATCTTTATCCGAATCGATTTCCTGGGCACCTACACGGCACGGTCACCGGTCGAGGGGATCATCAGGGACCTCAATGCGCTGGCTTCCGCAAGGGTCGTGGACTACCGCACCAACGCGCTGTGGGTGCAGACGGACGAAAAGGACGATGTCGTGCTGCAGTTCCAGGACTACCGTTTTGGCTTCCCTCCCGCCGCACTCGTGCGTTACGGAGAACGGATCGGCCAGGGGCAGCGATGCGCTTACCTGCGACTGGCCCGCACCGCGGAAGTGCACCTGCCGATAACTTCGCGTGTGCTCGTGGAAGTGGGGCAACGGGTCACGGCCGGTGTCGATATCATAGGCAGGCTGCCGCCGAGCTAGCACGCCGTCCGGTGTATTGCCGGTTTGGCCGTGGCAAACTAGCGGGCGGAAGACGAACACTCGTAACTCGAAAATGATGCAGTCCGAACACGAACGCCGCGCCTACCTGCGTGCGATGGGCATCGACGTCTGGGTCCCCCGGGACCGGGCGGACGACGAGGCCGGGCGCGCGGAGCCGGCCGCGCAGACGGCCGCCGGGGCATTGGGGTGGGACGAGCTGCGCACAGCCGTCGCCGGCTGCACCCGCTGTGCGCTGCACGAGAGTCGCACCCAGACCGTGTTCGGGGTCGGAAATCTCGCTGCGGACTGGATGATCATCGGCGAGGCGCCGGGCGCGGAAGAGGACCGGCGCGGCGAACCGTTCGTCGGCCGCGCGGGCAAACTGCTGGACGAGATGCTACTGGCGATCGGTCAGACGCGGGACAGCGTTTTCATCGCCAATATCCTCAAATGCAGGCCGCCGAACAACCGCGATCCCGCGGCGGACGAGGCTGCCTCGTGCCGGCCGTACCTGGAGCAACAGATCGAACTCGTACAGCCGACAATCATCCTCGCCGTCGGCCGCATCGCAGCGCAACAGCTGTTGCAGTCCGACGCGCCGGTGGGGCGGCTGCGGGGCAAGGTGCACCGGCTCGGCGCCACGCCGGTCGTCGTGACGTACCACCCGGCTTACCTGCTGCGCAGCCCCTCGCAAAAACGCAAGGCCTGGGACGACCTGTGCCTGGCTGCCGGCGTCATGACAGGGGCGGCCGCATGATTCGCTCGATCGCACGGCCGCCGGCGAACATCCGCTCGATGGGGCACGAGGACCTGTCCATGGTCTCGGATATCGAACGCCGTAGCTATGAGTTCCCGTGGAGCCACGGCGTGTTTCGTGATTGCCTGCTCGCCGGCTACCATTGCATAGTGCTGGAATGCGGCACCCGCGTCGCGGGCTACGGGATACTCTCGATTGCTGCTGGAGAAGCCCACATTCTCAATCTCTGTGTCGATCCTGCCTATCGCGCCCACGGCTTCGGCGAACGATTGCTCGACGCGATCCTTGCGCGCTCGCGCGAGGCCCGCGTGCGCGAGATCTTCCTGGAGGTGCGGCCGTCCAACACGACGGCGCTGGCGCTTTATCGCAAGAAGGGGTTCCACAAGGTCGCCCGGCGCCCGGCCTATTACCAGGCCTCCGGGGGCCGCGAAGACGCCGCCGTACTCGCAAAAAAACTGATTATCGATGATCGTTCATGAAGTCGGCAGGCGCCGGACCTTCGCGATCATCTCGCATCCGGACGCCGGTAAGACCACGCTAACCGAGAAGTTGCTGCTCTACGGGGGCGCGATCCAGCTCGCCGGTACCGTCAAGGGCCGCAAGGCGAGCCGCCACGCAACCTCGGACTGGATGGCGCTCGAGCAGCAGCGCGGCATATCCGTGACATCGTCTGTCATGCAGTTTCCCTACAACGACTGCGTCGTGAATCTGCTCGACACGCCCGGTCACGAGGACTTCTCCGAGGACACGTACCGGACGCTGACGGCAGTCGACTCGGCGCTGATGGTCATCGACTGCGCAAAGGGTGTCGAGCAACGCACGATCAAGCTGATGGAAGTGTGCCGCCTGCGCGACACGCCGATCATGACCTTCATCAACAAGCTCGACCGGGAAGGTCGCGAACCGATCGACCTGCTCGATGAAATCGAATCGGTGCTGGGAATTCACTGCGCGCCGATCACCTGGCCAATCGGAATGGGTCGTTCGCTCAAGGGTGTCTACCACCTGCAGCAGGACCGCATCTACCTGTACCACGGCGCCAGGCGTGAGAGAGCTTCCGAACGGCGGGTCGTGGAGGGGCTCGCTTCCGACGAAGCAGCCGCGGTGCTCGGCGATGATCTGCAGGCGTTCCGGGACGAGATCGAACTCGTCCGCGGCGCTTGCGCTGAGTTCGACGTCGACGAGTACCTTGCCGCCCGGCAGACGCCGGTGTTCTTCGGTTCTGCGCTGTCAAACTTCGGCGTCAAGGAGCTGCTGGACGAATTCGTGGATCATGCACCGCCGCCGCGGCCCCGAGAGACGGAGCAGCGCGTCGTGTCACCCGTCGAAGATGGCCTGACCGGTTTCGTCTTCAAGATCCAGGCGAACATGGATCCCGGGCATCGCGATCGCATCGCTTTCATGCGCATCTGTTCGGGCGAGTATCGCAAGGGTCTCAAGGCGCTGCATGTCCGCTCCGGCAAGGAAATCAAAATCCCCGACGCGATCACGTTCATGGCCGCGGACCGCCAGCACGCCGAAACAGCGTACGCCGGCGACATCATCGGGCTGCACAATCACGGCACCATCAACATCGGCGACAGCTTCTCCGAAGGTGAGGTGCTGCGATTCACCGGCATTCCCAATTTCGCGCCTGAGATCTTCCGCCGCGCCGTGCTGAAGGACCCGCTGCGGCTCAAGGCGCTCCAGAAGGGCCTCGCGCAGCTTTGCGAGGAGGGTGCGACGCAGTTGTTCCGTCCGATGCGCAACAACGACCTGATTCTTGGCGCGGTAGGTCCGCTGCAGTTCGATGTGGTGGCGCATCGCCTGCGGGACGAGTACAAGGTCGAGTGCCAGTTCGAAAACGTGAACGTGGCGACGGCCCGCTGGGTCGAATGCGACGATCCGAAGATGCTCGCGGATTTCAAGCGCAAAGCCGAAGACAATCTCGCGCTGGATCACGGCGGGAGTCTCGTCTACATTGCCCCGACGAGGGTGAACCTGAACCTGACCGAGGAGCGCTGGCCCGCTATCGAATTTCGCAAGACGCGCGAACACTGAAGCGCGGCCGGCAGCAGCGTATTGAAGCGATCGTCGATCTTTGACAGGAAGGTGCTCGCCTGGGCGTTTTACGACTGGGCGAACTCGGCATTTGCGCTATCGGTGCTCGCCGTCCTGTTCCCGCTGTTTCTCGGCAGTTACTGGAGTGTCGGCGATCCCGGTGCCGCGGTGACCGCGCGCCTGGCGTGGATCACGGCCGCATCGAGCGCGGTCGTGTGCGTCGTCGCTCCTGTGTTCGGCACCATCGCGGACGCGGGCGGGTACCGCAAGCGGTTTCTGTTCCTGCTGGCCGCGATGGGGTCGGTGGCCACGGCGGTCCTTGCGGGTGTGGGCCAGGGCGACTGGCCGCTTGCACTCGCGCTGTACCTCGTCGCATCGGTGGGTTTCTACAGTTCGACGGTGTTCTACGATTCCCTGATCATCGACGTTACGCAGCCGCGTTACTACAGTTTCGTTTCCTCGCTCGGTTTCTCCGTCGGTTACCTCGGCGGCGCCGTGCTGCTTGCGCTGCACGTATGGATGTTGCTGACCCCGGAGACGTTCGGATTCAGCAGCACGGACGAGGTCATACGGTTTGCCTTCGTGACCGTGGGCTTGTGGTGGGCCGTCTTCATGCTGCCGCTGATGATCTTCGTGCCGGAGCGCCACAGCCGCGCCGAGGTTCAGGGCGGCGTCGTTCGCGCGGCGTACAGCGAGCTCAGGACGACCGTCCTGGAGATCGGTCAGTACCGCAATGTGGTCATCTTCCTGATTGCTTACTGGCTGTATATCGGCGGTGTCTTCACTGTGATATTCATGGCTGTGAACTACGGGCAGCGTCTCGGTTTCAGCCAGCAGGATCTGGTGACCGCATTGCTGATCACGAACTTCGCTGGCTTCCCGGCCACCTTGTTGTACGGCCTGGCAGGTCATCGCTGGGGACCGAAACGCGGCATCTACTTCGCGCTCGTTGTTTACGTCGTGATGTCGACCTGGGCGATCTTCATGACCGATGTCCGGCAGTTCTACATCATGGCGATCATCATCGGCTGCGTGCAGGGCGGCGTTCAGGGGCTGAGCCGCTCCCTGTACGCTTCTTTGATTCCGCCCGATGCGCCCGGCGAGTTTTTCGGTTTCTACAACATGCTCACGAAGTTCGCCCACGTGCTCGGCCCGATGCTGGTCGGCATTGCAGCGATGCTTTCCGATGATCCCAAGTGGGTGTTGCTGACGCTGCTGCCGCTTTTCATCGGCGGCGGCATGTTGCTCGGCGTGGTGCGCGAGAAGCGGGCAAAGCGGGTAACGTAGGAGCGGTTCTCGAGCCGCGGCGCGCTCCTACAGGGCAGCGATGTCGGATTCGAGGCGCATAAGCAGGGCCGGATTCGGCGGTCCGTAGCGCACATCGAGGTAGGTATCCGTGATACGCCGTACCGACTCGTCCGGGAGGGGCGTATCGCGCTGCACGCGCCCGGCAAAAATCCGCGGAGTCTCCCCGGTTTGGGGCTGCAGCCCCGACTTGCGGACGAACTCCCCATAGAGACGGGCCGCCCGGTCTTTGGGCGGTGGCCGGTAGCGCAGTATCAGCACGAAGCTGATCAGCATCGTCATGCCGGTAACGAGCGCGACGAGCGTGAGCAGCATCTGCCGCCAGTCCGGATCGTCCATGCCCAGCCAGTTCATGAACCGCTCCTGGTTCTCGGGCCCGTAGCCGAGAATCAACTCGTTCCATTTCGCGTTCGCTACGTCCCATGCGAGTACCAGGTTGTGCAGCAGCATCGACGGGGCTCTGAGCCCCCACGCCGCCGCGGAACCGTCGAACATTGCCCCGGCGCGGCCGGCATCGACGCGCTCGGGCGCGACGGCCGCTGTCGGGTCGACACGGCGCCAGCCGGCGCCGGGTAACCAGACCTCGGTCCAGGCGTGCGCGTCAGCCTGGCGCACAATCATGTAGTCGCCCATGGGATTGAGTTCGCCGCCCTGGTAGCCGAGGACGATGCGGGCGGGTATGCCGGCGGCGCGCATCATGACGGCAAACGCCGAAGCATAGTGCTCGCAGAATCCGCGCCGGGTCTCGAACAGGAAGCGATCGACGGGATCGCTGCCGAGCGGCGGCGGCTCCAGCGTGTAGTGATACGCCTCCCGGTTGAACTTGGACAGAACGGCGCGGATGAATGCCTCGTCCGAGCCGACCGCCTCCCGCATCTCGCGCGCCAGCTGTGCCGTGCGCGGATTGCGGCCGTCGGGCAACTCGAGATTCGAGGCACGCCGTCGTGAGTTGAGCTCGGCCTCGATGCGGTAGTCCGGATAGGACACCGCTTTGTAGGCGATGCGCTGGTCGATCGGCTGCACGCGCGCGAGCTGGTGCTGGGGCCCAAGAAAGGTACTGTCGAGTTCCCAGTGGTAGGGAATGTCGAGCGCGAATACCCAGTGCTGCCGGGTGGGTTCCATCGTCACTTCGTAGTGCACGGGTTCGCCCGCGGTCTCGATGCTCCGTATCGCCCCGCTCGATACCGTCGGCTCGGATAGCCCCGACCACGCGCGACCGTCGAACACGTGCAGGACGAGGCCGCGCCAGTAGCGTTCTTTCGGTTCCGGCACCGTGCCTTCGAAATTTACGCGAAACGCGACGGCGTCCGATTTCGACAGCGCACTGATATCGCCGGGGCTGATCGTGTCGCTGAGCCCGGAGATCGCGGTACCGGTGTCGATCGGCACCGCCCAGAACGGCGTCGCAATACGGGGGAAGAAGATCCACATGGCAAGCGCCAGCGGCGCCGCGTACAAGACGAGGCGGCTGCTGGTACCGACGCTGCGTCGAATCGGCTCCGCGTCGTCGGCCGATGTCCTGAGCCAGGCCGTCATGATAAGGACGACGCCGACCACCAGGTAGGGCAGCGACCACAGGTATTGCTCCCGCAGCAGCGACGACATCACGAGGAAGATGGCGATGAACAGCAGTACGAACTGGTCGCGGCGCTGCCTTGTCTCGAGCAATTTCAGCGCCGCCATGATTGCGAGCAGCGCGGAGCCGGGGCCGACTCCGCTGACCGTGTTGTAGGTGAACAGCACGCCGAGGAACGCGCTGAGGGCCAGAATTGCGCGCAGCCAGGCAGGCGGCACCGCCTTGCGTCGCACCTCGATCGAATAGCGCCAGACAGCGCAGGCCAGCAATGCGGCGGTTATCCATGCAGGCAGATATGCAACGTGCGGCAGCAGCGCGAACGCCAGCGCCAGCAATGTCCACGGCAGGCTGGCGAGCAGCGAACCATCCGTGCCGCGCGCCCTAGCCATCGGCCTCCTCCAGGCCGAACAGGGCCAGCGCTTCCAGGCATCGACGCCGGTGAGCGTCGCCGTGCGCCGGCGGGAAAGACCGTCCCGGCAGCCGCAACCCGTAATCCTCGAGCGTCCTGTCGGCGTCGATGATCCATCGCGTCAGGACGGCAAGCCGCTCTTCGGGATCGCTCGAGACAACGGCATCGAAGTCGAACCACTGGCTACTCATGTCGGCACCGGAGAATTGCTTCGTGAGCAACTGGTCGCTGCGCGCATAGGCTTTCCAGGCGACGTTGCGCGGCGAGTCGCCGCTGTGGAAGCTGCGCAGGCCGGCGAAATCCTCCTCGCCGCGGGCATCGTGCTGCCGGTGCCCGAGCGCCGTCTGCGTCGCCGGGGGCGGCGGCGCATGCTCGGCCGGGTGCGGATAGACGATGCCCTTGGGGTACATGTGCAGCCACGCCCACGAGCGGAACAGCTCGAACGGGAACAGGGTGCGGATGCCGAAACGCTCGAGCGTTACCCAGCCGCGCCGTTCCGTCCTCAGCGGGAGCACGAATATTTTGCTTTCACCCGGCTCGAGATCCTGAACATCGCTCTGGACCTCGCCGATGTACAGGCGAATGCGATGCCGGGGGCTCTTCGAGCGGTTCGCGACCGCGATGCGAAACTGTGCGGACTGCCCGGCGAAAACCGGTTCGATGCCCGCGAAACTCAGCTCGAGCCCCACCAGGTTGCGCTGGCACTGGTGCATGGCAACAAACCCGACACCGATGAGCATGAAGGTGAGCACGAAGGACAGGTTGTTGTTGTAGTTCATCGAGCCGAGCAGCATGGCGAAGGTCATCAGCGCGAACACGATGCCAACGCCTGTCGGCAGGATGTAAATGCGGCGAGGCCGCAGTTCCGTGACCTGGCCGTCGTCGCCCTGGCGCCTGCGGGCCCAGCGGCCAACGCGCCGGCTGGCTGCCTTCCTGATGCCCGGCAGGAGCCGGCTAGGGTATAGCCACCGAATCGAGGACATGCTGGCACATCTCGGCGGGGCTGCGGTAATTCGTATTGCCTGCAGGCTTCAGGCGATGGCCGGCAACGGCCGCGAATACGGCCTGCACGTCATCCGGAAACACGCCGGAATGGCGCTCGACGAACGCGTGTGCCCTGGCGGCGGCGGCCAGCGCCTGCGCACCGCGCGGCGACAGGCCGATCTCGATGTCGGGGGATTCACGAGTCTGGCGTACGAGTGCCTGGATGTAGTCGACGAGGTGTTCGCTCATGTGGACCTTCGCAGCTTCGATCTGCAGCGCCACCAGCAGCTCGGGTGTTATCTCCGGTGTCACGTGCTCCAGCATGCTGCGCCGGTCCTCGCCCGTGATGAGCTCGCGTTCGTTCTCGGCGTTGGGGTATCCCAGGGCGACACGCATGAGGAAACGGTCGAGCTGCGACTCCGGCAGGGGAAACGTGCCGATCTGGTCGGCAGGGTTCTGGGTGGCGACGACGAAAAACGGTACGGGCAGGGTTCGCGTCTCGCCATCGACGGACACCTGGTGCTCTTCCATCGCCTCCAGCAGCGCGCTCTGCGCCTTGGGCGTGGCGCGGTTGACCTCGTCAGCCAGTATCAACTGCGCGAATATCGGGCCGGGTTGGAATTCGAATTTGCCGGTGTCTCTCCGGAAGATGGAGACGCCGACGATGTCGGCGGGCAACAGGTCACTCGTGAACTGGATGCGCCGGTAGCTCAGGCCCAGCACTTTCGCGAGCGCCTGGGCCAGCGTGGTCTTGCCGAGACCCGGCAGGTCCTCGATGAGCAGGTGGCCTCGCGCGAGCAGGCACGCGAGCGCCAGCGCGATCTGCTCGTCCTTGTCGAGAATGATGCGGCCCAGCGCCGCACGCGCGCGCTCCAGCGCCGTGCGTCCTGCTTCTTTACCGGGCGGCGACTTTTCCAGCGGACTTCCGCCGTTCATAACCTGCTCCCTGGGTGAGGCGAACCGTGATGATCACACGATTATGTCATCCGTATGGTCGCCAATCCGCCGACCTTTTTCACTTAGCGCCGGTCGAGAGTGTGATGCAGTGCTCAGAAAACCGGGTGTCAGCTCAGCGCGTCGAGCTTTTCGAGCTGCTCGCCGAGCTGCGCGATCTGGCGGTCGAATTCCGCCGCGCGCTGCTTCTCCTGTGTGACCACGTCGGCGGGGGCATTGTTCACGAAATTGGGGTTGTCGAGCTTTGCGCGGGCGCGGTCGAGGTCGACCTGTACCTTGCCGAGCTGCTTTTCGAGCCGCTTGCGCTCGGCAGCGACGTCGATCAGGCCCTTCATCGGCACGAGCAGCCGCAATTCGTCGAGCAGCGCCATAGCCGCGGCCGGCGGTTCCTCGCCGTCGGCGAGGAGGGTCACCGACTCGACCCGGCCGACGCGCTGCAGCAGCGTCGCGTGTTCTTCGGCACGCTGCGCGTGCTCTTCGGACGCATTCTCCAGAATGACCGGCAACGGCTTGCCCGGCGGGATGTCCATTTCGCCGCGGATCCGGCGCACACCGAGAATGAACTTCTTGAGCCACTCGATATCCGCCACGGCCTTGCCGTCCGCCTCTTCCGCCGCGTGTCGCGGGTAGGGCTGCAGCATGATCGTAGGGCCGTCGATGCCTGCGCGCGGCGCAACCTGCTGCCAGATCTCTTCGGTGATGAAAGGCATGATCGGGTGCAGCAGCCGCAACAGGCCTTCGAGTATCTCGATCAGCGTGCGGCGCGTGCCGCGCCGTGCTTCCGCCGCCGACGTGTCGGACTGCAGCACCGGTTTCGACAGTTCGAGGTACCAGTCACAGAATTCGTGCCAGGTGAATTCGTAGATGGCCTGCGCGACGAGGTCGAGACGGTAGGTATCGAAGTGCCGGTGAACCGCGGCCACCGTGTCGTCGAATCCTGCCCGAATCCAGCGGTCAGCCGAACTCAGTTCGACGTCGCCCTCGTCCAGTTCCTCCGTGTTCATCAGCACGTAGCGCGCTGCGTTCCAGAGCTTGTTGCAGAAGTTCTTGTAACCTTCGACGCGGCCCAGGTCGAAGCGGATGTCGCGCCCGGTCGTGGCGAGCGCAGCATAGGTGAAGCGCAGCGCGTCGGCGCCGAAGCGGCCGATGCCGTCCGGAAATTCCTTGCGCGTTGCCTTCTCGATCTTCGTGCGCAGGTGGTCCTG
Source organism: Woeseiaceae bacterium (assembly GCA_041601995.1). GTDB lineage: Bacteria > Pseudomonadota > Gammaproteobacteria > Steroidobacterales > Woeseiaceae > UBA1847. Next base: position 1,211 of record JBFIHC010000056.1, on the reverse strand, counting down.
CATCATTCCCGTCGTGCGCTTGGCCACCAGGGTGTCGAGATCGACGCCATCGATGATGTCCAGGGGGTCCAGGACGTTGCCCTTCGACTTCGACATCTTCTGGCCGTCATGATCACGGATCAGGCCGTGGATATAGACGTCCCGGAACGGCACGTCTCCCATGAACTTCAGGCCCATCATGATCATGCGGGCCACCCAGAAGAAAATGATGTCGAAGCCCGTTACGAGCACATTGCCGGGATAGAACTCGGACAGGGCTTCAGTCTTATCCGGCCAGCCCAGCGTACTGAACGGCCATAGCGCGGATGAGAACCACGTGTCGAGTACATCCTCGTCCTGGCGCAGTTTCACGTCGCTGCCGAGGCCGTGCTTCTCGCGTACCGATTCCTCGTCGGGCCCGACGTACACGTTGCCGCTGTCGTCATACCACGCAGGGATGCGGTGTCCCCACCAGAGCTGGCGACTGATGCACCAGTCCTGGATGTTGTACATCCACTCGAAGTAGGTCTTCGACCAGTTCTCGGGCACGAAGCGGATGCGCCCGGATTCGACCGCCTCGATGGCGGGCCTGGCGAGTGGCTCGATCTTCACGTACCACTGGTCGGTGAGGTAGGGCTCAACGACCGCGTGCGAACGGTCGCCGCGCGGGATCTTGACGGTGTAGTCCTCGATCTTCTCCAGCAGGCCGAGCGATTCGAACTCGACGACGATCTTGTTACGCGCATCGAAACGGTCCAGGCCGCGGTAGGCTTCCGGCACCTCGTCGTTCATGGCCGCGTCGTCGGTCAGCACGTTGTACATCGGCAGATCGTGGCGGCTGCCGATGTCATAGTCATTGAAGTCGTGCGCGGGCGTGATCTTCACGCAGCCCGTGCCGAATCCGGGATCGACGTAATCGTCCGCAATGATCGGGATGCGGCGGCCGACGATCGGCAGGATGACTTCCTGGCCGACGAGCTTCGTATAGCGCTCGTCGTCGGGGTGGACTGCGACCGCGCTGTCACCCAGCATGGTTTCGGGTCGCGTCGTGGCCACGACGAGGTGGCCTTCACCGGAAGCCAGGGGATAGCGAAAATGCCAGAGCTTGCCGGGCTCGTCTTCGGAAAGAACTTCGAGGTCGGACAGCGCCGTGTGAAGAACGGGGTCCCAGTTGACGAGACGCTTGCCGCGGTAGATGAGGCCTTCCTCGTAGAGATCGATGAAGACTTTCT
>JBFIHC010000055.1:0-21092 GCA_041601995.1 Woeseiaceae bacterium | reverse complement strand
TGCGCGGCTGTTCGCCGAGGTCATGGAACGCGTCAAGCATGATTATGTCGAGCCGCTGGACGACAGCGAGTTGCTCGAGAGCGCGATTCGCGGGATGGTCAGCGATCTCGATGCCCACTCCCAGTACCTCGATGCCGACGAGTACCGCGACATTCGGATCAACACGACCGGCAGCTACACGGGCGTCGGTGTCGAAGTCGCCGACATGGACGGCATCATCACCGTCGTTACGCCGATCACCGGCTCGCCGGCGGCGCGTTCCGGGATACGGAGCGGCGACCAGATAATCGCCGTCGATGGCATTGCCGTCGAGCCCAGGGACCTGCAGGAAACGATCGGACGCATGCGTGGCCGACCGGGTTCGCGCATCAGCCTCACGGTGCTCCGCGACGGCGAGGCGATCGAGCACAGGATGCGACGGGAGATCATTCGCGTTGCGAGCGTCCACCATGAAGTGCTCGGGCCGTCCTACGGTTACGTGCGCGTCAGCCAGTTCAGCGAAACCACCGCCCGCGAGCTGAGCCGCGCGATCGACGTGATGCAGGACGCCAGCGGCGGAATGCTGGCCGGCCTCGTGCTGGATCTGCGCAATAATCCCGGCGGCGTTCTCGATTCCGCGGTCGACGTGTCCGACCTGTTTCTCGATTCGGGCGTCATCGTCTCGGCGGACGGCCGTACCAGCGAAGCACGCTTCACGCGCTCGGCACATCGCGGCGATGTGCTCGACGGTGCGGAGATCGTGGTGCTGGTCAACGAGGGATCGGCATCGGCATCGGAGATCGTGGCCGGTGCGCTGCAAGACCATGGCCGCGCGATGGTCATCGGGACCGGAACCTTCGGCAAGGGCCTGGTGCAGACGGTGATGCCTTTGTCGCAGGGCCGGGCACTCAAGCTGACGACGTCGCGCTACTACACGCCGTCCGGCGACTCCATTCACGAATCCGGCATCACGCCGGACGTCTTCGTCGAGGGCACGCCGGGCTACCCGGACATGAACCTGAGCGGCTTTGTCGATCGCGAGCAGGACGCACAGTTGCTCGAAGCACTGCACCGCCTGCGGCGCGGCGACGTGATGCACAGCAACGCTAAATGACGGTCGGGCACGTCCGCGCAGCCGCGATCCTGCTGTTGCTCGCGTCGCAGAGCTTCGCGCAGCCCTCACCACGCATCGCCATTATCATTGATGACCTCGGTTACCAGCTTGCCGCGGGGCACCGCGCCGTGGCGCTGCCCGGGCCCGTGGTGTGTGCAATCCTGCCCGGCACGCCGGGTTCGGCGCAGCTGGCACACGCGGCCAAGGAGCGCGGCAAGGAAGTCCTGCTGCATCTGCCGCTGCAGTCCGTCGGCCGACATGGACCCGCTGAACCCGGTTCGATCACCATCGACACGACGCGCCAGGGCCTCGCGGACGCTTTTGCAGACGCGATGGCGACCGTGCCGTTCGCGGTCGGCGTAAACGGCCATCGAGGCAGCCTGCTGACCCGGCACCCGGGACATATGAGCTGGCTGATGGAGGAAATCCTGCGGGCCGGCGGGCTCTATTTTGTCGACAGCTACACGACGCACCGCAGCGTTGCGCTGCAAATCGCCACGGAGAAAGGCGTTCCCGCCATCAAGCGCGACGTGTTCCTGGATTCGGACCCGGCCCCGGAGATGGTGGCCAGGGAATTCGAGCGGCTGAAATCGCTGGCGCGTGAGCGCGGTCGCGCCGTGGCGATCGGCCACCCGTACCCCGAGACGCTGGCATTCCTTGAACGCGCAATCCCGGGCCTTGTCGAAGAAGGCATAGAACTGGTGCCGTTGCGCGAACTGATAGACTTTCCCTGATGATGAATCGAATTGTTGCCTGTCTAGCCGCGTTGCTGATCGCGCCCTCCGCTTCCGCGGCCGCGTCGCCCCTGTTGCTGGCACAGAACGATGACGTCGCCTGCACCATGGATTACACGCCGGTCTGCGGGGCCGACGGCGATACCTACAGCAACGAGTGTGTCGCCAACGTTGCCGGCGTCGAAATCGTGGCAGAGGGCGAATGCCCGGCTGCGACCAATGGCGAAGAGGCCGAGGATACAGACGCTGGTGCCGCCGCCGACACGGACGACGACGAGTCGCTCGCCATGCCGCGGGAGTGCGGCGAAAACTACGACCCGGTCTGCGGCGTGGACGGCAACACTTACATCAACGAATGCTTCGCCGCGAAATCCCGCGTCGAGATTGCGGGACTCGGCGCATGTGCGCCGAGCGGCTGTCCCGGGATCCCGGACCCGGTCTGCGGCATGAACGGCCGCACCTACCTGAACCGTTGCGAGGCGAACGTCGACCGGGTGCCGGTGCAGCGTGCCAGCGCCTGCGACATAGAGAACTGTCCGCCCGTCTTTGCCCCGGTCTGCGGCACGGACGGCGTGACCTACAGCAATGCCTGCCTCGCCGACAGGGCCGGAATCACGACCTACACCATCGGCATCTGCAAGCAGCGGCCGTGCCCCAACCTGTTCGTGCCCGTGTGCGGCGCGGACAACATGACCTACGCGAACGCCTGCTACGCCGAGCGGCGCGGCACGCGCATCGACTATGCCGGCATGTGCGAGGAGCAGGGCCGCAACTGTCCGCGCGTGTATCTGCCGGTGTGCGGGCTGGACGGCATCACCTACGACAACGAGTGCCAGCTCGACAATGCCGGCGTGCTGAAAGCCTATGCCGGCGCCTGTATTGGCGACTAGAGAGATTCAGGCGGCGCCAGCCGCGGCAGCGCGCCTGATGCTGTTCGGTTGTTGAGCCTTCCTAGGCCCAGGCGGGGCGGAGCCGGCCCTTCGAGTCCGGCGCGTACGGCATCCACGCGAGCGCGACCATCGGGACGTGCACGTCCGTGGCTTTCGCACGTACAACCAGCTCCTCCAGCTCCTCGGCCTGGGCGTCGAAGGCCGTGTCCAGGGCGGCCACTTCCTTCTCAAGCTCTGCATTAAGCGCCTCGAGATCGGCGCGGACTTTTTCCGCCGTTTGCTTTGCCCGCGCGACGTCGGCCGCCTCCTTGCGCGCGCTGCCCGCGGTCTTGATGGCGCTGCCGACGCGGCTCGCCGAGGTCGTCGACAGCCGCTTCCTGCCCAGCACGGCGCCCAGGATCGCCGTTCCGATGGACACGGCGGTATCCAGCGTCTTCTTGCTGACCTGCTCCTGCTCGCGCGCAATGGCCTGTTCCGCACGCATCAGCCGGTTCTCGAGCGTCGTCGCCTTGCTTGCGTAACGCTTGCGCAGCTTCGCAATTTCCTGGTCGCGCTGTTCGCTGGCGAGGTCCTGCAGCCGCACGCGGAAGTCGCCTTCGGACTCGCCGGGCGCGGATGTCAGCCGGAAACGCTTGTTCCTGTAGAGCGTTACGGTCTCGTTCTGGCGCACCCAGCGCTTGAATTCGCGCTCCCACGCAGCGTACTGCTTTGCGCTGGCGGCCGGGCCGGGGAGCTCGGAAAACGACGCTCCGGGCACGCCGCTGTCGCCCAGTGCGTCGATCCCCATGGACAGCGGCTCGGCGCCGTCCCAGTCGACGGCCACCGGGCCGTCCTCGATCTCCACCGTATAAAGGATGCTGCGTTCGCTGTCGACCTGGTAACGCGCGTTCGAGAACACCAGGTCGGCGCCGGCAATCAGGCGCGGGAAATAGGTCACGTCGTCGGCCCCGCCCGGCACGAAGTACCGGTCGATGGACGGCGGCAGTGCGGGTGCGTCGGCGCTGCGACTGCGTTTCGGTTTCGCGGCGCCGGCCGCCGTGGCGGCGGGTGCCGTGCGGACATCCGCCATCAGGGTGCGGATATGATTGCGGGTGAGCGGGCCCGCGAGGTAGGACATGACCCAGCGGGTCCCGAACACGACCGGTTCATCCTCGTGCACGTTGTGCAGCAGGAAGCGGCGCTTGCCGAGTCCTGCGAGTGTGCGTTCCATCTGCTGCTTGTCGAAATCGCCCTGGCGCGCACCCTCGAGCCCCTCCATCACCCGGGCTTTATCGCGCTCTGTCTGCAGGCGCCCGATGAACCAGGTGCCGGTGTTCGACAGTCCCTTGTAGTCCAGATCGACGGGGTTCTGCGTCGCGAGTACCAGTCCGAGCCCGTAGGCACGCGCCTGTTTGAGGAGCGTCAGGAACAGCGACTTGGTCGGCGGGTTCGCTACCGGCGGCATAAAGCCGAAGATCTCGTCCATGTAAAGAATGGCGCGCAGGCTGGACGTGCCCGGCTGGGCGCGCATCCAGGCGATGATCTCGTTCAACAGCATGGACACGAAGAACATCCGCGACGGGTCATCGAGGTGCGCGATCGACAGTACCGAAATGCGTGGCTTGCCCTCGGCGGTGTAAAGCAGGTTTTTTGCGCTCAGCGGCTCGCCCTGCATCCAGGCCTCGAAACCGGGTGCCGCCAGCAGGTTGTTGAGCCGCATCGCGAGCGCAAATCGGTCCTTCTCCGGGAAGAACGCGTCGAGGCTCATGACGCCGATCGTCGTGAACGGCGGGTTCTGGATGGCGGCGATCAGGCCGGCGATGTCGAGTTCCCGCCCATCCTGCCAGGCGTGATCGAGCAGTCGTGATACGAGGATGTGTTCGCGGCTCGCGACCGGGTCGGCGTCGATGCCCAGCAGCGTCAGGATGCCGGTGGCCGTCGCCTGCACCCGCTCGCGGTACAGGTCGACGTCGTTCATCAGCGCGGGCTCCGGGGCCGTGAACGACTTGAGCACCGAAATCGGCAATCCCGCGTTGCTTCCCGGCGTGTAGATGGCCATGTCCGTGGAGCCGCGCAGCTGAGCGATACGCTCCCCGGTCTGACCCCACTCCCCGAGGCCCTTCTTCCACAACGCCGCCTGAGCGGCCGCGTATTCATCGACGGTCTGGCCCTGGTCGGCCGCACTGCGCGGGTTGACCCACGGCCGGAAATCCCCGGCGGCCAGCTTCGGGAAGGTGAGCAGCAGGTTGCCCATGTCGCCCTTGGGATCGATGGCAATGATCGGAATATGATCGAGCGCGGCCTCTTCCAGCATGCCGATGCCGAGCCCGGTCTTGCCGGAGCCGGTCATGCCGATAATCACGGCATGAGTGGTGAGGTCCTTCGAGTCGTAAAGCACGAGCTCGTCCGTGAGGGTGTCGGCGGCTTCGTCGTGACGCTTGCCGAGGTAGAAGCTGCCCAGTTTCTCAAAGTCGGGGAGAGACATGGCGTGTCCTCAGGGGTAGGTGTAGCTGGCCTGTATGCCGAGCGGCAGCCCGATCGCATAATAGACCAGCAGGAAGATCGTCCAGGTAACCAGGAAGGTCACCGAATACGGCAGCATCATCGCGGTCAGCGTGCCGATACCGGTGCCCTTGACGTAGCGCTGACAGTAAACGACGACCAGCGGGAAATACGGCATCAGTGGCGTGATGATGTTGGTGCTCGAGTCGCCGACGCGATACGCGGCCTGCGTCAGGTCGGGCGAGATGCCGAGCGACATGAGCATGGGCACGAAGATCGGCGCGAGCAGACCCCATTTGCCACTCGCGGAGCCGACGAAGATGTTCACGAATGCGGTCAGGAGCACGATGCCCACGATCGTGATCGACGCCGGTGCGGCAATCGCCTTGAGGAAGAGCGCGCCTTCCAGTGCCAGCAGCACGCCGAGGTTCGATTGCCCGAACGCGTACACGAACTGCGCGATGAAGAACATGATCACGAGGTAATACGCCATGCCGTGCATCGCGTGGGTCATGCCCTCGATCATGTCCTTCGAGCTCTTCATCGTGCCGGCGACGATTCCGTAGACCACGCCGGGTACCAGGAACAGGAGAAAAATCAGCGACACGATGGCGCGCATCATCGGCGAGCCGAACGAAGTGAGCTCACCGTCGGGCGTGCGCCAGGCGGAGTCTTCCGGCAGCGCTGTTACGAACAGCAGCACGATGCCCAGCACCATGGCGGTCAGCGCCCAGCGCAGGCCCTTGCGCTCGTTCGACTGCAGGTCGTGCATCTCGGGCAGGTCCTCGGCGTCGCCGTCAATCTCGGTGCCGGCGATGCGCGGCTCGACGACCTTGTCCGTGAGGTACCAGCCGAGGCCGACGATGAGCAGCGACGACGCGGTCGTGAAGAAGTAGTTGTTGAGCGGGTTGACGATGATGTCCGGGTCGAGGATCTGGGCGCCGGCTTGGGTAAGGCCCTGTAGCAGCGGGTCGAGTGAGCTCGGCACGAAGTTGGCGGAGAAACCGCCCGATACGCCGGCGAAGGCTGCCGCGATGCCGGCGAGCGGGTGTCGCCCGGCCGCGTAGAAGATGACACCGCCCAGCGGGATCACGAGCACGTAGCCTGCATCCACCGCCGAGTGCGAGACGATGCCGACGAGGATGACCATCGGCGTCAGTAACTTCGCCGGTGTCACGTTCAACAGGGAACGGATCGCCGAGTTAATGAAGCCGGTATGTTCGGCGACGCCGATACCGAGCATCGCAACCAGCACCACGCCCACCGGGTGGAAGTGCGAAAAGTTGGTCACCATGACGGACAGGAACTCGGTCATGGCTCGCGGCGCGAGCAGATTGTTGATGACGAGCGGTTCGTTCGAGCGCGGGTCGACGACACTGAACGTGACGTACGAGAGCAGCCACGAAAGCACCCACACGATAAAGAGCAGAGCGATGAACAGCACGGCCGGGTCCGGGAGCATGTTGCCCACTCGCTCGACGGTGGCGAGCATGCGTGTTGTCAGGCCGGCTTTGGCCGTTTCTTGTTGTTGTTCTGCCATTACGGATTCCGTCAGATTGTCACCAAGAGTTTACATGAATCGTTCGCCGCCGCGCCGCTACAGCGGGCGGCACGGATTTTTCTCTCCTGCAGCGCATCGACGAGCACCCCGCCCGCTGCCTACCACCCGCAGCTTCGACCAGCGTTCTGTTCCTTCAGGTACTCCATCAGCGGCGCGAAGTAATCGATGATCGCGGTCGCGTCCATCTCGCGTGTGCCAGCGAATTCCTCCAGCGTGTCCTGCCAGGGCTGGCTCTCACCCTTCTGCAGCAGGCCCCAGAATTTCGCGCCGGCGTCCTTGCTGCCGTACAACGAGCAGGAATGGAGGTCGCCTTCGTGGCCGGCGGTCTCGCACAGCGTGCGCTGCAGCTGGAACTGCAGGATGCGGGCGAGGAAATAGCGCGTGTAGGAGACGTTTGCCGCAATGTGGTACTTCGCACCCGGGTCGAAGTCGGCTTCGCTGCGTGCGACCGGCGGAGCGACGCCCTGGTATTGTTCGCGGAGCTCCCACCAGGCCTGGTTGTAGTTGTCGGACGTCACTTCACCCGAAAAGACCTTCCAGCGCCATTCGTCGATCAGCTTCGCCCACGGCAATACCGCGATGCTCCGCAGGGCCATCTGCATCTGCCGGTTGATGTCGGCTTCGCGGCTGTTTTCCGCGGACCTGATGAGGCCCACTTCGGCGAGGTAGTCGGGCGTCATCGACAGCGTAACCGTGTCGCCGATTGCCTCGTGGAATCCCGGGTGCGCGGAGCCCCGGAACAGCGGTGGCTGGTTCTTGTAGGCGCTCTGGTAATAGTTGTGGCCGAGCTCGTGGTAGATCACCTTGAGTTCGTCGTAGGTCTGCTTGATGCACATCTTGATGCGCAGGTCGTTACCGCCGTCGAGACCCCAGGCGCTGGCGTGACAGACGACATCGCGATCCGCGGGCCGGGTGAACATCGACCGCTCCCAGAAGGTGTCCGGAAGCCGGTGCATGCCGAGGGAGACGTAGAAGTTCTCGGCGGAACGTGTCATCTCCTGCGGTGAGAAGTTCCTGGTTTTCAGCGTGGAGTCGACATCGAAATCCGCGGCGCCCGGGTATGGCTCCATGATGTCGTAAAGAAAGTCCCAGGACTGCGCCCACATGTTGCCGAGCAGGTGCGCGGGAATCGGCTGGTCCTGCGGCACCTTGTCTTTGCCGTAATGTTCTCCGAGCTTCGCACGCACGTGGCAGTGCAGCTCGTCGTAGAGGGGTTTCACCTGCTCCCACAGGCGTGTCGCCTCGGCCCGGAAGGCGTCCGGGCTCATGTCGTAATTCGCCCGCCACATTTCGCCGAGGTCGCCGTAGCCGAACTCCCGGGCGCCCTCGTTCGCGAGTTCGACGTAGCGCGCGTACATGTCGCGCATCGGCGGGGAAATCGTCCGCCAGCCCTGCCATGCGTCCAGCAGTTCGTCGTAGTCGCGGCTCGTCTGCATCAGCCCCTCGAGGTCGGAGCCGCTCAGGCAGTCGGTCGAACCGCGGCAATACTCGCCTGCGCCGTACATGCCCTTCATGTCGGTTGCGATCTGCGTCAGTTCGCGCCGCTTCTCGGGGTCGGAGGGTGACGGCAGCGAGGTACCGAGTTTCAGGAGATCCAGCGCCCGGCGTGTTTCCGGTGCAAGTCCCTGGCCATCGTATTGCATCGCCTGCCTGACGGTGTCGCTGTGCCAGGCGGCGTAGCGCTCGCGGGCCCGGGAATGGAGCAGCGCGGTATCGCTGGTGATGTAGGTGGCACGGACCCAGCCGGCCGCACCGAGTTCGCGTCCCAGTTCGGCCAGTTCATCGTTGATACGGGCGACGAATGCATCCGCGGTCTCCGCGGGCCCGGGGTCTGCGTTGCTTGCTTGCCGCGCATCCTCCTGCTCCTGCGGCTGTCCGCAGCCTGCCAGCAGGAACATGGCCAGAAAGACCGAACGGTAGTAGCGCATGTTGTTACCTCTACATTCGGGCGGGCGGCCCCGTTGCCGGCACCACCCGCGATACTCGAGATTTTTCAATTGGCCCTCGCCACCGGGGGCCGGCGCCCGGAAGGGCACCGGTATCCGACCGCCGACGGGGCGAACGGGTTCCTTACTTGACGCCGTGAGTCATCCGGTTGATGGCCGGCGAGAACAGCAGGAACACGAAACCCGAGCCGACGGCAATGCCTGCCACGACCATGAACAGCTCCTGCGGCGGCAAGGACTCGATGCGGCTCGCAATCAGCCCGGCGACGAGGTTGCCGAGCGCCGCGCCCATGAACCAGGTGCCCATCATCTGGCCGACGAGCCGGTTCGGGGAGAGCTTGGTCACGCTGCTCAGCCCGACCGGACTCAGCGCCAGCTCGCCGACGGTGTGGAAAAAGTAGGTCACCACGAGCCAGGTCATGCTCACACCGACGGCCGGGCTGGCGGCCGCGCCCTCGGGGACATACAGCGCTCCCCAGGCGAGAACCAGGAAACCCACGCCGAGCAGCACGAGGCCCATGCCGAACTTCAGGGGAATGGACGGGTTCATGGCGCCGAGCCGGACCCACAGCAGGCCCATCACCGGGGCGAGCAGGATGATGAACACGGGGTTGACGGACTGCAGCCAGGTCGTCGGCGTTTCCCAGCCGAAGAACACGCGGTCCGTGAGGTCCCGCGCGTAAATATTCATGGACGAGCCGGCCTGCTCGAACCCGGACCAGAACATGGCGGCCCCGAGAAACAGCAGGAAGATCACGAACACGCGCTGCCGCTCGACCTTGTCGTGGCAGCCGAAGGCAATCACGGCCGCGAAATAGATTGCGGCGACGACGACGACGATCGCGCCCGTCGCCTGCGCGAAGCCCAGGATCGTAAGGCTGATCGCGCCCACCGCAGAGAGCCCGGCAATGCCCGCGGCAAGCGCCACGGCCGCAACGATACCGGCGCCGAGCTGCTTGCGGGCCACGGTGACACGGGCCGGCTCTGCGGCCTCGCCAGCGAGTTCGCCGGCCCCCCGCAGGTAATGCTGCCCGCGGGCGTACTGGATCAGGCCGAGCGTCATGCCGATGCCGGCGAGGCTGAACCCGAGATGCCAGTCGACGCGTTCCGCGAACCAACCGCAGATCAGCGGGCCCAAAAAGGCGCCGAGATTGATGCCCATGTAAAAAATCGAGAACCCGGCATCGCGTTTCGCCGGTGCGTCGTTCTCGTACAGGCCGCCGACGATCGCGCTGACATTGGGTTTCAGCAGGCCGGTGCCGATGACGACCAGCAACAGGCCCAGGTAGAACGTCCAGATTTCCGAGCCCGGCAACACCAGCGGCAAGCCCAGCGAGTAATACCCGGCCGCAATGATGACGCCGCCGACGAAGACCGCGCGGCGCTGGCCCAGTACGCGGTCCGCTATCCAGCCGCCCGGCAGCGCAAGCGCGTAAACGCCGAAGGTGAACAGGCCGTAGATGGCGCCGCTGATCTCGGTGTTCATGCCGAGCCCGCCGGTTGCCACGTCCGTCATGTACAGGATAAGCAGGGCGCGCATGCCGTAGTAGCCGAAACGCTCCCACAGCTCGGTAAAGAACAAGGTCATGAGGCCCCGTGGGTGGCCGAATACGTCGTCTGCGGCCGATGCCGCCGTCGGTATTGTCATAATCTGGATCGCTCCCGGAGCCGCCCGAACCGGGTCCTGGCGGCGCACTGTGGTCTGCGGCCCGGCGCCCTGGTGCGCGGGGAACGCGGGTGTCCTGACGGGTAACGCAAAGTACACAAATCGGCCCCCTAATGCCACCTGTGTACCGCGCCTGCAAAGACAGGTTGGTTATTTGCGATGTTCTGCCGTAAACAGCGCCGCGGGCGGGTGAATCAGCTGTCGGCCGCCACGGCTTCGTCGCTGTCCCGGCGGCGTTCGCGGCTGAACAGTTTCGACATCAGGATGCCGAGCTCGTAAAGCAGGTACACGGGCACCGCCAGCAGCGTCTGGCTGATGATGTCCGGCGGGGTCAGGAACATGCCGATGACGAACGCCATAAGGAATACATAAGGGCGCGCCTTGCCCAGTTTCTCCGGTGTTGTCAGGCCGGTCCAGACAATCAGCACCGTGGCGATGGGCACTTCGAACGCGAGGCCGAAGGCGAGGAAGATCTTGGTAATGAAGTCCAGGTAAGCCGCGATGTCGGTCATCATCTCTACGCTCTGTGGCGTGACCGCCGCGAAAAAGCCGAACACGAGTTCGAAAACCACGAAGTACGCGAACGCGATGCCGGCATAGAACAGGAGGATGCTGGAGCCGAGCAGCGGAAACGCGAAACGCTTCTCCTTCTTGTAGAGGCCCGGCGCCACGAAGGCCCACACCTGGTACAGGACGACGGGCATCACCACGAACAGGGCCACGAAAAACGTGAGCTTGAAAGGCGTCAGCAGAGGCGATGCGACGGCGGTCGCGATCATTTTCTGCCCCGGCAAGACCTCGACGAGCGGCCTGGATACGACCACAAATATCTTCTGGGAAAACGGCAGCAGGATCACGAACATGCCTATCACCGCGATGGAGATCTTGATCAGCCGCGAGCGCAGCTCCATGAGATGGGACAGCAGTGTTCCCTCCGCGAGCTGTTCCTCCTGCTCCTCGCTGTCCCTGTTGCCGGGTTCGTCGTTCACGCCGGCTTCTCTTGCGCCTCTTCGCTCGCGTCCCCTCCGTCATCCGGCGTCGCTTCGGTGTCGACGACTGCCGTGTCTTTTTCGACCTTCACCCCGGCAACGGAAGGGATGGGATCCTTTTCGTGCAGCGGCGAATACGTATCGTCGTCGCGGGGGACATGTGCAGCGGCCGGCCCGATCGTGAGGTCGTCCTTGAGGTCATCGCCAAGGGTCTTCAGGCTCTTGAAATTATCGCCGAGATCCAGCTCGTCCTCGAGCTGCCGTTTCATGACCCGGGTCATGCGCCGGGCCTGGCCGATCCAGGTACCGAGCTGATTGGCGACTTTCGGCAGCCGCTGCGGACCGAGCACGACCAGCCCGATCATGAACAGGATCACGAGTTCGAAGAAGCCGACGCCGGACATGGATGAAGGGTCAGTCAGCTGTCTTTGCGGGGCTCGTCAACTGGCGTGTTTTCGAAGTTGGCGTCGTCCTTGGTATCGTCCCGGATCTGGTCTTTTTCTTCTTCCGCCTCTTTCATCGCGCCGCGAAAGCCCTTCACCGCGCTGCCCAGGTCGGAACCCAGGGTGCGCAGACGCTTCGTACCGAATATGGCGAGCACGATAACCAGGATGATCAATAGCTGTGGCCAGCTAATGTTGGCAAACATCCGATACTCCCGGGGCAGAGCCCCTAAATCCTCTCAAAGGCCCGGTCAGAACCGGGCACGAATTATGTTCATGATACCGATGAATTGGCAATAAAACCGTATCAATATCACGTATTGCGAACGCTCAACTCTCGAGCCAGAACGTCACCGGACCGTCGTTGACCAGGGCGACCTGCATGTTCGCGCCGAAGCGCCCGGTCTCCACTTTTCCGAGGCTGTCACGGCAGATCCCGACCAGTTCCCGGAAATACGCCTCGCCCTTGTCGGGCGGCGCGGCCCGGGTAAAGCTGGCTCGCGTGCCTTTCCGGGTGTCGGCGGCCAGCGTGAATTGCGGCACCAGCAACAGGCCGCCGTCTTCGTCGAGAACGCTGCGGTTCATGCGCCCTTCCTCATCAGGAAAGACCCGGTAGGACAGGATTCGTTCCGCGAGCCGGCGCACGTCGCGCTCGCTGTCGTCGCGTTGCACGGCGACCAGCACGAGCAACCCGCGTCCTATCCGGCCGACCGCCTCGTCGCTCACGGAGACGCTGGCGCTGGCGACACGTTGCAGCAAGGCGATCATTTCTGCGTTATCCCGACAGTTAGTCCCGGCCCAGGCCCTTTATTAATGCATCAACGAGTAACAAAGACCATAGCCCGGCATCGCGCGTGCGAGATTGTCGCCCCTGGCCGGCGGGCACGCTGGCGCAGGCCCACGGCACGCCATCCGTGCCGGGTGCCAAGGAGGGCGGCCGGCGTCCCGCCCCGCCGGCCGGCCCAGGGATGGGCGGGCCCCGGCTGGTCGTCGGGGCCCACTTTCTGTCCAACAGGGGCGCGTATCGGATAAGAAAACCCACATTATGTGCAAAAAAGAAAAACGTGGGAAAAATAATTGATCAATGGCGTGTTTCTGGAACAAATGTGGGACACTGGCGCGACCGGGGGGCGCCGCATACACTAGCGGCTGTTTTGATCTCCCGTGCGGTGTGAGCGATGAAGAGACGACAATTCGTGGGCGGCCTGGCGGCAGCCGCCGGGCTGGCGGCCTGTTCGCGGCAGGACGGCGATGCGCTGCCGGCCGCGCAATCCGGGGAGAAATTCGAGTGGTCCATCGCGACCTCGTGGCCGCCGAAGTACCCGGGGCTGGGCATCGCCGTCAACAATCTTGTCGATCGTATCGACAGGGCCTCGGGGGGGCGCCTCAAGATCAAGGTATACGCAGCGGGCGAGCTGGTGCCGGCTTTCGAGGCCTTCGACGCGGCCAGCCGCGGCACCGTCGAAATGGGTCACGACGCGTCGTATTACCACAAGGGCAAGGTGCCCGCGGCGCAGTTTATGACCGCGCTGCCCTTCGGCATGACCTACATGGAGATGAACGCGTGGCTGTACTACGGCGGCGGACTCGATCTGTGGCGCGAGCTCTACGAGCCGTTCAACCTGGTGCCGTTTCCCTGCGGCAATACCGGCGTGCAGATGGGGGGCTGGTTCAACAAACAAATCAATTCGATCGCCGATCTCAAGGGCCTCAAGATGCGCATCCCGGGTCTCGGCGGCGAAGTGCTGCGGCGGGCCGGCGGCACCCCCGTCACGTTGCCCGCGTCGGAGATCTTCACCTCGCTGCAGACAGGCGCCATCGATGCGACCGAATGGGTCGGTCCCTATAACGACATCACCCTGGGCCTGCACACGGTCGCAAGGTACTACTATTACCCCGGCTGGCAGGAGCCGGCACCCGCACTGCAGGCCTACGTGAACCGGGCGGCCTGGGAATCCCTGCCGCCGGACCTGCAGGCGGTCATCGAGATCGCCTGCCAGGCGATCACCACCGACATGCAGGCCGAATACACGCACGGCAATGCGGTTGCACTGGAGCAGCTCATGGCCGACCCGAAGGTCGAGCTCCGCCGGTTTCCGGACGACGTGTTGCAGTACCTGAAGTCCATCGCCCAGGAGATCGTCGACGAAATGGTGGCCCGCGATCCCATGGCAGCGAAGATCTATGCGTCGTGGTCGAAGTTCCTGGAACAATCGATACCGAATCAGCGGATCACGGAGCAGGCGTTCCTGGCAACACGGCGCTGACGGGCAGACCGCGGTATCAATTGCCGTAGATCTTGCCGGGCAGCCAGGTGACGAGCTCGGGAAACAGCGCGATAAGCAGCAACGCACCGAGCTGGATCGTGATGAAAGGCACCACCCCGCGGTAGATTTGCTGCGTCGTCACCGTTGGCGGCGCCACGCCGCGCAGGTAGAACAGCGCGAACCCGAAAGGCGGCGTCAGGAACGAGGTCTGCAGGTTGATCGCGATCATCACGCCCAGCCACACGGGATCCAGTCCCATCGCGAGCAGCACGGGCCCGACGATCGGCACGACCACGAACGTGATCTCGATGAAGTCGAGCACGAAGCCCAGCAGGAACATCACGAGCATCACGAGGATGACCGCGCCAACGACGCCGCCGGGCAGCGACTGCAGAATCGCGTGCACGCCGTCGTCGCCTCCGAAGCCGCGAAACACCAGCGAAAAAACGGAGGCGCCGATCAGGATGAAAAACACCATGCTGCTGATCTTCAGGGTGGCCTGCATGATGTCCCGGAGCCGCGACAGCCCGATTTCGCGGCGCGCCAACGCCAGCAGCAGTGCGCCCATGCCGCCGACGCCGGCCGCCTCCGTGGGCGTCGCAAGCCCGCCGAGAATCGACCCCAGCACGGCGAAGATGAGGAGCAGCGGCGGCAACAGCGCGCGCAGGATCTGCGCCGGCGTGACGGCGTTTTCGTCACTGCGGTCAAAAGCCGGCATCAGCGCGGGCCTGAAAAGCGCGGTGCCCAGCAGGTACAGTACGTACAGGCTGACCAGCAGGAGCCCCGGAATCAGCGCGCCGGCAAACAGGTCGCCGACCGATACCGTCCTCGGCGAAAAGATACCCATTTCCAGCTGCGCCTGCTGGTAAGCACTGGACATCACGTCGCCGAGCATCACGAGGATGATCGACGGCGGAATAATCTGCCCCAGCGTCCCAGACGCACAGATCGTCCCGGTCGCAATCTCGGCCGAATAACCGCGCCGCAGCATCGTCGGCAAGGACAGCAGGCCCATCGTGACCACGGTAGCGCCGACGATGCCCGTGCTCGCCGCGAGCAGCATGCCCACCAGGGTCACCGAGATTCCGAGACCGCCGCGCAGGCTGCCGAACAGGCGGCTGAGCGTGTCGAGCAGCTCTTCCGCAATGCGCGCTCTTTCCAGCGTGACGCCCATGAACACGAACAGCGGTACCGCAACGAGGGTCTCGTTGCCCATGATGCCGAACACCCGGTTGGGCAGGCTGGACAGGAGCGCGTCATTGAAAATGCCGGTGACAGCCCCCAATGCGGCGAAGGCGAGTGCGGTACCGCCCAACGTGAACGCCACCGGAAAGCCGGCCAGCAGCGCCAGCACCACCGTGACGAACATGAGCAGCGCCATCCACTCCATCAGTCTCGTCCCCGGATGACCTGCAGGGCTCGCAACAGCTTCGATACACCCTGCAACACGAGCAGCAGGGGCATGACGAGCAGGACCGACTTGAGCAACGGCACGAAAGGATACGGCAGGCCACCGGGCTCGCGCGACGACTCACCGAGCTGCCAGGAAATGACGACAAAATCCCAGGACTTGTAGCCGAGGAAGATACACAGGGGAAGCAGGAACAGGAGCGCACCCAGAAGATCGACCCATGCACGCCGCCGCTCGTTCATGTCCCTGTAGAAGATGTCCACGCGAACGTGTTCATCCTGTTGCAGTGTGTACGCGCCACCCACCATGAACACGACCGCGTGCATCCACACGACCGACTCCTGCAGCCAGACGGCCCCCGCGTCAAAGACGTAGCGCATAACGACGATGACCACGGTCACGATTACCATGACGATCGTGAGCCAGGAGATAATCCGGCCCGAGACGATGCTGACCCTGTCGAGGGCCGAGAGGACAGGATTACGGTCTGGCGATTCCTTCAAGGTTCAACGCCGCCAGAACGTCGGCGTGATAAGCACGAGCAGCGTAAAGATCTCGAGACGCCCGAGGAGCATACCGGTAATCGCTATCCACTTCGCCATGTCGGTAAGCGACATGAAGCCCCTGGAGACATCGCCGAGCCCGGGGCCGAGATTATTGAGCGTTGCAGCAACCGCCGAGAACGCCGTCACCTGGTCGAGGCCGGTCGCCATCATTGCGAGCATCATCGCCGCAAACACGATGACGTAGATCGAAAAGAAGCCCCAGACGGCATCCACGACCCGGTACGGCACGGCCTTGTTGCCGAGCTTGACGGGGATCTCGGCCGAGGGATGCACCAGACGGACGATTTCGCGGACGCCCTGCTTGTAGACGAGCAGCCAGCGGATGACCTTGATGCCGCCCGCCGTCGAGCCGGCGGATCCGCCGATGAAGCTCGCAAATATGAGCAACACCGGGACGGCCGTCGGCCATGTCGAGAAATCGGACGTCGTGAAGCCCGTTGTCGTCGCGATCGAAACGGCCTGGAAAAGCCCGTTGACGACCGAGTCCGCGGCGGAGGCAAAGGTGCCGAAGTAAAGCAGCGCACTTATGACGAGCAGCGACATCACCAGCAGGACGAATGTGTAGGCGCGAAACTCGGGATCCTGGGAATAATGCCTGACCGACACGTACCGCCATGCGTAGAAGTGAAGGGAAAAATTAATGCCGGCGAAGAACATGAACACGATCGCCACAAGATTCACGGTCGTGCTGTCAAAGTAACCGACGCTCAGGTCATGGGTCGAAAAGCCGCCGATCGCGACTGTTGAAAAGGCATGGCACAGGGCATCGAACCATCCCATGCCGGCAAGCATGTAGAAGACGAAGCAGCTGATCGTGAAAGCCAGGTAGACGTACCAGAGTGCCTTGGCCGTCTCGGTGATGCGCGGCGTCAGCTTGGTGTCCTTGACCGGACCGGGTGTCTCGGCGCGGTACAGCTGCATGCCGCCGACGCCGAGCATGGGCAATACGGCGACGGCCAGGACGATAATGCCCATGCCACCAAACCACTGCAGCTGCTGCCGATAATAGAGTATCGACCGCGGCAGCTCGTCGAGACCGGTGAGAACCGTCGCGCCCGTCGTGGTCAGGCCCGATATGGATTCGAAAATCGCGTCCGTGATCGACAGCGACAGGCTGTCTTCGAAATACAGCGGCGCAGCACCGAAGGTGCCGAGCACCGTCCAGAATGACGCGACCACGAGGAAGCCGTCACGCAGCCGCAACTCGCGACGCTCCCGGTGTACCGGCAACCAGCAGACGATGCCCGCCACCAGCGTCAGCGCGAAGCCCTCGACAAACGACAGCCAGGCACCGTCTGCATAGAACAGGCTGAAAACGATCGGCGGCAGCATCGTCAGGCTGAATACCATCAGCAGCAGCCCGAGAATACGTTGTACGACGGTCCAGTTCATCCCGCGGCAGGGTCCCTAGACGAAAGATACGCCGACCTGGAACAACTGCTCGAGCCGTTCGATCTTGCGCCGATCGGTCATGAAAAGGATAACGTGGTCGTCCGTCTCGATAACGGTATCGTGGTGCGCGATGATGACCTTGTCGTTGCGGACGAGTGCGACGATGGCGGTGCCCTTGGGTAGCTCGACGTCTTCGATCTTGCGGCCGACGACGCGGGACTCTTGTTCGGTCCCGTGCGCGATGGCCTCGATGGCTTCCGCGGCGCCGCGGCGCAGCGAGTGGACCTTGACGACGTCGCCGCGGCGTACATGCGCGAGCAGCGACCCGATCGTGACCTGCTGGGGTGAGATCGCGATGTCGATACTGCCCGCCTCCACGAGGTCGACATAGGACGCACGGTTTATAAGCGCCATCACTTTGTGAGCGCCGAGGCGCTTTGCGAGCATCGAACTGAGGATGTTCGCCTCTTCGGAGTTGGTGAGCGCGCAAAAAACGTCGACGTTGTCGACGTTTTCTTCCAGCAACAACTCCTCGTCGGCCGCATCACCAACAAGCACGATGGCGCGATTCAGCTGTTCCGAGATGACCCGGGCGCGGCCCTGGTCACGCTCGATGATCTTGACCTGGTTGGTCTGCTCGAGCGCCAGCGCCAGGCGGACACCGATGTTGCCGCCGCCGGCGATAACGACCCGTCGAACCGGATCCTCGAGTCGGCGCATTTCGCTCATGAACACCCGGATGTCCTTGCGATCGGCTATGAAGAACACCTCGTCGCCTTCCTGGATCACCGTCTCGCCGTCCGGAAGCATGGCCTTGCCGTGGCGGTAGATGGCAGCGATCCGGCCCTCGGTGTTCGGCACGTGCTCCCGGAGCGTCGCGATCCGCTGGCCGACGAGCAGGCCGTCGCGGTCGGCGATCACGCCGACGAGCCTCGCTCGTCCGCCGGCAAAGTCGAGTACCTGCGACGCGCCCGGGTACAGGATGAGTTGCTCCACGTATTCGCAGACGAGCTGCTCCGGGCTGATCCCGACGTCGATCGGAATGGCGTCCTGCGAGAAAAGCTGCGCCGTGTTCATGTACTCGGCGGAGCGGATGCGGGCGATCTTCGTCGGCGTGTGAAACAGCGTGTACGCGACCTGGCAGGCGACCATGTTGATCTCGTCCATGTCCGTCAGCGCGACGACGATGTCCGCGTCGTTGGCGCCGGCGCGGTCGAGCACTTCCGGATAGGCGGCGTGGCCGACGACGGTGCGGATGTCCAGGCGGTCCTGCAGCTCGCGGAGTACGTCGGCACGAACGTCGACGACGGTTACGTCGTTGGCTTCTTCTCGCGACAGATGGTAAGCGGCGGAAGAACCAACCTGACCTGCACCGAGTATTAGAATCTTCATTGTTATCGACAGGTATTCGGCGCAACACAACGTGTCGCAGCAGGGTGTCAAGTCTACATCAGATCGAGATTGGCATAAGACAGAACCAGCCATTTTGTGCCGGCCGTCTCAAAATTGACCTCGACACGGGCATGGGCGCCCTGCCCTTCGTAATTGAGAATCACGCCGTCACCGAATTTGCCGTGACGGACGCGCTGACCCAGTCGCACGCCCATTTCGGAGTCCGCCGATTTCCTGAGCGAACTCGCTGTCCCGGAGCGTTGCGAGCGCACCGGTCGCGACACCTGGACGCGGGGGCGGATTTCCTCGACATGCTCGGAGGGGATTTCGGAGATGAAGCGTGACGGCTGGGAAAAACTGTCCATGCCGTGCAGACGCCGCTGCTCGGCGTAGGTAACGAACAGGGTCCGCTTCGCGCGCGTGATGCCGACGTAGCACAGGCGCCTTTCTTCCTCGAGCCCGTTCGGGTCCGCAATCGAGCGCTGGTGCGGGAACAGCCCGTCCTCCATTCCGCACAGGAACACCAGCGGAAATTCGAGTCCCTTCGCCGAGTGCATCGTCATCAGCTGCACGCAGTCTTCCCACGCTTCGGCCTGGCCTTCGCCGGCCTCGAGCGCTGCGTGGGAGAGAAACTCGTCCAGGGGTGACATCTCCTGCGCCGGGTCCGGCTCGAAGCTCTTCGCCGCGCTGACCAGCTCCATCAGGTTCTCGAGCTTGGTCTCGCCACGCTCACCTTTGTCGTTCCTGAACATGTCGACCAGCCCGCTGGCGTGAATGACGTGATCCACCTTGTCCTGCAAGTCGAGACCCGTCGTCTCACGGGCCATACGCTCGATAAGGTTCATGAAAGCCAGCACCGCGTTTGCCGCACGACCGGCGAGTTCGTCGCTTGCCACTGCACCGGCAGCGCGCCACATCGAGCAGGCGTTGGCGCGGGCATAAGCGCGCATGATCTCGACGGTGCGGGCGCCAATGCCGCGCGTCGGCCGGTTCACGATGCGCTCGAACGAGGCGTCGTCTTCGCGATGCGAAATCAGGCGCAGGTAGGCAAGCGCATCCTTGATCTCGGCGCGCTCGAAGAAGCGCAGGCCGCCGTATACGCGATACGGTATGCCCGCGTTGATGAGCCCTTCCTCGAGCACACGTGACTGGGCGTTCGAGCGGTACAGTACCGCGGAGTCGGCGCGCGCATTGCCCTGGTCGATCCAGTCGCGCAGGCGGCCGATCACGAAATCGGCTTCATCGCGCTCATTGTACGCAGCATACAGCTTGATGGACTCGCCTTCGGCGCCCTCGGTCCACAGGTTCTTGCCCATGCGGTCGGCGTTGTTCGCAATGACGGCATTCGCTGCATTGAGGATCGTGGCCGTGGAGCGGTAATTCTGTTCCAGCTTGACCACGGTCGCGTTCGGGAAGTCTCGCTGGAAACGGTGGATATGCTCGACCCGTGCGCCGCGCCAGCGGTAGATCGACTGGTCATCGTCACCGACGACGAACGGGATCGCTACGCTGTCACCGGCGAGCAGCCGCAGCCATGCGTACTGGATCGCGTTGGTGTCCTGGAATTCGTCGACGAGCAGGTGCTGGAAACGTCGCTGGTAGTGGGCCAGCAGCTCCGGGTTGTCCCGCCAGAGTTCGTGCGCGCGCAGCAGGAGTTCAGCGAAGTCGACGAGGCCGCCCCGCTCGCAGACTTCCTGGTACGAAGCGTACAGGGCGATCATCTGCCGGCGGTTGGGATCCCTCTCGTCGTCGAGGTGCTGCGGCCGCAGGCCCTCGTCCTTCTGCGCATTGATGAACCACTGGATCTCCTTGGGGACCCAGCGGCTGTCGTCGATTTCCAGGCTCTTCAGCAGGCGCTTGATCAGGCGCAGCTGGTCGTCCGAGTCGATGATCTGGAAGTTCTGCGGCAGCTTCGCTTCCTGCCAGTGGCGCCGCAGCAGGCGGTGCGCGAGACCGTGAAACGTGCCGATCCACAGGTGGTTGACGGGCATGCCGAGCAGCGCTTCGATACGGCCGCGCATTTCCGCCGCCGCCTTGTTGGTGAACGTAACGGCCAGCAGGCCCTGCGGCGAGACGCCCTCGACGTCGATCAGCCAGGCTGCGCGGTGCACGAGCACGCGCGTCTTGCCGCTGCCGGCGCCGGCGATGACGAGCGTCGGTTCGGCGGGCGCGGTAACGGCCTGGCGCTGCGCGTCATTGAGGGATTCGAGTATCGGGGTGACGTCCATGAAGCGCGCAAGTTTAGCAGGATTGCGCGCAGA
>JBFIHC010000054.1:0-21419 GCA_041601995.1 Woeseiaceae bacterium | reverse complement strand
GGCGATCGATGATCGACACCTGGCCGCGTCCGAGCCGCACCCAGCCCTCGCTTTCGAAGCGCTTCAGATGCCGGGAGACGACTTCGCGCGCGGTGCCCAGCTCCACCGCGATATCCTGGTGCGTGATCTTCTCGACCTGCTTTCTGTCCAGTTCCAGGAGGACACCGGCCAGCCGCACATCGATTCCGGTGAACGCGATCTGCTCGATCTTCTGGATCACGCTCGTCAGGCGCGACGAGAACCCGTCAAAGACGAATCGGCGAAACCACTGCGAGCGCTCGAGCGCCGACTGAAAGCTCGAGACGGGTATGGCAAGCGCTTCCACATCCGACTCCGCGATAGCCTCAGCCGGATAATGCTCGTTACTCAGGAGACAGGATGTGGTCAGGATGCACGAACCGCCCGGCACGATACGGTACAGGGTCACCTCGCGGCCGTTTGCCGAGGTCAGCTGAACCCGCACTTCGCCATCGAGCAATATGAGAAAGGCCTCGCAAAGGTCCCCCGCGTGAAACACGAAGCGATCACGGCCGAGTTTCACGACCCGGGCCTTCTCGAGCAGCCGGTCGAGCATCGCCTCGTCGGCATCCGCCAGGCCTGGCACGGCTGTCACCAGCCGCTCCTTCAGATTAGACTTGTCACTACCGCGACCAACCACCAAGAGCACCTTCGCTAATGGATTTCAAAGTTCTATTCATCGTCTTCGGGACTGTATTCCTGGCCGAACTGGGAGACAAGACGCAGCTCGCGACCGTGTTGTTTGCGAGCAAACCGGAGGTCAGCCTCGTAACCGTGTTCATCGGTGCGTCGCTCGCATTGATTCTGTCGTCACTGATCGCGGTTGCCGCCGGTACCGTCATTTCGCAATACATCGACCCCCGCTATCTTTCTTACCTCGCCGGTGCCGGGTTCATCATCATCGGTATCTGGACCATCGTGCAGGCACTTTAGTTAACGACCCTTGCCTGTCAATCGAGCAGTGTCAGCCAGCCCTCCCGACGCAGACGCTGCATCTGGCCGAGTATCCATGCCTGGCGTTCCCTCACGTAGCGCGACGGCTCGGCGGCACTGAAGCGCTTGGGGTTCGGCAGGACCGCGGCCAGCAATGCCGCCTCCGAATCGTACAGGCGTGACGGCGGCATGCCGAAGTAATGACGGCTCGCGGCCGTGACACCGTAGATGCCCGGCCCGAATTCGGCAATGTTCAGGTAGATCTCGAGAATCCTTTTTTTCGGCAGCAGGACCTCGAGCAGCAGCGTGAAATACGCCTCCAGCCCCTTGCGAACGAAGCTCCTGCCCGGCCACAAGTAAAGGTTCTTTGCGACCTGCTGGGTGATCGTGGACGCGCCGCGCAGCTTGCTCCCCTCCTGCGCCTCCTCGATCGAATCGCGAATGGAATCGAGATCGAAGCCGAAGTGGTGAACGAAGCGCTGATCCTCGGCCGCCACGACAGCCAGGGCCACGGCGGATCCCAACTGCGCCCAGTCCTGCCATTCCCGAAGCAGCGGATCACGCCCGCTGTCATCTGCCAGCATGAAGGCCGTGGTCGGCGGGTCGAGCCAGCGCAACGGCAGCGTCGACGCAACGCCGAGCGCCAGAAACAGAACCAGCAGGACGGCGAGGCGGATCAGCCAGCGCCGTTTGCGGCCCGGTTTCGCTGCCTTGCGTTTCCTTACTCCCACATCACGGGCACATCTTCGCGTGCGGCTGTCTCGAGCATCTCGATCAGCGGCACCGCCCTGTTGTGCAGGCTCACCCGTCTTTCCTCGCCTTCTTCCTCTTCGTGAGGCGGCAGGTCCTCGAGCTCGGCGTCCGCTTGCGCCACGCCGGCGCGCAGCGACTGCAGCGCCCCCGGAATGTCGTCCGCGCTGATTGCGCTCGGCACCGTGCCGCTCCGCCCCATCATTCCGAGGAGCTTCAGCGCGACCTCGCCGAACATCGTGATCTCGGGATAGGAGGCGGTGGTCTTGAACTTGATCAGCATGACATTGCTCCTTTGTCGGTAGTCAGAATCGCCAGACGACGCCGAGCGACGGTACCAGCGGCAACCAGTTGGACTCACTCCTGCCCAGCGAACCGTCGGGCAGCAGCGAGTACCCGGTGCAGCAGGGATTCGCCCGATCATACAGGTTGGTGATCTCGAGGAACGCGCTCAGGTCGCCACGCCCCGCGTCGTGGGCGACCGCTCCCAGCCCGTGTTTCGCTGGCGTCAGGCTAGGACCTCGAGTAGGTGCCGACCAGGCGATTCGCGCCGACGACGTTCGGCTCGATCTTCTCGAGCAGCTCCCACATCGAGAGGCCCGCCGGCAAATCCGGCTCCGCGTCGATCGCCAGCAGCCAGAAAAAGTAGTGGTGGGTACCGTGACCTTCGGGCGGCATCGGTCCGCCGTATCCGGCGTTGCCGAAATTGTTTACGCCCTGGACGTAGTCATCGCAGCCCTCGGGCAGTTCCGAAACCGAACCCGGAATGCCGTAGAGCACCCAGTGCACGAAGCCATAGGTGCCGGGCGACACGAGCGGCGCGTCCGGATCGTGGCAGATCAATGAAAAGGAGCGCGTG
This sequence comes from Woeseiaceae bacterium, assembly GCA_041601995.1. Classification (GTDB taxonomy): domain Bacteria; phylum Pseudomonadota; class Gammaproteobacteria; order Steroidobacterales; family Woeseiaceae; genus UBA1847. The sequence continues at coordinate 18,859 of JBFIHC010000054.1, read as the reverse complement.
CCCTCCGGCACCTTGCTCCATGACATCGCGGGCGAGACGTCGTCGCCTTCGCCGGTGTGCCGGGTCGGGATGAGCCCGCCGTCCTCGAAAGCGGAGCTCGTCAGCGTCATGTCCGATAGTGCGAATCCCATGATGGCTTCCCCTTTTTTTCCTGCGACCTTTCGATGCTCCCACAAGCGCCACGGCGATGAAATAGCATTGTTTACCTACATTCATTACCATCGGAATACACTTCGCGGAGGGCAATCCATGAGTGAGACGATACTGATCGTGCTGGGTGCCGCAGGCTTCCTGGCTATCGGCGCCGGCCTGGGCTACGGGCTTGCGCAGCTGCGCAGGCGTGGTGAAAACGCCAGAGCGGACGAGGTCCGGCAGGAATTCGACGAGTACCAACGCGAGGTTACGCAGCATTTCGGCCGCACTGCCGAGCACTTCCGGGCCATCGGCCGCGAGTACCGCGACCTGTACGAGCACATGGCGAGTGGCGCGGATGCCCTGTGCGACCGCGACGCGGCAGACGTCAAGCTGTCGTTCGCGCCGAAAGCGATCCTCGAGTCCATCGCGGAGGAACAGCCGGAATCACCTGAGCCGCGCGACTTCGCGGCCGACGAAGACGCTGTCGCCGACACCGCGGCAGAGGCAGGCCCGCAGCTCGCTGACGAGGCGATCGAAGGCGAGCCGAAAGAAGCGCAGCCGGATCCCGAATCGGGTGAGCCCCCGGGCCGAACACTGCATTGATTTCCGGAACGTCGGGCAAGAACTGAACAGTGAGACAAGGCATGCCGCTTCGACTGATCGGAATTGTCCTTGCTCTCGTCTGCGCTGCGGCAGCCAATGGTCAGCCGCAGACGACAGGCGAAGTGCTCGAGCACTTGATCGCCAGCTATGGCGGCGAGGAAAACCTGCAGAAGCTCGACAGCATGGTCCAGGAATGGGGCCTCGTGGCGCTTACACGCAACAAGCATGGCAGCGACAAGCGTAGCGTGCGTCTGCCGAAACAACTCAAGGTCGAACTGACGTACCCGGATAAGCGGGAGACGCGCGTTCTGAACGGCAATTCAGGCTACGCGATCTTCGATGATCGCGAGCCTGCCGCCGCCAGTGCCATGCAGACCAGCGCGATGCGCCTGCAGCTCATGCGCCTGTACTCACCGCTCACGCTGCGCGACAAGATCGACGAGCTGACAATGTCCGGCGGCAACGGCTACCTGACACTGACGCTCAGCGAACGCGGGCTACAGGCCGACTACATCATCAGCACCGAAACCTGGCACATCGTGAAAGTGGTAGGCCGGCTTTCGATTAACGGCGCAGCGATGCAGTTCGTCACCGAGTACTCGGAATTCTCCATGGTCGACGGCGTCCTCGTGCACCACCGGGAAAACAAGTTCGTAGGTGGCATGAATACGGCGTCACTGTTCCTCAAACACATCGAGGTCGATGCCGCCCTCGACGACGACGAGTTCGAGCCGCGGAAGAACCCCGCGGACCCGGTGATCGCAGCGCTTCAGGCCGCGGTCACCGGTTAATCTGCGGCTTGCTCAATGCCGATTCGCGACCCACGATAAAACTGCGCGACGGGGTTGTTTCACGACAATTTCCCAACCCGATCGATTTGCTACAGACTGTCCCCCGCGATGATCCCTGCCGACTCACAGCTCGCGGATGCGACCACCTTGTTGACCACCGACCGCCCGGCGCTGCCGGAGGCCCATGCAGCAGAGCTGCTGTTGGAGCACTACGGCCTGGAGGGCGAACTCGAAGCGCAGGACAGCGAACGCGACCAGAATTTCCTGCTGCGCCCCGCGTCCGGCCAGGCCTGCGTCCTCAAGATCGCCAACCCGGCCGAAGCGGAAGCGATCACGGACTTCCAGATCGCGGCGCTGCTGCACCTGGAAAACTCGCCAATCGCCGCGCGGGTTCCGAGGGTCGTTCGGACGATGGCGGGCAATCTGCGTATCCGGGTGTCGGCGCGGGACGGGCGGACGCACACCGCCCGAGTTCTGAGCTGGCTGCCCGGCGACGTGCGGCGGCCGGAGTCCCTGGGCGCGAACGCCCCGTTCCGCATGGGCGAAATGCTCGCTTCGCTGGGTGCGGCGCTACACGGCTTCGAGCATCCGGCCAGCGACTACCCCCTGTTGTGGGACATCAAGCGGGCGTCAGGACTGCGCGAACTGCTGGACACGGTCGCCGAACCGACACTGCGCGATATGCTCGCGGCGCATCTCGATACCTTCGCGTCCGAAGTGGAACCACGGTTGCCCGGGGTTCGCTGGCAGGTCATTCATAACGACCTCAACCCGGGTAACGTGCTGTTTGCGACGGGCGATGCCGATGAAGTCACGGGCATCATCGACTTCGGCGACATGATCCGCTCGCCACTCGTCGTCGACGTGGCCGTGGCGTGCGCCTACCTGTGCCGCAAAGACGACGGCTCCATCACCGGCCTGCTCGACTTCCTGCGCGGCTACAATGCCGTCACGCCGCTGACCCACGACGAATTCGAACTCCTGCCGTACCTGGTGAGGATCCGCAACGTGACCACGGTCCTGATTTCCCACTGGCGCGCGTCGATGTATCCTGACAACCGGCGCTACATCCTGCGCAGCGCAGACCGCGCGCTGCGCACGCTGAACACCTTCGGGCAACGGCCGCCAGCCGCGGTCACCCGTGAGATGCAGGAATACTGTGACAACCACGACTGACGATATGCTCGCGCGCCGCGAGCGGTTGCTGGGTCCGGCCTACCGACTGTTCTACGACGAACCGCTGCATCTCGTGCGCGGCGAAGGGACCTGGTTGTTCGATGCGGCCGGCCGCCGGTATCTCGACATGTACAACAACGTGCCGCACGTCGGCCATTGCCACCCGCGCGTCGTCGAAGCGATATGCACGCAGGCCGGTATCCTGAACACGCATACACGATACCTGCACGACAATATCCTGGCGTGCGCCGAACGGCTGACGGCGATGCTGCCCGCCGACCTCGACACCGCGATGTTCTGCTGCACCGGCAGCGAAGCGAACGAGCTCGCGCTGCGCATTGCCCGCGCGGCCACCGGGCGCAAGGGCATCATCGTCGTGGACTACGCGTACCACGGCAATACGCAGGCGATCTACGAAATAACGACCTCGGACATACCGGCAGAGGACGTTCCGGGGTACGTCGTCACCGTGCCCGCGCCCGATACCTACCGTGGCCGTTACCGGGGCGACGAGGCCGGCGCACTCTACGCCGCTCACGTGCACGAGGCCATCGCCTTGTTACGGAGCCGCGGCTTCGAGCCGGCGGCGTTCGTCATCGACACGATTGCCTCGAGCTGCGGCGTGGTCGCCCCGCCGCCGGGATACCTCGCCGAGGTGGCCGCGATCGTTCGCGCGGCGGGCGCACTGTTCATCGCGGACGAGGTGCAGCCCGGATTCGGCCGCACCGGCCGGCATTTCTGGGGCTTCGAGGCGGACGGACTGGTTCCGGACATCGTGACGATGGGCAAGCCCATGGGCAACGGTCACCCGGTTTCGGCCGTTGTCGCACGCCGTGAACTCGTCGACGACTTCGGCAGCAAGGGCGATTATTTCAATACCTTCGGCGGCAATCCGGTCTCCTGCGCCGCGGCGCTCGCGGTCCTCGACGTCATCGAGGAGGAAGCGCTGCAGCACAATGCGCTCGACGTCGGAGAGTACATCCGTGCGGGGCTGCAGCAGCTTGCGAACACACATCGATTCATCGGCGACATCCGCGGCATGGGCCTGTTCCTCGCGCTGGAGCTGGTATCGGACAGGGAGCGGCGTGTGCCCGACGGTGCGCTGGCACGATCTGTCGTGAACGACCTGCGCGATCGCGGCGTGCTGACGGGCGTGATCGGACCCGACCGCAATATCCTGAAGCTGCGCCCGCCAATGGTGATCGGCCGGGAAGATGCCGATTTCATGCTCGAGCGGCTCGACGAGTGCCTGCAAGACGTTAGCCTGCGCCCATGAACGACGCACCGGGCAAGGACTTCCGCACGATCTGGCTGCACCCGGACGACCCGGCGACGGTGCAGATCATCGACCAGCGGCGGCTGCCGCACCGCTACGAGGTCGTCGACCTGAGGCGCCATGTCGACGGCGCCGTCGCGATCCGCGACATGCTGGTCCGCGGCGCTCCCCTGATCGGCGCGACGGCGGCCTGGAGCCTGTACCTGGCCGCGGTGGAAGCACGGGGGTCCGGAAGACCCATTGAGCAACAGGTCGAGTTCGTCCGCCTTGCCGCTGAATCACTTGCCGCCACGCGGCCGACGGCCGTCAATCTGCGCTGGGGAATCGAGCGGATGCGGGCGCTGCTCGGTGACGTGACCGACAGTGATGCAATGGTCGCGCGGCTGCGCACAGAGGCCGAAGCCATCTGCGAAGAGGATATCGCAATCTCCCGGAGCATCGGCGAGCACGGCGCGGACATCCTGGCTGCGATCGCGGACGCGAAAACGGGCGAGCCGGTCAACATCCTGACGCACTGCAACGCCGGTTCGCTCGCAACGGTCAACTGGGGTACCGCGACCGCACCGATGTACGTCGCGCAGGAACGCGGCATTTCGATGCACGTCTGGGTGGACGAGACCCGCCCCCGCAACCAGGGATCGCAGCTGACCGCGTGGGAGCTGGCGCGCAGCGGCATTCCGCACACCGTCATCGTCGATAACGCCGGCGGCCACCTGATGCAGCACGGGCGCGTGGACCTGTGCATCACCGGCACCGATCGGACCACTCGCGCCGGCGACGTCGCCAACAAGATCGGCACCTACCTGAAAGCGCTCGCCGCTCACGACAACGGCGTTCCTTTCTACGTTGCCCTGCCGTCCACCACCATCGACTGGACCATCGCCGACGGGCTGCGCGACATCCCGATCGAGGAACGCGACGCCGACGAAGTGACGCACGTCTCCGGCCTCGATGCCGGCAGAATCCGCGAGGTGCGTGTCGTCGCCGAGGGCTCGCCGGTCAGGAACGATGCCTTCGACGTCACGCCGGCGCGGCTCATCACGGGGCTGATCACGGAACGGGGCGTGTGTGAAGCGAGCGAGCAGGGTCTCGCGCGGCTGTTCCCGGAATGTGCCGGTGCCGGCCCGTGATCGACGAAGGCTATACAAAGTACGAATGCGACTGGCACGACGCATCGGCCCTTCCGGTACACGAGATCGCGGAACTCAATGCCTGGCGCAACAGGCTTTTCGAGCACGGCCTCATCGGCTACTACCCGGAGCACGGCGTCGGCTTCGGTAATGTCAGTATCCGCGATGGCGATGCGGATACGTTCATCATCAGCGGCACGCAGACCGGGCACATCGCGGCAACCGACGAGCGCCATTACGCCCGCGTCACCCGCTGCGATATCGACGCCAACCGGGTGTACTGCGAAGGTCCCGTGCAGGCTTCGTCCGAGGCGCTGACGCACGCAGCGATTTATGCGCTGGATGGCGACATCCGCGCCATCGTTCACGTGCACGATGCGGGTTTGTGGAGCGAACTGGTCGACCGCGTTCCGACCACCGCCCGCACCGCAAGCTACGGCACGCCGGAAATGGCGCGCGAGTTCCGGCGGCTTTACGAAACGACGGATTTCGCCGGGCAGGGTGTCGCCGTCATGGGCGGACACGAAGACGGCATCGTGTCATTCGGCAGCGACATCGAGCAGGCCGCACAGCGCATCCTGAAGCTGCGAGACGGGGCTAACTGATACCGGTCGAAAGCCCCGCAGCTGCAACGATTCTCCACCGCGCCCGCCGACGGGCTGCGTTATCACCCGCTACAGCCGCCGCGCGATGTCACGGCATTCGTCGCCCCGGTGCATTGCTCTTACGCCGTTCAGAGGTACACGGCCGGCGTGACGACGTTGCGAATCCCCGCGGAGCGCAGCCTTTCGGCAGCCCGGTCGACGCCGGCCTTCGGCATCGGCGCCCACTCCCGCGCTGCCGCTCGCACGCCGTGGTGCTGAAACGCGTTGAGCTTCACGCGAATGTCACCGCCGAGTGTCCTGACGAAATCGATCAGCGCGTCGAGCTCCGCCTCGCCGTCGGTCTTGCCCGGCACCAGCAGGAAGCGCAATTCGTGGAGTTTGCCCGCATCATGCAGCAATCGCGCCGCACGCAGGCTCTTGACGTTGTCCTTGCCGGTCAGCTCGCGGTGCAGGGCAATGTCGAAGCTCTTGATGTCGAGCATGACGCCGTCCGTAACCGGGAGCAGCAGCTTCCATCCGGATGCGCCGAGGCTGCCGTTGCTGTCGATGAAGCAATCGAGACCGGCGAGCGCCTCATCCGCCTTGATTGCCTCGAACAGCGCGACGACGAACTTGAGCTGCCGGGTAGGCTCGCCGCCGGACACGGTGATCCCGGTCAGGAACGGCCGATGTTCGCGCGCCAGCGCCAGGATTTCCCCGATGCCGTATTCACGCACCATCGGGTTGGCGTCGATCGGGCAGGCCTCGAGGCAATCGTCGCAGCGGTCGCAGTTCACCGGGTCGAACACGACCTTGCCATCGATGAGCGACAGCGCGTCGGCGTGACAGGCGGGAACGCAGTCGCCGCAGTGATTGCATTCGCCGATCGTGTGCGGATTGTGGCAGACGCTGCAGTCGAAGTTGCAGCCCTGCAGAAAGATCACCAGCCGGTTGCCCGGGCCGTCCACGATCGAGTAGGTGAGGACCTTACTGACCGTAGCCCGGACGGAGTTCATTGCCTACCACGCGCGGCCTGCGATCGAGTATCCCGGTGAGCTCCGCGGCCTCCGCTCCGAGCACCGTCGTGTTGGTTCGCGAACCCCGCTGCTCCCTGAACCTGCGGATGTCCGACAGGCGGACCATGTAGCCGGTGACGCGCACCAGGTCGTTGTTGGCGACATTGACGGTAAACTCGCGGAACCCGCTCGCAAACGCGCCTTCACAGAGCTGCGCGAGCGCCCGCGGATTGTTCGTGATGCTCTCGTCCACCGTGAGTATCTCGCTGATACCCGCGTCGTAATAGCGATGGTGCGGCGCAAGCGCTCGCACGTGGGTGACGGGATCGGGCTCGGTGCCGTAAGGGATCCGCACCCCCGGCGTAGCCGCCTTGTCGTCGCTCAGCCCGGCCTGCGAATGCAGCAGCGCTCGACCGCGCCAGACCTTGTCCATCGGCCGCTTGCGGACCGCCTCCGACAGCGCCGCCGATATGCGGTAGCCGAGCAAATTGGCCGCTTCGTCGACGCCGTAGCGCCCGTCCCGGCCTTGCTTGTCCTGCAGCGTGTTGACCGCCTCGGCCATCGCGAAGACACCGAACATCGCCGTGAAGCGATCCCTGTCGATCCAGCCCTCCTGCACCAGGAAGCTATCAAAGAAACCGGACTCATCGTGCAGGTAGTCGACCCGGGACTGGGTCAGGCGGAAATTGAGCTCCAGGTAACGCGGCAGGACGTCGTCGAAGAAGTCCGCCTCGCCGCTAGCCCGGCGTGCGACTTCCTTCAGGTTGACGCGCGTCAGCGTTGCAGCGCCGCCGGCCAGCGGCAGCACGTTGTAACAGCTGACGATGCCGTAACCGCGTTCGTCGAACGCATCGGCATGCACGGCGTGATTGGCGATATGCGGCTTGCAGCATGCGGCAATATTCTGCGCGGCCATCGCCAGGATGCCATCGCCGCTGGTCTCGAGGTCGTAGAGCAGCGTCAGGTTGGGCGCGATCTGCCTGAGTTCGGCGTCGACCCGCAGGATCGCGCGCGCGACCCGGTTGTCGGTCGGCCCGATGTTGGCGTGCATGAAGGCGTCCGGCAGCGTGCGATCCAGGTAGCGCCAGAAGAGCCTTATCTGCTCGTAGAGTGTGTCGTCGCCGACGCCGTCGCAGAACGGCAGCAGCAGTTCGTCGAGCTGGCCGATGTAGACGGGCATGCCCGTTATCGAGGGCACGTGGTGATACGCGATCATCAACGTGTTGATCGCTTCATCGAGGGACGCCGGCGGCGGCAGCTCCAGGTAATCGCTGCCTTCGCGCAACACCACGCTATAGTCGGGCAGCACGTACCTCGGCCTGTAGGGCGCGTGACCCTCATACATGTCGCAGATGACGCGTTCATCGAGCGCCTGCTGCGTCTCCGCGTCGAGCGCCGGGTAAGGCAACAGGTTTTCGGCTTCCAGCGCCAGGTAACGCGCTTTCTGTGCGGGGCTGAGCGTAGCGTCGTTAACGATGCTGCGCAGCTTGCCGAGCGTATCCTTCATGGCGCTGCTCTCCGGTGGCCACCGATCTCTTCCAATTCTAGCTGAAATCCGAAACAGATCGACGAACGCTGGAAAATCGGCGCACGCTGGAGGTGGGCGGAAGGCCGTCCGACAAATGCCTTCGTCATCAACGAGGACGTGCTCGGTCCCGGCTAGAACGCGCAGGAATTCGATCCGCGCCGCGGCATCGGCAGGGCCGAATAAAACGAAGCACTCCCGATCATCGGACTCATCGTCTAGAGGACCCGGCAGACGAATGCGCTCCTCTAACCCGCCTTGCCGTCGACTCTTGGCATAAGGAGCACCGGTGCGTAAACGGCGAGGTATAACACGAACGCGAGCAGCCAGAGCGTGCCGGCCGTCATCACGACCGCGACGTACTGCCCCGGCAACAGGCCAGGACCGAAAACCCGGACGACCACGGCCACGGTCAGCAACGCGTAGGCCACGGCCGTGACCGGATGCGCGCGCAGTGGCCTTCCTGTATGGCCGAGGGCCGCGCGCGTCATTACGGCGAGAATCATCGTGCCCGCGGCGCCGGCGCCCAGCGCATGTTGCCAGTACGCGGCCCAGGCGAAGCCGCCGAACAGGAACGCCGCTTTCAGCGCGAGGCCGATCGGCAGCCACAGGTAAGCAACATGGAGTATCGCCACGATCGGCCGGGTCACCGTGCGCAACCCCTGCCAGCCGGAGAGCCTCCAGCCCTGCAGCGCAGCCGCGAGAGCCGCGACGAATGCCGTCATGGTTCCGGACGGAGAAACGATGTCGGCCACGGCATACGCGAGCATGACCGATACGATCAGCTTCTCGACGACGGCGTAGGAACGGATCGACGCGTCCTGCCCGGTCTGGTTGAGGGCGTTCCGCGTAAACGCCGGCACGATGCGCCCGCCGATCACGGTAACCAGCGTCAGGACGAGACCGAGTGCACCGCGCAGCGCCGCGGCGGCGGTGGCCATGTCGCCGGCTGCCACGCCGTACATGAATACGGCGTCCATGGCCCAGAATGCCATCAACATGGCGAGCAGTGGCCTGTTGCGGCTGCCGCTCCTGAACAGTGACGGTGCGATGAGCAGCACCAGGGCAGGAATGAAGGCGAGTTCCGCCAGGCACAGCAGGGCAACAGGCAGGCCGTCACCGATACCAAATGCAATGCGGCCGGCAAACCACAGGGCGGTCAACACGACGAGCGGCGGCCCGGAGAACCCCCGGCCGCCCGTCCAGCTCGGCACCGCCGTGAGCAGGAAGCCGGCCATCGCGGCGCCGATGAAGCCGAAGATCATCTCGTGACCGTGCCAGTACGGCGGCGGCATGCGCGGATCGGCGACCGCGCCGGCACTGTAAACCCACAGCCAGGCTGCGACCGAAACCGCGGCGAAGATGCCCGCGAGCAGAAAGAATGGCCGGAAGCCGTACGCGAACGGCACCAGTCTTCTTGCGGGATGCGGGCTCATTGAAGCCACGTTCCGATCAGGCGCAACGGACCCAGCGGGTCATGCGTGCGCGCGATCATGTACATGCACGCGAACACGGCCAGCGCGCCGAGAAAACAGACGAGGCGGATCGCCGGCGTGCGGCCGCGTTTCAGCGCAAACGTCCCGAGACCGACATAGACGACGAGCAACGTTAGCTTCAGCCACAGCCAGCCGTTCGCGAACACCGCGGCGGGCAACACCGCGAGCAACATCAGGGCGGCCGTTAGCAGAACGATATCGATGCTGTAGCTCAGGTAACGCACCGGCGCCGCCATGGCCCACGTCATCCCGCTCTGCACGGCGAGTCCCCGCAACAGGAACAGCGAGCCGCTCGCGATCACGGCACCGACGTGCAGCAGCTTGATGTAGGGATAGAACTCGATCATTGCTTCAGCCGGCGAATTTCGCTGCCGAGGAAAGGGAGCACGCCGGATGATACGACGAGCCGCCTGGCCACATTGGCCTGGTGTTTCCTGGAGCGGTCGATTTCCATTTCCGGTTTTCAATGAGGCGATGCTGGCGCTTCCGAGCGACACGCGCCTTGATCTAGATCAGGTCGATCATTGCAGCCCGCGGATATAGGCGTCGACCATCGCGTCCCAGCGCTGCGCGTCGTTGATGATGAAATGCCCGTTGCGGCCCGGATCGCGCCGGAAGACCTCGAAGTCGGCAACGCCGCCGGGCTGCGTAAACGCATCGAAGTTGGAGCGGCTGTGATCGAGGCTGTAAAAGGAGTCGCTTTCCGCGTAGATCCATACCGATTTCCCGGCAAACGCCGCGCCGTCGACGAACAATGTCCGGTTCACGGTCGCGAAGTCGCCGCCCTCGAGCACGCTGGTGGAATCGCAGATTGGATCGACGGGCTCCGGCTGCCTGACCACGCCGTCGCTGCCACCTTCGCAACCAGCGACAAAAAGTAGCGAGACCAGGAAAGCCGCCATGCGCTCGTCCATTGACTCGTCCTCCCCCCGTTTCAGGGGTGAGACGATTCTCGACGGCCGGAGTTCGCGGACACCAACGCTGTGGGACGAACGGACGACCGCCGGGACGAATCAACAGGCTGCCCCGGACTCGTGTAGCATTTCAGCCCGAGCATCAAGAGAGGCCGCAATGTCGTTCCTGGGGAATATCCTGTTTTTCATCTTCGGCGGATTCGTCATTTTCTTCGGCTACCTGCTGGGCGGCCTCGTGCTGTGCCTCACGATCATCGGCATCCCGTTCGGCATCCAGTGCTTCAAGCTGGCGGGCGGCGTTCTTGCGCCGTTCGGCCGCGAGGTGCAGGAAACAGAACCGCCGGGCGGCGCGCTGGCGCTGATCATGAACATCATCTGGATCATCCTGCCCGGGCTCGAACTGGCCATCATGCACCTGTGCCTCGCCGCCTTGTTCGCGCTGACCATCGTCGGCATCCCGCTCGCGATGCAGCACATCAAGCTCCTGCCCCTCGCGCTATTGCCGTTCGGCCGCGTCGTCCGGGACATCGAAACCGGGCGCCAGTACCCGTGATTTTCGTCTTTGAAGTGCGCGTGAGACCGGGCTACAGCACGGAGGCCTATGCCGAGGCGTGGGTGCGCGCGAGCGAGATCATCCAGCAGGCGCCGGGGGCGCGCGGTACGCGACTGCACCGCAAGATCGGCGACGACGACACGCTGCTCGCGATTGCCAGCTGGGACAGCAAGGCGGACCGGGATGCGATGGAAGCGCAGCCGTCGACGGTGGTCCAGCGCATCATCGCGGAGCAGGCCGAATTCGTCGATATTCGCGTCATCGGTGAGTTCGAGGACCCGGACTGGGTCGTCAATCCCGACTAGCCGCGTTTTCCAGCCAGGCGATCGCCTCGTCCCAGATCGGTTCCGAGCCGCGCCGGAAGAATCCCATGTGACCCACTTTCTCGAGGCCGTAGTCTGCGGGCACCAGGTGCTTGCGGGTGACGTTGGGGTAGGCCCGCATCATGGCGTCGACCGCGCGCGCCGTGCCCCAGTCGTCGTCCTCGATGCTGTAAGCGAGTATCGGTGCGTCGAACCGGTCATAACGATCGAGCGGCAGGGTCTCGTCACCGAGCAGGTAGTACTGGTTCCGGCACCAGCGTGCCCATTCGAGCGCAACGCCTTTTGGCAGGTCCTCCCCGGCGGCGAACGTGCTCCAGGGAAAGTAGCCGAAGACTCGCGTGAGGACGGGGATCATGACGGTCACTGCGAACCATGCCCTGTATCGTTCCGCGCCGCCCTGCACGCCCCAGTATCCGCTCTGTGCCGAAACGCCGACCATGGCGGTAATAGCCCCCGGCCGCTCGAGCATCCCGATGCCCTGTCCGCCGAAACTGTGGCCGACGGCGAAGATGCGCCGCGGCCGGAACTCGCAGGACAGCCAGTCGATCACCGCGGGCATGTCGATCAGCGCCCAGTCACGCATGCACACATCAAGGCCGCGCAGCCTGGCCGGGGCCGACTCGCCAATACCCCGGTAATCGTAACTAACAGCGATCCAGCCGTGTGCGTGGAGGTAGTCCGCGAAATTCTTGTAGAACTGCCGCGGCACGCCCGTTGCCGCGTTGACGACAACGGCCGTGTCGGAGCCCGGTTGCTCGAATACGCTGGCCGCAAGTGCATGGCCGTGCGCATCGATTCGGCAGTCGACCGCGTTGCCTGTCACGCCTTGTCCGGCTTGCTCGGCCGGATTCGCTTGACCAGCTGCTGGGCGCCGACGAGCAGGCCGCCGGCGACGATCCCGGTGACGCCGTTGAACAGCATTGCTGCCAGGCCCGAGAACAGGTCGGCCGCGACCGGCAGGTCGTGGGCCACGCTCTCGATATCGTGCAGCCACACGGCGAGCAGAGGCAGGCCGTGCGCGATGATGCCGCCGCCGACCAGAAACATCGCGGCCGTGCCGAGCACGGACAGGGTCTTCATCATGACGGGCGCGAAGCTCAGGAGCATCCCCCCGAACCGCCGTTGCAGCGCCACCATCCTGGACTCGCCGGTCTTCTCCATGAAGTGCATACCCACGTCGTCGAGCTTGACGATGCCGGCGACGAGCCCGTACACGCCGACGGTCATCAGCGCGGCGATCGACGACACCACGCCGATGCGAACGGCGAGGTCCGCGTCCCTCACGGTGCCGAGCGCGATGACGATAATCTCGGCGGACAGGATGGCGTCGGTGCGTATCGCGCCGCGGATGCGCTGCTTCTCGAATTTCGCCATGTTCACCTGACGATCAGCCAGCGCCTGGATGCGCCTGGCGTGCTCCTTGCGGTCCTCGGCCGGCGGGTGCAACAGGCGGTGCACGACCTTCTCGAAGCCCTCGTAACACAGGAACGCGCCGCCGAGCATCAGTAGCGGCGTGATGATCCACGGGAACACCGCGCTCAGGAACAGCGCCGCGGGCACCATGACCAGCTTGTTGAGCGCGGAGCCTTTGAATACCGCCCACACGACCGGCAGCTCGCGCTCAGCACGCACGCCGGTGACCTGTTGCGCATTGAGGGCGAGATCGTCGCCCAGGACGCCGGCCGTCTTCTTGGCGGCAACCTTCGTCATGACCGACACGTCATCCAGCAACGTGGCGATATCGTCGAGCAGAGTAAGCAAGCTGCCAGCGGCCATGTCGGGCTCCGGTCGGCTAGTCGGCGGAACGTTCCGCGTCGCTACTCGCGGGGTAGGGAAGTTTGACGTGACCGTAGCGCACGACGAGGACGGCGGCCGCGATTACCAGGATACTCGACGCCACGGCGATGACCCGCAGCGCATCCATGTCCTTGACATCGATGATCAGGTAGCGCGCGATCGCGACGATGGCGATGTACAGCGGCATCCGGACCGGCAGTTTTCCCGACTCCCAGTAGATCTTCACCATGGTCACGGTCTCGACGTAGATGAACATCAGCAGCAGGTCGGTCAGCATGACGTTCTGCTGGACCCACATGTGCCGAATCTCGATACCGCCGGCGACCAGCGTCGCCAGCAGGATGATGCTGAGGCCGGCATCTTCGACGAGCCTGGCTACGCGGATGCCGTGTCGGCGGATATCGCTGTGGACGTGCTCGCTCGAGTCGCTCATCGGTTCATTCTACCGGCTATTCTTCAGGACATTAATGCCGAGTACCCCCATATCCATGCCGTCGAACACCGGGAAGCCCTGGCGCTCGAAGACGGCCCGGTAGCGGTGGTAGGGGACACCGGCGTCGATGACGACGCCCACGAGCCGCCCGCTCGACTGCGCGAGCGATCTGAGTCGCGCGGCAAAAGCCTCCGCCTGCGTCAGCTGCTGTGTGTCGAGCTGCTCCGACAGCGGCACGAGTCCCAGCATCACGACGCCGGCCCCGAAACCGATCATCGCTTCGACGCAGTCGAAATAGACAGTCTCGTCCGCCATCGGCGTCAGGTCCAGCGGATTCGCTGCCGCCACCAGTCCGTGCATGCCGTGACGCTCGAGAATCGAGCCCAGCAAGGCCCGATCCTCCTCGCCGAGCGGGTACAGGCGCCCGGTGTCGCCGTCACCGAGGGTATCGACGCTGCCGACCGTTTCGTAGCCGGCATTCGTGACGATCGCCAGCGTGCCGAGCGTGCGCAGGTCCGGGTAGGCGGCCATCCATTTGAGCACCGCGTTGAACTGGTTGAACGACTCGGTGAGTATCGCGCCCGCCTTGTGCAGCAGCCGCTTCTGCACGTGGTAGTCGCCGGTCATCGCGCCCGTATGGCTCTGCGCTGCCGACCGTCCGAGCTGCGAGCGGCCGCCTTTGTAAATGATGACGTGGCGATTCTCCGCGCGGAACTGCTCGACCAGCTTCGCAACGGCGCAGGCGTCGCCGCCGACGAAGCCCTCGACGTAGATGCCGAGCACTCGCACCGACTTGTCCCGGGCGACCAGCGCCATGAAATCCGACAGCTTCATGTCCAGCTGGTTGCCGATCGAGAAGCCGTACTTGAGGCGCAGATTCGAATGACGCGACAGGCGCGTGATCAGGAACGCGCCACTCTGGCTGATCAGTGCGACATCCGAGTCCGGTTCGAACTCGACGTTCAGTTTGCTCTGCGGGATGAACAGGCTGTTGAGCTTGAGCGGCGACAGGAGCATGCCCAGTCCGTTGGGCCCGACGATGGCCGGGCACCACTTGCCATCACGGCGGCGCGACTCGATGAGATTCGACAGTCGTTCGCCGAAACCCTCCCGGTCGGCGCCGTCACCGATGCCGCCGGCGACGATGTAAACGACCGCCGCGCCGCCGCCCTGCTCGCACAGCGCCTCGATCATCGGCACGCACTGGCTAGCCGGCAGGGCGATGATCAGTATGTCGACCGGATCTCGAGCGAGCGCAGCAACGTCGGAGACGCAGCGCACGCCGTCGAACGCGTCGACGCCGGGCTTGATCACCACCAGGCCATCCTCCGGCAACGACGACTTGCGGAGGTTTTCGAGTATCAGTCCACCCACGCTGCCGGCTTTCGCCGATACACCGGCAAGCGCGATCCGGCGCGGCTCGAGGAAGCTGTCGTCCTTCAGCGGCACGGGACAGGCCTCCTCGTGCGTCTCTGTGGCGCGAAGGCCGACGCCGTCGAGCGCGACGAAAGATCCCTTGCCGTCCACGACCACCGGGTTCAGCTCAAGCAGGCCGATGCGCTCGTGCGCCATCAGTTCGTCGAGCTTCCAGAGTTTCGCGAGGAAGCCGAGCAGGGTCGCCCGCTCGGTCAGCGCCGCCTGCTGGCGACTATCGCCGAGCAGGATCCTGCCGAGCCAGTGCCCGGCCAGTTCATCGAGCGCCTCTTCCGGCGTGTACACGGAAGCAGGCCAGACGAGAAGGGACTGCTTCAGCTCCCGCGCCCATTCCTCGGTCAGGAGACCGCCGAACCCGAAGCTGATGATGGCGCCGCAGCACTGGTCCCTTTGCAGGCTCACGAAGATCTCGCTCGGCGCCTGGCTTGCGCGCCGGAACTCGACTCGCTCCGCGATCAGGGTCCCGAGCCAGTCGAATCGGTCCCCGACCCGCTCGCGCATGCTGACGTGCATTGCCGCTAGGGCGTCGCTGTCGAAGTCGCAGAACGCCAGCGCGCCGCTATCCGACTTGTGCCACAGGTCCCGCGCAATCCCCTTGACGACCACCGGCTCACCGTCTTCGAACGGCGCGTCGGCCATCGTTTTCTCGTTGTCGATAAACCGATGGCGCGGCGTCCCGATGTCCACAGCGGACAGGAATTCGTAGACCTCGTGTTCCGGGATGAAAGCGCTGGACATCGTCAGACCCACGTTATTCGACGCCTTCGGTTTCGATCTTGATCGGCACACCGCAGTGCTTGCAATGCAGGGCATCGGGATCGTGTCGCTTCAGGCCGCATTCCGGGCATTTGTGCCGCACCTTGGCCGGCTGGAAGATCGCTCGGGCGAGGCGAACAAACAGCGCCACCCCGAAAATCATGATGAACACGGACAGGATCTTTCCGCCGGGGGTGGTCAGTGTGATGTCGCCGAAACCGGTGGTCGTCAGTGTCGCGACCGTAAAGTAGAGCGCATCGATGTAATTGACGACGCTGGCCTCTTCACCGAAACGCAGTACGTAGACGATCGACGTGGTGACAAAAATAAAGACGAACAGGTTGACGGCTGCGAAGATCGCGTCCTCGTGAACGCGGAAAGCACGCACGTCGCGGCGGAGGTCGTGAAGCAAACGGTAGGAATGGATGAGCCGCAGGCCGCGAAGCACCCGCAGCACGGCCAGGTTTTCCGTGAGCAGCGGCGCAAGGAACAGCGAGGCGATGACGATGATGTCTGCGATCGTATAGACCCGCAGCAGCGTCTTGCGACGGTTTTCGGCGACCCATAGCCGGGCGCCGAAATCCAGCAGGATGAGCACACCGAGGACCAGGTTGATGACCACGAGCAGGGGCTTGTGTGCCGCGGCCACCGTCAGCAGGAAATAGACGATGGTGGCGACGTCGAAGGCGACCAGGCCATAGCGGAACATCGCGGCGTTGCGGCTGCGGCCGTGGTACAGCAGGCGAATGCTCCGGTGCAGGCCGCTTTCGTCGTTACGGTCAGTCATGGATCGACGCAATACTGGCGGAGGTGCTCACGCCATCGCGGGTAGTTCTCCGCACCGGAATAACCCGGGCGTTAGCGCTGGCCGGCCGCGGATCCACGCGCGCCGGATAGTGATACTTCGCCCGAATCCTTGACACGGATCGAGGGCCGCAATGCACCGGGGTCGAGCTTCGCCTCGAAACTGTAGCGGAGCGTGTCTTTCTGGCTCGACATCAGTTCGCGGATCAGTCCGACGCCCGCGAACAAGTCGGCCGATGCAATGAGCGTGATGTCGCCCTCGCCGTAGCCTTCGATCACCGGCAGATTGTTGCCGACACCCTTGATCAATTCATGGCCTTCGAGAGTTACCGTGTAGGACACGCCGGCGAGCCTCAGCGCCTCGCGATTCGGGTTGACCACGTGCAGATCGATCTCGAATTCGGGCAGCATCCCCTGCGACGGGATCGCCCGCACCGATTTCACGGTGACGGTCGGTGTTTCCCAGCCCGGCCGCAGGCCGGCGCAACCCGCCAGCAGCACGGCGACTGTGACACAAACTATTACTGAACGTGGCATCGAACTCTCCTGCTTTGTCGTCGCCCGCACAGTGTATTGCATTCTTTCCCTGATCGGTTGCGAATCATGCTCCCGCACGAAAGGAATAGCGGGCTCCCTGAGCCCTCGATCGTCTGGAAGATAATCTCCGCAGCAGGCAGGTCGGCATTTGAACTTTCCCGCAACCCGTATTCCGCGACGGGCCTTGCGTTGCTCGGCCTGTCGTCGCGCTTCGCGCTCCTCGGATCGAACCTCTGATCCCTGCCTTCGGAGTGTAGGTATCAGGACTTAAACAAGGAGTCGATGCGCGTTAGAACAGCGCGAAGTATCGATGCGTCGAGGTTCGTGCGTTTGAGTCGGCGAAGCATTGTCTTCTTGTCGATCATGTCGTGTCGCGCCAGTTCCTGCACAAATTTTAGATCCTTTGGCCTCATCGCGATCAACTTTGAAATCGCAAGATCATGAACTTCCAGACAGTACCCCGTTACACCGTTTGTATTCTCATTGTTCACTGCAATCAAACGACTTTCCCAGTTCTCCGGCAGTACGGCTGTTGTCTTCCCAACCCCCTGGGCATAGTAGCCATGCAGTTGGTGAAACGATGAGCCCTCGCCAATCGCACCATCGACCTTGTCTGCTTTCTTCGGATGGTTTTTGGGGTAGATATCGGCTTCCATCGATACCAGGAGTCGCACTGGTGCATTGGGAAACTGACCCAGAATCGCTTGGCTGCCGATGACAATTATTTCAGCATCGCCAGCGATTTCGCCGCTGGCGCGGATAATGTGCTCAAGCTCGGAACGCTTCATAAATCTGATCTCGCTCGGCAGTTGTAAGGACACCCGCAAACGGAGATGATGACCGAAGCCTCGTCGCGTCCTCGCTCATGCTGGTGATTAGCTCCGCTATTTCCGGCCAGGGACGCTCGAGTATTTGTTCCCATTCGCGAAGGTATTGCGGCTGTGGATCTTTCGACTTCGAACTCCATCGTTCGAGGTTCGTTTTGGCTATGTCGAGCAAATTCGGGTCGCGCGTGATTTTCTGCGCAATCTTGCAGTGCATTGCCAGACTGCGAGCATCCAGGATGCGATGGTCAGAATAGCGGCGCGTGCCAACCCCTTCCTCGGGCTCCCACCGTCGAACGCTCTTCAATCCGGCGTCGCGCTTGCGTTTCCGATACGCCCGCATCCGCTCAGCGGCAGTCATAGGCTTGCCTTTCCGGGGGCGACCCCTTTTGGTTGACTTGGTTTTCACCTATTTATCGTAACGCGTTACGATAAATAGCACCAGCATTTTGGGTTGTCGCGTTCGAGGGAGTGTTGGCTAAGAGCCCGGAATAAGGTGTAAACCTGGTTACCGGAATACACCTTCTCGTATTTGGCGCGCCCGACAGGATTGATCGAAACAGCCTCAACGCTGTTTCGACCCCTTCGGGGCGCGCTGCGCGCGTCCAAATTGCTGGCGCAATTTGTCGAACAAAGCTCGATCTTGATGCGACACACCGAATACGAGAGCGGGCCCCGCAAGGGGGCGTTCTTGTATTTGGCGCGCCCGACAAGATTGATCGAAACCGCCTTGGGGCTGTTTCGACCCCTGC
>JBFIHC010000053.1:0-21469 GCA_041601995.1 Woeseiaceae bacterium | reverse complement strand
GATGATGCACTCGCGCATGACCGACTCGGCGACCTGCCGGTAATCGGCGGCATCCTGTGGCGACATGTCGGAATCGGCAGGCGCTGGCGCATCCTGCGGCACCGTCAGCCGGATGAGCTGCTGGTCGAGCCGGTCCTCGACACGCAGCAGCGTGGATGCGATGTCGAGAACGACGGTGTCGTTGGTGGCGCCACCGCGTTCGACGACGGACTTCAGGCGATCGATCTCGCCGTCGATGTCGCTGCGCAGTTCGCCGAGCCCGAGCACGCCCAGCGTATCGCTGATCTTCTTCAGCAGTTCGAGTTGCGGCACCAGCTCGGACGACTTGTTCATGCCGGTCCGTACGAAGATATCCAGCACGTCCTTGACGCGCGCAAGATCTTCCTTGATCGCCGACGCGACCGTCTTCATGAGCTTGACGCTCGGCGCCGACAACGCTTCCCTGGCGTGCTCCACCTGCTCGTCGCCGGGGAGCAGTTCGGCCAGGTTGAACGCCGAGCGGATCTCGCTGATACGCGGGCCCGCCGTGCTCGATCGCGCCACGTAGTACAGCAGGTTATTGAGGAGGTCGTCGACCGGGTGCTTGTCGAAGGCCTGGGTACCCTCGTCGATCACGAACTTGATCTGCCGGTCCGCCTGCCCCAGCAGCCGCTTCAGCGCCACCGAGGTCTCGAGCCCGCGATTCTGCAGGGACTCGAGCACACCGCCCGCGACCCACCACAGCTGATACATGTCGTCGCGCGTGGCGGAATTCTCCAGCGCGGCCGTGACCTTGGCAAGGGTCTCCAGGTGCTGTTGCGTATTGCCGCCTTTTATCCATCCGAGCAACGCCAGCTGGAACTTGGGCCGTAGCCGCCGCGCCACCGTGACCGGGTCCTCGGCGCCGGCCTCCGGCCGCGCTATTGCCGTTTCGTTGCGGCTCGGCGACAGGTTCAGCAATAACAGGGTGCCCTCCGACAGCAGCGGCTCGCCGCGTGCCGCGCGCAGATCGTTCAGCATCGGCAGCAGCACGAGCGCGATATCCCTGCCACCGCCGAGCAGACGTTCGATGTACGCCGGCAGCTGGACCATCGCACGAGTCAGCGCATCGAGTCCGTCCTCCCGGCCTTTACCCGGTCGCAATGACGCGAGGTATTTGCAGGCGAGCTCCATCTCTTCCGCCAGCAGCGCGGCACCGTAGGTTTCTGCCAGCTGCAGCGCACCGCGGGCCTGGTGCAGCAGGTTGGCGGCGCGGGCGAGCGCCTGCGGACCGCCGCGCCCGTCGACGCAATCCTCGATGGCGAGGTGCGCATTGCGGATGGTCTCCATCAGCTCGTTGCTGATGATGGCGAGTGCGTTGACAGGACCCGTGATTTCGTCCTGCTCGCGCGCGTCGCGTATACCGGTGTCGCCCGTCATCGTTCCGTTGCTGTCAGCCCGTGCCCGTCTTCTTGCCCGGCTGCACGCCGGTTGCGTCGGAAGGCGGCGCCGTCATGCGCGTTGTACCCGAAGGGACATTATCCGGCAGCCTGAAGCCGGCAACGCTCTTGCGGAGCTGCGACGCGAATTCCGACAGTTTCGAGATCGCTGCCGCGGTCGCCGTCGTGGCTTTGCCCGTCTGCTCACTGATCTCCCTGAGCCGGGTCGTGCGACGCGTAACGTCCGCCGCCGAACCGGCTTGTTCGCGCGCCGAACTCGAGATGTTCTGGACCAGGCTCGCAATCTGGTTGGATACCTGTTCGATCTCATCGAGCGCCGCGCCGGCATTCTCTGCGAGCAGCGCGCCGCCGACCACGTCTGTCGTGCTGCGCTCCATCGAGACGACGGCTTCCTTGGTATCCGACTGAATGGTGCTGACGAGCACTTCGATCTGCTTGGTCGCGTTGGTCGAGCGCTCGGCGAGGCGCTGGACCTCGTCGGCGACGACCGCGAATCCGCGTCCGGCTTCGCCCGCCATTGACGCCTGGATCGACGCATTCAGCGCGAGGATGTTGGTTTGCTCGGCGATATCGTTGATCAGTTCGACGATGTTGCCGATCTCCTGCGAACTCTCGCCGAGGCGCTTGATGCGCTTCGAGGTGTCCTGGATGGTCTCACGGATGGTGTTCATGCCGTCGATCGTGCGCCGCACGGCCTCGCCGCCTTTGTGCGCGACTTCGACGGAGTGGCGCGCTACGTCCGACGAACGCTCCGCGTTACCCGATACCTCCTCGATCGACTTGGCCATCGACACGATGGACTCGGTCGCCGCATTGATCTCGCGCGCCTGGTTGTCCGCCGCGCGGGACATGTGTGCGGCAGCGTTCTCCGTCTGCTTCGCCGCCGAGTCGACCATGATCGCCGTTTCGTTGACGGTGGTAACCAGCTTGCGCAATTCCTCGATCGCGTAGTTGAACGAATCGGCGATTGTGCCCGTGATGTCCTCCGTGACTGTCGCCTCGACGGTGAGATCACCGTCCGCGAGGCTGCCCATCTCGTCAAGCAGTCGCAGGATCGCCTGCTGGTTTCTTTCGTTGCGCTGGCCCTGGTCGCGCGCCTGGCGCTCGAAAGCGGCCATGCGCACGTTCAGCAGGACGAGCACCACGATCAGCACGACGGCAAACAACATCAGCGCGATCGGGATCAGGCCGCTGGACAGGACGCCGGGCAGTACCCCGCCCGCGCTGCCGACGCGGAAGGCGTCCGCCAGCGCAGCGGCCGCGGCCGCCACCTCCTGCTGTGCCGTGCCGATGCCTGTCAGCTGGCCCGTGTTGCTGCGCACCGTATCGGCATGGCCCTCGAGGTCGGCAAGCAGGGCCTGCAGCGGTTCGACGACCGCGGCCTGGCCTTCCGCGTCCAGGGGTGCCACGTCGATCGCGCTCGATTCTCCCGCGAGCGCACCGCTCACGGAGCGCAGGAATTCGACATGCCCGTCTATGGCGGCCAGCGCCGCGTTTACATCAGCGCTGCCGCGCAAGCCGGATGCTGCGCTCGCGATATCGCTTGCGCGCTGCTGCGCCTCCTGCATCACCGCCGTGGAGCCCGAGCGCGTCAACAATTCCTCGGCCAGTTTCACGATGTCGTTGCCGGCCCTGCGTATCCCGGCGGCGGCCTCGATGGCTGCACGCCGGCCGACGATTGCCGATGCCTTCGACTCGAGCAGCTGCCAGTCTGCGGCGCTCCCCGGCGCGGCCGATGCGCGCCTCAGTTCGGCCATCCTGCCGAGATCCCGCTCGAGCGCGTCGAACGCCCCGTCGCGACCCGCCAGCGCGTTCGCGGTGCGCAGCGGCAGTGCCTGCGACAGCGCCGCGAGCTCGGCCGATGCCGCGCCGCCACCGGATGGCTGCAGATACACGAGACCGGCCGCAGCAAGCAGCGCGAGCGCGGTTAACAGCGCCACGATCCGGAACAGGGTGGTTGTGTCAGTTTTCTTAGCCATGAGGTGTAACCCGGTAAATGACTGCAGCCCGGCGACTTCCCGGCGCTGTCGGCGGCACGATCATTCGTCTGCCGCCTGCAGGAACAAATTGCTCTCCACGAACGCGAACAGGTCGAAGACCGGCCAGTTGTCGTCGCCGCGGCGGTATTCTCCGGCGAGAAAACGCTCGCAGCGCACCGCCGTCTGCGTCCTCGTCTCCGAGAATTCCTGATCCATGAAACGCCGAAATCCCTGGACTTCGTCCACGACGAGTCCGGCCGGAATTTCGCGATGATTGACCGAGATGACGCGCGTCGTTCGCCGCAGCGTGGTCCTGCCGCTGCCGAGCAGCAGCTTCAGGTCGACCAGCGGCAGCAGGTGCCCTCGAAGGTTCGCGATCCCGAGGAGCCAGCGTTTTGCGCCGGGCACACGTGTCATCGAATCGGGCAGCATCAGCACCTCGCGGACCTGTCCGCGGCTCGACACGAACTGCTCGTCGCCAATACGAAAGCCGATGCCCACCCACTCCGCCGGCATCGCCGAACCGCCGGCGCCCGAATGCACCGCGATGCTGCGGCGCTCGATCTCGCGCAGCAGCTCGAACGGCTGCTTGATCAGGGACGCGAGCTCGACGAACGCACTCATTCAGTCAGCCATCACCGCGTTGATCTTCGCGACGAGCTCGTTCTCTCGAATCGGCTTGACCAGGTACTCGACGGCTCCCTGCCGCATGCCCCAGATCTTGTCCGTCTCCTGGTCCTTGGTGGTGATGATGATGACGGGGATGCTGGACGTGCGCGGATCCTGGCTGAGCTTGCGCGTCGCCTGGAAGCCGTTCATGCCGGGCATCACGACGTCCATCAGGATGCAGTCGGGCCGCGCGGTCTGGGCCTGCCGCAATCCCTCCTCGCCGCTGTCGGCAACGAGCGTCTCGAAGCCCTTCTTTTCGAGCATGCCCTGGAACAGGTGCAGCTCGGTCGGCGAATCGTCAATGATGAGAATGACTGCCATCAGTGCTTCCTTCTGCAGAATAATGACAACGTATGCCGCGCCCTAACCGATCTGGTTCGATACGGCGCCCAGCAGTTCGTCCTTGGTAAACGGCTTTGTCAGGTACTGTTCGGACCCGACGATACGGCCGCGGGCGCGGTCGAACAAACCGTCCTTGCTCGACAGCATGATCACGGGTGTCTCCTTGAACATCTTGTTGTGCTTGATCAGCGAGCAGGTCTCGTACCCGTCGAGTCGCGGCATCATGATGTCCACGAAGATCAGGTCGGGCTGGTGATCCGCGATCTTGGACAGCGCATCGAAGCCGTCGATGGCGGTAAAGACCTGGCAACCCTCCTTGGTCAGCAGGGTCTCTGCCGTTCGACGGATGGTTTTGCTGTCGTCGATAACCAGAATCTTGAGGCCGTTGAGACTTCGAGATGCACTACTGGACACCGGATCTCCTCACGATAATGCGAATCTATGCGACTCGTTCTGTCTTATCCCCAAAGCCCCGAACGAAAGCCGCCAGGCACCCGGGGATCGTTCGGGAGGGATGTCTTGTACCATATTGACATAAGTCCCGCTACGACGCCTGCCGCAGACGCATTATGCGCCTGAAAAAGGCACGGCCGCGCCCCAGCGGGTTGTATAGTTGGCGCCTTCGGCAAATAACAGGAACCAGTACCCAAGATGGCTACAAAACCGTTGCGTGTCGGCGTGGTAATGGACCCGATCGAGTCCATAACGCCCTATAAGGACAGCTCGCTCGCGATGCTGCTCGAGGCGGAACGGCGCCGGGCCGAGATCCACTATTTCAACCAGTCGGATCTGAAGCTCGTTTCCGGCACGGCGCTCGGGCGATCCCGGCGGCTGAACGTCGAGGACGACAAGGCGCGCTGGTGGCATTTCGGCGAGGAGCGGGAGATCGCACTGGGCGAGCTCGACGTGATCCTGATGCGCAAGGACCCGCCGTTCGACATGGAGTACATCTATACGACGTACATACTGGACCGGGCCCGGCACGCCGGTGCGCTCATCATGAATGATCCCGAGGCGCTCAGGAACATGAACGAGAAAGCGTTCACGGCATGGTTCCCCGACTGCGTTCCGGACACCCTGATCACGCGCTCCATGGACGAGATGCGTGCCTTCCTTGCCGCGCAAGGCCACGTCGTGGTGAAACCGCTCGGCGGCATGGGCGGCCGCTCGATCTTCGTGATCCGCAAGGGCGACAAGAATGCCAACGTCGTGTTCGAGACGCTGACGGATTACGGGCGGCAGTTCGCGATGGCACAGACCTATATTCCCGAGATCTCTCTCGGCGACAAGCGCATCCTGCTCTTCGACGGCGAACCGGTGCCCTACGCGCTCGCACGCATCCCGTCCGACGACGACAATCGCGGCAACCTGGTCATGGGCGCCACCGGCAAGGGCCAGCCGCTGTCCGATCGCGATCTCGAGATCTGCGCCCGGGTCGGGCCGGTGCTTCGCGACGCCGGCGTCATCTTCGCCGGCATCGACGTGATCGGCGATTACCTGACCGAGGTCAACGTGACGAGCCCGACGGGCATGCGGGAGATCGACAAGCAGTTCGACCTCAACACCGCCGGCCTGATGTTCGACGCGATCGAGCGCCGCCTCGGCGGCAAGGGGTGACACAGGTCTCATGATCGCCGCCGCGGCCGCGCTACTCTATAGGTCGCACCTGCAGGAGTGGCCGTTCCCGCACCGCGATCGCGCGCCGGGGCGCGCTCCTGCAGGTTGCACCAGCCGCAGAAGCGGTTCTCGGACCGCGATCGATTCGCGGTTCGACAACCATCCCTACACGAGGTTTTTGCTCTAAGCTCTTGTTTTTCTGGCGACTATGCACCATCATTCGCGCCAGCACCGTAACCCCGACCTATGGCCGATTTCGCGCTAAAAGCCGACCCGCTCGACGAGCTCCGACAGCTCGCCGCGCCGCCGACGGACCGCTTGCCGGCGATGCTGTTCCTCGCCGCGCTGCTGCACGGCATCCTCATAATCGGCGTTACCTTCAACCCGGCGATGCTCGAGGATTTCAGCGACGCCATATCGCTGGAAGTCACGATCGTCGCCGACCCGGACCAGGACATCGACCGGCCGGACCGTGCCGAGTACCTGGCCCAGGCCAGCCAGCAAGGGGGCGGCAACACCACGGAGCAAGTGCGGCCATCGGCCCCGGCCGAGAATGCCTCGCCGATCGACAACCCGGGCGACGAGAACGGCGACAGCTTCGTGGAATCGACGGAACACGTGGTCAGCGCGGACCAGCTGCTCGCGACCGCAGCGGAGCAGGAACGGAGCGTCACCGACGATCCGCGCCTCGACCCGCAGCCCGACACGCATTCCGCGCTGGCGCTCGAGGCCGGCGCCGAGACGACCTTGCCGCTGCCGCAGGATGACAAAGCGACGCTGCTGATTCACGATGACGATCCGCGCCAGCTGGTCATCAGCGCCGATACCCGGGAATCCGTCGTGGCCGCGTATCTCGATAACTGGAAGCGGCGCATCGAGTCCGTGGGCGACGAGTACTTTCCGACCCTCGGAAACCTGGACGGCCTGAGCGGCAGCCCGACGCTGGAAGTCAGTATCGACGCATCGGGACAGCTCAACGAGGTCATCATCCGCAAGTCCAGCGGTTCGCGGATCCTCGACCAGGCCGCACTCGACATATTGCGCCGCGCCTCGCCCTTCGATCCCTTCCCTGCCGAGATCAGTGCCGACTACGACCGTTTGCGTTTTGCCTACAAGTGGCTGTTCAGCGAGGAGTTTGTCCCGGCCGCGGCGAACGTCTCGCGGTAGCCCGACAGCGGTCACCCTGGTCCGGTTGTACCGGCTGCTGCGACGGCGGATACTGTTCTCATGGAGACCTTCGGATCGCTGGCGAATCAGCTGTTGATAGCCATGCCAGGCATGGCAGACCCGAACTTCAGCAGCACGGTGACCCTGATCTGCGAACACAACGACGAAGGCGCGCTGGGCATCGTCATCAACCGCCCGCTGAACCTCCGGCTGGCCGGCCTGTTCGAGCAGCTGCAGCTCGAGAACCCCGACCCCGCTGCGCTCGATCACCCGGTGCTGATGGGCGGGCCCGTCGGCCCCGAGCGCGGCTTCGTGCTGCACGATACGTCGCATCACTACGAGAACTCGCTGGCGGTCTCCAGCGAGATCTGCCTGACGCTCTCGCGCGACATCATCGATGCCATGGCCAGCGGCCGGGGCCCCGAGAAGTCTCTCGTGGCGCTCGGCTACGCGGGATGGGATGCAGGCCAGCTCGAGGCCGAAATGCTGGCCAATTCCTGGCTCAACGTGTCGGCGACGACGGAGATCGTATTCGACATGCCGTTCGCCGACCGCTGGGCAGCGGCCGCGAAGGCGCTCGGCGTCGACCTGACCCTGCTGTCCACGGAGGCCGGCCACGCCTGATACCGACTTGCCCGAGACGATCCTGGCATTCGACTACGGACTACGGCGTATCGGGGTCGCCGTCGGCCAGGACGTTACTGGCTCCGCGAGCCCTCTCGGCACCGTCTCGAACGGCGAAAACGGTGCCGACCACGACCGCATAAAGGCCCTCGTTGCCGAATGGCAGCCGACGAAGCTGGTCGTGGGCATGCCGGCTCACGCCGACGGCTCGCCGGGCGCGATGAGCGACGCTGTAGCGGCGTTCATCGACGAGCTCGCGCGATACGGCCTGCCGGTCTTTACGGTGGATGAACGATACTCGTCGCTCGAGGCCGAACGGGTGCTCAGGAACGCCCGCAAGCAGGGGTCCCGCGGCCGCATTTCGAAACAGGACATCGATGCCGCCGCCGCTGTTTTCATCGCAGAACGGTATCTCGCCGGACGTTAATGTAGAATTCCCGCGCGATGAACGCTGCCGAGCCTGAACAGATTTTCGAAGACGATGCACGCCTGCAACTGCACGACGACGGCAGCCTGCGTCACCTGCTGACGCTGAAAGGCCTCGACGAGTCGCTGCTGGTGGCGATGCTCGACGACGCCGAGCGTTACCTGACGCCGAGCGGGCGTCTGCCCGCGCGCAGCGACGCGCTCGCCGGGCGTACGGTGGCCAACCTGTTCTTCGAACCCAGCACGCGCACTCGCGCATCGTTCGATCTCGCCGGCAAGCGCCTCGGCGCCGACGTGCTCAACCTCGACGTCAACACGTCTTCGCGCAAGAAGGGCGAGAGCATCCTCGACACGATCTACACCCTCGAGGCCATGCGCTGCGACATCATGGTGGTGCGCGACGCGAGCGCGGGGGTCCCGGCCTACATCGCGCGGCACGTGAAGGAACACGTCAGCATACTGAACGCCGGCGAATCGGATGTCTCGCACCCGACGCAAGGCCTGCTCGACCTGCTCACGATCCGTCGGCACAAGGGCCGCTTCGACGATCTTGTCGTGGCGATCGTCGGCGACATCAGCCACTCGCGCGTTGCACGATCCACCGGCTGGGGGCTGCACACGCTCGGCGTCGGCGAGCTGCGACTCATATCGCCACCGTCGATGGCACCATCTGCGGACGAAATGCCGTTCGCGAAAATCCACGACAACCTCGATGACGGCCTCGCCGACGCCGACGTCGTCATGGCGCTGCGCATCCAGCGCGAGCGGATCACCGATCTCGACGACATCCCCGGCACCGAGGAGTATTTCGACAGCTACGGCGTCAGCCATGCGCGCATGAAAATCGCGAAGCCCGATGCCATCGTCATGCATCCGGGGCCGATGAATCGCGGCATCGAGATCGAGGGAAGCCTCGCCGACAGCCGGCAATCGGTGATTACCGAGCAGGTCGCAAACGGCGTTGCCGTGCGCATGGCCGTGCTCGAGCGGGTGGCAAAAACGCTGGAGCGCCGTTGATCACCGCCGCGCAGAAACACGCGCAGCGCAATCGAGGCACGATCTTCGTCGAACGGGGCGAAGTGCTCCGCCACGAGACCTGGCCCGGCGAGCAGTACATCCTGCGCATTCGTGCGCCGAAGTGCGCGGCCGCGGCACGCCCCGGGAGCTTCATCCACATCAGTTGCGATGAAGAGCTGCCGATGCGCCGGCCGCTGTCCATCATGCGGGCCACGGACGACTGGATCGAAGTTCTGTACAAGATCGTCGGCGAAGGGCTGCATCTGCTGGCGCGCAAGCGCCGCGGTGACGCCGTAAGCCTGCTCGGGCCGATAGGCCAGCCCTTTACCCTGCACGCGGACAGGCCCCGGCCACTGCTGATCGGCGGCGGCGTCGGCATCCCGCCGATGGTCTGCCTGGCGGATGCCCTCCGCAAGGAGCCGGAGGCCTGGCGCCCCCTGGCCATCCTCGGCTCCGAGATCCCGTTTCCGTTCGACCTCGTGGCGTCGACGGTGGACGTGAACGGCATCGACGAGTCGGTGCGGAGCACCATGCCACTGCTCGAGCGCTGGGGAATAGCGGCGCGCCTGACCAGCCTGCAGGGCTACAAGGGCTGCCATAACGGCTATGTCACCGACCTGGCTGACCAATGGCTAAAGAGCCTCGGTCCCGGCCCGCTCGCGGAGGTCGAAATCTTCGCCTGCGGGCCCACGGCGATGCTCAAGGCGGTTGCTGCCCTCGCCGCCCGTTACGACCTGCCGTGCCAGGTGTCGCTCGAGGAATTCATGGCCTGCGCAGTGGGCGGCTGTGCCGGCTGCACAGTCAGGATCAACACGCCGGAAGGCCCGGCCATGAAACGCGTCTGCGTCGACGGGCCCGTTTTCGACGCGGCCACCGTGGCCTGGTGATACGTCCGGCCCCCCTTGCGGCACCGGCGAAGGGGTTAGCAACGACAGACAGCCTGCGGGCGAGCGCCTGTCATCCGGGCCGCCAACTGACGACCGCCACACGGCGGGTACCGTTTTCACCCGGGTGCATCTGTGCCGGGCTCGATTGCATCTGTATGAGTACAGGCACTTCCAGAAACAGGAGATCGAGATGGAAGGTTTAGGTGCAGGACTGGCCGCTTTCGCGTTCTGGGGCTTCATTGCCGCGGTCGTCGTCGGCGGTATCTGGTATGCGGTACGCGAAAAGGAGGCCCAGCACGAGACGCTGCGGCGCATGATCGACAGCGGCAAGGACCTCGACGAGGAGGCCATCAGCCGGGTCTTCAAGGAAAACAGCCGCCCGGACCGGGACCTCAAGATCGGCGGCATCATCACGGTGTTCGCCGCGCCCGGGCTAGCCACTCTCGGCTGGTTCCTCGGCGATGTCGCCGAGGAGGCCTACCACGCCTTGCTCGGCGTTGCCGGGCTGGTGGCCTTTGTCGGCGTCGGGCTGTTGATCGCGGCGCGGGTCGCGGAGAAGGCGTACGCGGATGACGGCAGGCCGACGGGTAGCTAAGCAGGACGGGCGGCCTTCCGGTGCTCACGCAGCCTTTTTACTCCCGAAGCCCGGAGAGCATCGTGGTGCGGCTGGCGCGGAACGGCGACCGCCAGGCATTCTCGGAGCTCGTGTCACGGCGCCAGGCATGGATACGCAACCTGATGCGCAGAAACTGCGGGAACGTGGCCCTGGCTGACGATCTGTCGCAGCAGGTTTTCCTGCAGGCGTGGAGGACCCTGCCGCAACTGCGCGACCCCGCGAGGTTCGGCCCGTGGCTGAAACGGCTGGCGGTCAACGTGTGGCTGCAGCAACGGCGGCGTAACGACCCGGTGGGCGAGGCCGGTGAAATACACGACGAGACGGTGGCAACGGTTGATACCGCCCGCATTGCGATGGACCTCGACGCCGCGCTCGCGACGCTCGCCGACGATGCCAGGCTGTGCGTTGTTCTCGCCTACCACGAAGGCATGACCCACGACGAGATCGCGGCGCTGACGGACATGCCGGTCGGCACCGTAAAATCGCACATTCGCCGCGGTACGCTGCGCCTCAGGGAACAGCTGGCCGCATATGCCGGGGCGACGGGAGAAACACAGGACGCATGACCATGGAACGAGACCCTCTTCTGCAAAAGCTCTTCGATATTGCGAATCACGATCTCCCGGGCGAGGTTTTCCTTGCCGGCATCATGGCGGAAATCGATGCGCTCAGGCGTCGTGCGATCATCGCATGGGCCGTGGCGGGCCTGCTCCTTGCAGTAGCCGCCTGGTTGCTGACGCCCGTCATGGTCGGTACGGTAAACGCGATGTCCCAGGTGCTGCCGCGGTCGCTGATCGAAATCGACCGCCCGACCGCAATGATCACCCAGGTGTTGTCGCCGCTGAACAGCGTCGCGGCCGTGATCGCCGTCACCGTGCTGGTGATGGTGTTGGCCTACCGCCGGATCTTCTGAAGCCGGCTGGCGGACCTCAACGCCCGTTGCCCAGATAGTACCCGGAAGGACGCGGCCGCGCAGGCCGCCACCTCAGCCGCCGAAATTGACCTTGGCTTCGAGGTCGGCGCGCGAGTCGGCGTGCGACATCGCTTCTTCCAGCGTGATGGTGCCTTCCTTGTACAGGTCGAGCAGCGCCGCGTCGAAGTTGCGCATGCCGGCTTCGCCGGAATCCCGGTGGGCTTCCTTCACGGCGGAAATATCGCCTTTCAGGATCAGGTCCTTGATGTGCGGCGTGTTGAGCAGCAGTTCGACGGCGGCCACACGCCTGCCATTGCGTGCGCGCACCAGGCGTTGCGAAAGGATCGCGCGGAGGTAGTGAGCGAGATCCATGAACACCTGCGAATGCTGATCCTGCGGGAACAGGTTGATGATGCGGTCGAGCGTCTCGGCTGCGTTGTTGGAATGCACGGTCGCGAGCACGAGATGCCCGGTTCCCGCCATGTCCAGCGCAGACTGCATCGACTCGCGATCGCGAATCTCGCCGATCTGGATGACGTCCGGTGCCGCGCGCACCGCACTCTTCAGCGCGCGTCCGTAGGACTTCGTGTCCAGACCCACTTCGCGCTGGTTCACGATCGACTGTTTGTTCGGGTGCAGGAATTCGATCGGGTCCTCGATCGTGATGATGTGCGAGGACGTCTTTTCGTTGCGGTAGTCGATCATCGCGGCAAGCGTCGTCGACTTGCCCGCGCCCGTGGCACCGACCATCAGGATCAGGCCGCGCCGCAGCATGGTCAGCTCCTTGAGCTGCTCGGGCATGCCGAGTTCTTCGAGGTTCGGCAGCTCGCTGGTGATATAGCGCAGCACCATGGAAATGTTGCCGCGTTGATGAAACACGTTGACGCGGAAACGGCCGAGTCCCGGCTCCGATATCGCGAAGTCGATCTCGAGCTCCTTGTAGAAGTGCTCGAGCTGTTCGTCGTCCATCAGCTCGATTGCTGCCTGCTTCACCATTTTCGGCGTCATCTCGAGCTTGTTGACGGGCATGATCTTGCCCTCGATCTTGATCTTCGCGGGCGAGTACGGCGCGAAGAAAAGGTCGGACGCCCTCTTCTCGACCATCAGTTTGAACAGCGGCTTGACGTTCATATCGGTGTGTATCCGTTAGCGCGACTCAGAACGTCCGAGCCGTGTCCTCTTCCATGATTCTCAGACTCTCGGCCTGCTGCTCGGCCGCCGCTGAATCGCGCTTGCTCTCCAGCTTGATTCGCAGGCGCAACTCGTTCTTCGAATCGGCATTGCGCATGGCCTCTTCGTACGAAATCGTGCCGCTTTCGTAGAGGTCGAACAGCGCCTGGTCGAAGGTCTGCATGCCGAGGCGGGTCGACTTGGCCATGATGTCCTTGATCTGGCCGACGTCGCCTTTGAAGATGAGGTCCGCGATCAACGGCGTGTTCAGCATGATTTCCATCGCCGCAATACGGCCGATGCCGCCCACACGCGGAATCAGGCGCTGCGAAATGAACCCCCGCGTGTTGAGCGACAGGTCCATGAGCAGCTGCTGGCGCCGTTCCTCGGGGAAGAAGTTGATAATGCGGTCCAGCGCCTGGTTGGCGCTGTTGGCGTGCAGGGTCGCGAGGCAGAGATGGCCTGTCTCGGCGAACTGGATCGCGTATTGCATTGTTTCGCGGTCTCGTATCTCGCCGATCAGGATGACGTCCGGCGCCTGGCGCAGCGTATTCCTGAGTGCGTTGTGCCAGGACTCCGTGTCGATCCCGACTTCACGCTGCGTAATGACGCAGCCCTTGTGCGGATGCACGTATTCGACGGGATCCTCGATAGATACGATGTGGCCGCGGGAGTTTTCGTTCCTGTGGCCGATCATTGCCGCGAGCGTGGTCGATTTACCCGAGCCGGTGCCGCCGACGACGATCACGATGCCGCGCTTGTTCATGACGACGTCTTTCAGGATGGGCGGCAGATCGAGTTCCTCGAGCGTCGGAATCTCGGTCGTGATCGTGCGCAACACGGCGCCGACGTAGCCCTGCTGGATGAAGGCGCTGACCCGGAAGCGTCCGATGCCCTGCGGCGCGATCGCGAAGTTACACTCCTTGGTGGCGTCAAACTCCTTGATCTGCTTGTCGTTCATGATGGAGCGCACCATCATGGCCGACTGGTCCGCGGACAGCGGCGTGTCGGTCGCCTTGTGGATCGTGCCGTCGACCTTGATGGCCGGCGGGAATCCCCGGGTTATGAAAAGGTCCGAGCCGTTTCGCTCGACCATCTTGCGCAGCAGGTTCTGTGTCAGGCGTACTGCTTGCTCGCGTTCCATCTGTCAGTCTCCTCTCCAGGCCGGCCGCCGGACCGCCTAGAAGTTTTCCTTGTTGACGGCGCGGAATCGCGCTTCTTCCTTGTTGATCAGGCCCTTCGTCAGCAGCTCCGCGAGGTTCTGGTCCAGCGTCTGCATGCCGGAGCCCTGACCGGTCTGGATGGCCGAGTACATCTGCGCGATCTTGCCCTCGCGGATGAGGTTGCGGATGGCCGGGGTGCCGATCATGATCTCGTGCGCGGCAATGCGTCCGCCGCCGACTTTCTTGAGCAGCGTCTGGGAGATGACGGCACGCAGCGACTCCGAGAGCATTGCGCGGACCATTTCCTTCTCGGCTGCCGGGAACACGTCGACGATGCGGTCGATGGTCTTCGCGGCTGAACTGGTGTGCAGCGTGCCGAAGACCAGGTGTCCGGTTTCCGCGGCGGTGAGCGCCAGGCGGATGGTTTCGAGGTCGCGCAGCTCGCCGACCAGGATGACGTCGGGATCCTCACGCAGCGCTGAGCGCAGCGCCTCGTTGAAGCCGAGGGTGTCGCGGTGAACTTCGCGTTGATTGATGAGTGATTTCTTCGACTCGTGAACGAACTCGATCGGGTCCTCGATCGTGAGAATGTGATCGGGCTTGTTTTCGTTGATGTAATCCACCATTGCCGCGAGGGTGGTACTTTTACCCGAGCCTGTCGGTCCCGTTACCAGCACGATTCCCCGCGGGTGCATCGAAACGTCCTTGAAGATCGACGGTGCGCCGAGGTCGTCCAGCGTCAGGATCTCGGATGGAATGATGCGGAAGACCGCGGCCGAGCCGCGATTCTGATTGAAGGCGTTCACGCGAAAGCGCGCAAGCTTCGGAATTTCGAACGAGAAGTCCGTCTCCAGGAATTCCTCGTAGTCCTTGCGCTGCTTGTCATTCATGATGTCGTACACCATGCTATTGACGTCTTTGTGGGTCAGCGCCGGCATGTTGATGCGCTTGATGTCACCATCAACACGAATCATTGGCGGCACGCCTCCGGAGAGGTGCAGGTCAGAGGCGTTGTTCTTTACCGTGAACGACAAAAGCTGGGCAACGTCGACGGCCATATTTCTCCCTCATCGTGGACAGCCGGACTTACCATAACCCGGCAAATATTGAGCTTAGTATAGCGAAGCACCGGGACCAAAACGTGATTGGAGTCACGGAAAACTTGCGAAAAATCCGCGATTTGCTGGCCGCAGCAGCAATGGAAGCCGGGCGTAGTCCCGAGGACGTCCATCTGCTCGCCGTCAGCAAAAAACAGCCGCTCGAGAAGATCGTCGCAGCGGCCGATGCCGGACAATTCGATTTTGGCGAAAACACCGTGCAGGAAGGCATCGAGAAGGTCACAAAACTGACACAAAAGGGACTGTGCTGGCACTTCATCGGCCACATCCAGTCCAACAAGACCCGCGCCGTCGCCGAGCACTTCGACTGGGTGCACTCCATCGACAAGCTCAAGACGGCAAGACGACTGTCGGAACAGCGGCCGGTATCGCTTGGCGACCTGAACGTCTGCATCCAGGTGAACATCGACGAGGAAGCGTCGAAGTCCGGTGTGGCCCCTGATGCGGTCGGGGAGCTGGCCCGGGCGGTCGCCGGATTGCCGCGGCTGAGACTGCGTGGCCTGATGTGCCTGCCCGCCATCCGCGATACCTTCGACGAGCAGAGGATACCGTTTGCCCGCACACGTGAACTGGCCGCGTCGCTCACGCGCGACGGACTCGCCATGGATACGCTGTCGATGGGTATGAGCGACGACTTTCGCGCGGCGATAATGGAAGGTGCAACTATCGTCAGGATCGGCACGGCCGTATTCGGCCCGCGGGAAACCTGACCGGCTTCGAACGGGAGTGATCATGAGCAATGACTTCATAGGATTCATCGGCGGCGGCAACATGACGCGTGCCATTGCGGCCGGCCTCATCGAAGGCAAGTACCCGGCGGAAGACCTGCTGATTGCCGAACCCGCCATCGAGCAGCGGGCAGCGCTCGCTCGCGACCTGCCCGGTGTCGTGATCGAGGAGTCGAACGATGACGTCGCCCGCCGCGCCGGTACCGTGGTGCTCGCCGTCAAGCCGCAGGTCATGCGGCAGGTCTGCGAAGGACTCGCGGCAACGGTGCAGAAGGCGAGGCCTCTGATCGTGTCCGTTGCCGCCGGCATCCGCTCCGTCGACATCGACGCCTGGCTCGGCGGCGATCTCGCCATCGTGCGCGTGATGCCCAACCAGCCGGCCCTGCTCAGGCTCGGTGCCAGCGGGCTGTTCGCGAACGAGTTCACCTCCGACGAACAAAAGAAGCGCGCCATGGGCATCCTGGCCGCAGTGGGCCACGTCGTATCGGTGGACAGCGACGCGGATATCGACTCGGTGACGGCAATCTCCGGTACCGGGCCGGCGTATTTCTATTTGCTCATCGACATGATGATCAAGTCGGCACAGAAATTCGGTCTCGATCCCCAGGCCGCGCGCATCCTGACGATCGAGACGGCAAAAGGCGCCGCCGCTATCGCGGATGCGGAAGACGAGACGATGCAGTCGCTGATCGACCGCGTTCGCTCGCCCGGTGGAACGACGACCGCTGCATTCGAGAGCCTCGAAGCCGACCATGTTCGTGATATCTTTGCGCGTGCATTCGAGGCCGCACGGGATCGTGCTGTCGCGCTTGCGGACGAGGCCAACAAGGACTGAATCATGGCGGGCGGAGCTGTAGACGCGATTGTTTTCGTTATCGACGCACTGGCGCGGCTGTACCTGCTCGTCCTGTTGCTGCGCCTGTTCATGCCGCTGGTCAGGGCCGACTTCCACAACCCGCTGGCGCAGGCGATCCTCAAGCTGACGTCGCCGCTCGTCGTCCCGGTGCGGCGCATCCTGCCGCCTGTCGGCCGGATCGACACGGCGACCGTGGTCGTTGCTTTCGGCGTGCAGTATCTCGCCGTCTTCATCATCGCACTGTTGCAGGGCATTCGGCCGACGATCGTGTCGCTATTGCTGAGCTCGTCGGTCAGCCTGGTGCTGCTGATCTTCAACCTGTTTTTCTGGCTGATCATCATTCGCATCGTTATCAGCTGGGTGAGCTCCGGTGGCTACAACCCGGCGGTGGCAATGGTGTACTCGCTCACCGAGCCGTTGCTGCGCCCGTTCCGGCGCGTCATCCCGCCGATCGGCGGTTTCGATATCTCGCCGATATTCGCGTTGATCGCGCTGGGCGCGCTGGTCCGGCTTTTCATGGGGCTCCTGTAACGGGCGCGACCATGACGGCCGGGGAATCCTGCGTGCGACAGGTCGGCGATGAACTCGTCTTGTCTGTCCGCGTGCAGCCACGCGCAAGCAGCAACGAAGTGCTCGACGTCCGTCACGGCCGGCTGCTGGTACGGACGACCGCGACGCCTGCCGACGGCAAGGCGAACCAGGCGGTAATACGCCTGGTAGCTGTCTTTCTGGACATCGCGCCATCCCGTATCCGGCTCGTCAAGGGACAATCCCGGCGTAATAAAGTACTGCGCATATCCGGTCCTGTTGAACTACCGTCTGCGATCTTTCACGACCCGGATGCAAATGGTTTATAGTGACAACCTGTTTGGGGGCAAAAACCATGCTGAACAAGAAGACATTCATTGCCGTGTCGCTGTCCTGCCTGATTGCGGCCTGCGGGGGCGGCGGCGAATCGCCGACCGTGCCGACCGCCGAGCCCGCCGGCGAATCCATGAAGGACATCGGCGAGCACGTCATCCATTTCAGCGCCCAGTCGACCGACGACCTGTCGCCCGATGTTGCCCGCGCCTATAACATCGTGCGCAGCAAGAATCGGGCGATGCTGACCGTATCCGTCCTTCGCGAATCCGATAACGTGTCGGTGCCGGCGAAGGTGACGGTGAAGACCGTCAACCTCACCGGTCAGCTCAAGAACGTCGCGATGCGCGAGATCGAAGAGCAAGATGCGGTCTACTATGTTGGCGAAACGCCGGTGGCCAATCGTGAAACGCTGATCTTCGACATTACCGTTACGCCGGAAGGCGCCGGCCAGTCGTCGGAAGTTCGTTTCAAGCGCGAGTTCTACACCGATTGATCGTCGGGTACATTTGCGCCCCGACCGCGATTTTCCCGGTAAATACCACACCCCGAACAGTTGTTTCCTCTCCGCGATTCAGCTATGGTCGCGCTGCTTTTACTGCGGGCACCGCCCGTTTTTTCGTTTCAGGGAGTTAGTTTTTCATGGCAGCAAATACGAACAAGCCACCTACCAAGTCGGAAATCTACGCGAAGATCGTCGAAGATACGGGCCTGACCCGCAAGGACGTCGCTGCGGTATTCGATTCGCTCAATGCACAGATCAAGAAGAATCTCGGCGGCCGTGGCGCCCCCGGATTGTTCACCGTTCCCGGCCTGCTGAAGATGCGCGTCGTGAAGAAGCCCGCAAGAAAGGCGCGCAAAGGCGTCAATCCTTTCACGGGTGAAGAGATGATGTTCAAAGCCAAGCCGGCGACCAAGGTTGTCAAGGTGACGGCGCTCAAAGGCCTCAAAGACATGGTCTGAGCGTTACCGAACGCATGTACACGAAAAGGCCGGGTTCGTCCCGGCTTTTTTTGTCCTGCAGGCTTGCCCTTACACGTTCGACTCCACGAACTCGGCCACGGCGTCGCGCAGTTCCACGAGACGGCCGTGGAAGAAATGCTCGGCTCCTTTCATAACCAGCAGTTCGGGCCCCGGCGCCAGACCATTCACCCACTCGATCGTCTCTTCGACATCAACGAGTTCGTCTTCGTCGCCCTGCACGACGAGGAACGGGCAATTTGGTAACGAATCGACTCCCCGGGCGAAACGGTAGATGGCCGGGGCAATGGCGACGACGCCGTCCACGCGTGCCGGCGCCGCCGCTCGCACCGCGATCGCCGCACCGAATGAAAAGCCGGCGATCCAGAAGGGGCCGTCGCACCCGCTCGAGCGCAACCATTCGACGGCGGCCAGTGCGTCGTCGAGTTCGCCCACGCCTTCGTCGTACGTTCCCTCGCTTGCCTCGGTGCCACGGAAATTGAAACGCAGGGTTCGAAAACCGAGCCTTACGAAGGCGCGCGCCAGCGTGTGTGCGACCTTGTTGTGCATGGTTCCGCCGTGTTGCGGGTGCGGATGACAGACCAGCGCACAACCGGTAGCGAGACCGTCGCGCGGTGCGTCGAGAATCGACTCGAGACGGCCCGCCGGGCCGTCGATAAACAAGTTTTCGCTGACAGGTGCTGTCGCCATCCGCTTCGCCTGGTACTCGCTAGGTTCGCAAAGGTAACGCCTGCTGGACGAAAGAAAAGCCGCATCGCGCCGCGCAAACGCTTGGGTCGCTGGCTTGTCGCGTCGTTATTGCTGTAAAATTATGGGCTTATGGGGCATTCCAGCGACCTGCAGGCTATTGCCTGCGGCGCGAGCAGGACTACCGATGAACAAGTACATTGACCTCGAGTCGCGCTACTGCGCACACAACTACCATCCCCTGCCTGTGGTGCTCACGCACGGCGAGGGTGTTTACGTCTGGGACGACGCCGGCAACAAGTACCTCGACATGATGAGCGCTTACTCGGCCGTCAGCCACGGCCATGCCAACGCGCGGCTCGTCAACCTGGTGCGTGACCAGGTAGGCACGCTCAATGTCGTTTCCCGCGCTTTTTACACGGACAAGCTCGGACCGTTTTTGGCGAGAGCCTGTGAGCTGACGGGACAGGACAAGGCGCTGCCGATGAATACCGGTGCGGAAGCCGTGGAGACCGCCATCAAGGCGGCGCGCAAGTGGGCCTACACGGTCAAGGGCGTCGCCGACGACAAGGCCGAGATCATTGCCTGCAGCGGCAATTTCCACGGCCGCACGACGACGATCATCGCGATGTCCGACGAACCGCAATACCGGGCGGGCTTCGGACCGTTCCCCGCCGGCTTCCGGATCGTCGAATACGGGAGCATCGAGGCGCTCGAAGCCGCGATCAATGACAACACGGCCGCCTTCCTTGTCGAACCCATCCAGGGCGAGGGCGGCATCGTCGTGCCGCCGGCGGGCTACCTCGAGGCGGCCGCGGAATTGTGCCGCAAACACAACGTGCTGCTGATTGCCGATGAGATCCAGACGGGCCTCGGACGGACCGGCAAGTTGCTCGCGTGCGAACACGAGGGCGTCAAACCCGACGGCCTGATCCTCGGCAAGGCGCTCGGAGGGGGCATCTTCCCGGTGTCCATGTTCCTTGCCCGCGAGGAAGTGATGGGTGTCTTCCGGCCGGGCGATCACGGCAGCACCTTCGGCGGTAACCCGCTCGGCGCCGCCATTGGCCTGGAAGCTCTGAACCTACTGATCGAGGACCGCCTGGCGGAGCGCAGCGCCGAACTGGGCGACCACCTCATCGCGGAACTCCGCGAGATCGACAGTCCGCTGATCCACGAAGTCCGCGGGCGCGGCCTGTTCGTCGGCGTGGAAATCGAGCGCTCGCTCGGTAGCGCCAGGGCAGTCTGCGAAGCATTGATGAAGCGCGGGCTCCTCAGCAAGGAAACCCACGAGACGGTCGTCCGGCTGGCACCGCCGCTCGTGATCGAAAAACAGCAGGTCGACTGGGCCCTGCAGCAAATTCGTGAAGTACTCGCCGATATGGACCGCGTGCGACTGGCCTCGTAGGGAACTCCTGTGCGGATCGACATATGCCCGAAATAACCGCCGCTCTCATCGCATTCATCGCAGCATCCGTTGCCGTCGGGGCGCTGGTCGGGTGGATCACCCGGGGCAATCGCTGCGCGCAGGAGAAGACCGCGGTCAACGAAGGCTGGCAGCGGCAGCTCGAAGCCCAGCGCGCCGAGCACGCGCGGCTGGTCGACCAGAACCGCACGCTGATGGAGCAGGTAAGCCAGTTGCAGGCCTCGGGCAAGGACGCGACCAACCGGGCGCGCGAACTGTCTGACGCACTCAAGGAAGCGTTCGAGCGTCGCGATCAGCTGCAGCGGCAGCTCAAGGAAATCCGCTCGAATCTGGAGCGCACGGTCCGGCAGCGTGACCAGCTGCAGTCGGAAGCGCAATCGAACGAGCAACGCAACGAATTGGTGCAGGCCGCGCTCAAGGAAAAGGACGACAAGATCTTTCACCTCAGCCGGGAGCTCGAGAACTGGCAAAACCGCCTGCCGCCGCTGATCGATCGCTTCCGGGAGCGCGACAGCAAAGCACGGCAGCTCGAGGAAGAGCTCGCCGTCGCGCAAGCCCGCATCGAGGAGTTGGAGAACGCCGCGGAGGGCAGCGAAACGCGCATCGAGCCGATCGACCAGGATGCACTGAGTGAAGAACTGGACGCATCCAACGACCCGGCGAACGTGACCTACACCGGCCTCGAAGAGGTGCTGGCGGAATCCGGCGATGTCGAGCCTGACGCCGCCGATCCGGACGACCAAACCGCAGACGACCTGGAAGACCCGCGCGACGACGCGGAGGAAGAGGAACCGGACGACGAACCGG
>JBFIHC010000052.1:0-21620 GCA_041601995.1 Woeseiaceae bacterium | reverse complement strand
GCCATCCACCGGCACCTTGTCGCCGGGCCGGACGCGCAGGCGGTCGCCGCTGGCAACGACCTCGAGCGACACTTCCTCTTCGCTGCCATCCTCGGCGATGCGCCTGGCCGTCGGCGGGGCAAGCTCGAGCAGCGCCCGGATGGCGCCCG
Source organism: Woeseiaceae bacterium (assembly GCA_041601995.1). GTDB lineage: Bacteria > Pseudomonadota > Gammaproteobacteria > Steroidobacterales > Woeseiaceae > UBA1847. The sequence continues at coordinate 21,471 of JBFIHC010000052.1, read as the reverse complement.
AGGTCTGGCTGCGTGCTTTCAGCTCCAACACCTGGCCGAGCAGCACCAGCGTCGTGATGACGGCCGCCGCTTCGAAGTAAACGGCGACGTGGCCGTCGGCGTTGCGGAACGCGTCCGGGAAGACGCCGGGTGCGAGCGTCGCCACCAGCGAGTAGCCGAAGGCAACCGCCACGCCGAGCCCGATCAGCGTGAACATGTTCAGGTTCCAGGTGCGGACCGACTGCACGGCACGCACGAAGAACGGCCAGCCGCCCCACAGGACCACCGGCGTCGCAAGCGCGAGCTGCAGCACCTGCGCCCAGCCCGACGGCACCAGGCCCGCAAGCGGATTGCCCGGGAGCATCTCGCCCATCGCATAGACGAACAGCGGCAGCGTCAGCACGGCACTGATCCAGAATCGCCGCCGCATGTCGTCGAGTTCGGAGGTGTCTTCGTCGCCGATGACGATGCCCTCGGGCTCCAGCGCCATGCCGCAGATCGGACACCCGGAATTGCGGATGTCGCGAACCTCGGGGTGCATGGGGCAGGTGTACACCATGCCCTCGTAGCCCGGCGGCACGAGATCGTACTTTCCTGCGGGGATGGGCTCGTCGGCTGCTGCCGAATGGCAGCAGCTGTGACCGTGCGAGTGCTCGTCCCTGGCCTCCGAGGTCGGTTCGGTCGCGGTCGAATGACAGCCGTCATGACCGTGCGAATGTTGATGTTTGCTTTCGTGCTGCATACGTTCGTTGCCTCCCGGCGCCTCGCAAACTACAAAGACCGCTATACTTGCCGCGCGCTAGCCAACCGCTAGTTTGCGCTACAGATCGCGTTGTTTCATCCGTCCCGGGTCGATTTCAACCGGCCCGGAAAAGTGCTGGAAAACAAACTTCCCGTCGGTACCGGACGGGTAGTCGTCACCACTTGCTTCGTCCCGCTCACAGGAGCAGGCAAATGTCAGGCGATACATGCCCCCCGGAAGATACCCGAAATGATACTCATGTGCGCCCGTGCCGGAGTTCATTTCGACCCGGTCGGTTGTGATCGGCCCGGGCACACCGTCAGACTCTGTATCGGCGATATCGTCGGGCGCCTCGGCAGCGCCGGGGAAGGCATACATCCAGTTGCCTCCCTCCGCGGGATCGAACTTCGGATGGTTGACGTCGATCAGCGATGGGTCCACGGTGCCAACGAGACTGCCGGCCTGGTCCATGCGTACGAGACGCATGGCATCGCGAATCTCGAAGCGGTTGCCCATCATGCTGTTGTGGCTGTGCCGGGCGCTCTGGCGCAGGTCGTGCTCGAGCATGTAGTTGCCGTGCGCGCCCGCCTTGACATGAAACCGCTCGTGAACTTCTAGACCCTCGCCCGCACTCTCGCCCATCCGAAACCCGTGACGACCGCCGGTCCCGCTGTCCTGCATGAAGGACTGGCTGACGTCGATCCGCAGTCGCATCCAGTCGTAGTCCCTGCCCGGTAGTTCGACGGCCGACATGAGCGCGTGATGGACGCCTTTCTGCAGCTGCACCATATCGACGTCCACCGGCCAGCCCGGAACGCCAAAGGAGTGGACATCGTCGTTGTTGTGTCCGAAGTCCATCCCGGTAATCGTGATGACCATCGAGTCCGTGTCGTGCCATGGATCATCGGTGATGGACACGCTGATGGTGACCGTCGCTGGCGGTGGCGGGGGTGTTGCGGTGTCCGGCGAGCTGCTTCCACCGCAGCCCGCAATGAGTGTGAGGTCCGCCAGCGGGATGGCAACTGCGCGAGCCCGCTTGCTCATTCGAAGATTCCTCGTGTTTGCGCAGGTAAAGACAAGAAATGTCTTCGCGCTGACGATGTGGGCCTTGTATCGGTAATTTCGCGTACCCGAGCGTGGATGACTCGCTGTTTGTGTCTGCCCGTCCGCATCACAGGTACCTCGAGATGGCGATTGTCAGGTAGCTGTCGTTCCGGAACCCGGCAAGATACGGATCCCGAACATCCACGTTCACGAACAACCTGGCTTCCACGGTGATTTTCCAGCTTCGGCCCATGCGCCGCGCAGCTTCGAGGATGGCGATAGTACCCGAGTCATTAATCAAGGCACCGCCAAGCACAGTCGTGTCCTGCGTGTCGTTCAGGCTCCACCGCACGCCGCCGAACCATGCCGAGTCGTAGAATGTCGGCGGTGCGACGGTGTCGCGCCCATCGTAAAGATACTCTGCAAGCAGGCCGAGATCTGATGACGTGCCGCGCAGGCCATATGCGGTGAATTCGAATCCGGCGACGATAGCGGCGAACGGACTGCCGTGGCCACGACGGCCAATCGCCTCGAGTTTCCAGAGCCAGGCGTCCTTTGTGTACTGGATGTCCGCGCCGAGCTGGCTGATCACCTCGTAGCGAGGCACCAGCACCGAGTTGCCGCTCGAATCCGTGCGGGGGATGAGCAGCGGCTCGCGTCCGGTTCCATGGAATCCGGACCAACCCAGGTCCCAGCTACCGATTGTCTGCGACCATCTCAACGCCCAGTCGACGCGCCTGCCACGCGCGGAGGATTCGTACTCGGCATTGCCAGTATCAACGGGCGCGGGCCCGAGGAGACGCGCGTCTGCGGCGGGAAACGTGCGCTCGCGAAACCCCGGCATGACGAACAGCGCTATGGAACCCGTACCCGGATCCCAATGCTCAATGCTGAGCATGGGTTGTCCGAGTTTGTCTTCCTCGTCGATATCCTCCACGAGGTCCGTCTGGTTGACGACGTCGACGAGATGCCGGGACTCGGTTACTCCCCAGAAGACGCGGTTGACGCCGACGAGCACGGTCCAGTTGCCCTCGGTGTGGCGCCAGTAGGCTTCACGAACATCCCAATGAGTGCGGCTTGCGTCGTCGCCGTCGTAACGAGCGAACAACGATACGGTGAGTTGATCATCGCCGTCGTTCCAGCCGGACCGCAATTCGGGAGCGACGACCGCGGACGGGGACAGGCCCGATCCCGGCTGGCCCGGGAATGCGGGCTCGTCGAGGAAAATCCGGGGCTCGACACCGAGGGAGCCCGACAGGTCCGGGTACTCCGCCGAGGCCGTGCTGCAGGACGCCGCGAGAAGGCATGTCAGGGTGGGTTGCAGATATCGAGGTGTCATGAGAATTCGTTAGCGAAGTCGGCGCAATGCCGCCGGATCGAAGTCACGGTCGCCAAGCCCGGAGCGAAATTCGAAGTCGCCGAAGGTCAGCGTCGTCTGCTTCTTCGTCAGCCTGTTGTCCATGCGCATCTGCTGCGCCCGCCAGAAGCGCTCGTGGTAGAGTCGGTAGTCTTCGAACGCCAGCGTCTTCAACAGCCGGTTCTCGTGGTCGTAGTAATCGATACGCAATGGCCGGAAATCTTCCTGTTCGATCCAGACGACCTGTTTGGAATAACCGGAATCCGGGTAAGTGGGCACACGTTGCACGACATGACATTGAATTTCGCCGCAGGCTTCGTCGCGCAGCCAGAGAAAATTGAATTTCTCGACCTCGTCCGACAGCAGGTCCTCGTAAGCGAACTCGCTGCCGACGAAAGCGCTGGACTTGTTTGCCGATGCGATGCGCTTGACGCGTTTCAGTGAAGGCAGGTACAGCCATTGATCGTCATCGCGGTCGACGTGGGTATGTGTCAGGAACGCTGTGCCTGCGATGTCCCGGGGCTCATGGAATATCGTCAGCGACTTGTCGCCATCTCCCGGCAGGTCGGCCTCCAGCGTCTTCCACGTCAGTCGGCGCGTTCGTTCGCGGCCCTCCTCGTTGGACAGCCTCATTGAGAGATCGACGACGGAGTCGCCGAAGCCGTCGTAGCGCCGCTCGGCTTCCTCGGCAATCGAGCGCCCTTTTTCCTGTGGCGTAACGGCCCGGTCTGCCGCTTCCTCTGCGGAAGAAGTAGCGGACATCGCCAGCGCGAGTGCAAGGATGATTAGCCGCAGCTTCATGGCGGCACCTCCCGTCCACGGTCTTGCGCAGGATCCGGAGCTTGCGACGCATATCGCGCGGGGTCGGCCTCGAATCTCTGCTGGCAGCGTATCGAGCAGAATACGAACGACTGCCCGGCGAACGTGGCGCGAAGATCCGCGGTCCATTCATCCACGCGCATGCCGCAGACAGGATCGCGCGTCCATTGGTGCTGCTCGGCCTTGCGATCCCTGAACTCGCCATCCTCGAGCCAGAGGATACGATCTGCTATGTCCTCGACACGGGGGTCGTGCGTCACCAGGATTACGGACCGGCCTTCATCGCGAGCGATATCGTGTAGGACCATCATGACCTCCTGGCCGCTGGCGGAATCCAGGTTGCCGGTCGGTTCGTCGGCCAGGATCAGCGGTGGGGCATTGATCAGCGCTCGTGCAATGGCGACGCGCTGCTTCTCGCCGCCCGACAAGGTGCCCGGCAACGCCTCCCGCCGTTTCACGAGATCGAGCCTTTCGATCAGTGACTGCGCACGTTTCCTGGCACCGGCGAAGCCGCCTTGCAGCAGCCGTGCCGGGAAGAGAATGTTTTCCTCGGCCGTGAGGGCCTCGAGCAGGTTGAACGCTTGGAACACGAAGCCGACTTTTTGCGCGCGTATCCGCGGCAACGCCGACTCGGGCAACGCGGTGATGTCAGTGCCCTCGATCAGCACCCGGCCCGCCGTTGGCCGCAACAGCCCCCCGAGCATGGAGACCAGGGTGGTCTTTCCGGATCCCGACGGTCCCATGATCAGCACCAGCTCGCCTCGCCCGATCGTGAGCGAGACGCCGTCGACGGCCCGTACCTCGGTGTGGCCGGCGCCGAATGTCTTCACGAGGTTTCGGCCTTCAAGGACATGTTCATTCATTGTGCATTCTTCCTAGCCGTGAAATGCCGTCACCGGATCGGCGCGGGCGATCCGCCTGACCGGTACCAGCGATGCGACCAGCGCCACCGCGACTCCGAGAATTGCGATCCGCTCGATCGCGCCAGCCGTGACCCGCAGGGTGACCTGCGGGACGAACGCGTCGGTCAACGGAACCAGAATCGATGCGAGGAACACAGCGACCAGGACGCTGATGAGGCTGATAGCCGTTGCCTGTGCCGTTACGCTCGTAAAGAGCATCCAATTCGTCGCGCCGAGGGCCTTTGCCACGGCGAGCTCGCGTTGCTGTCTTGCTATCTGCGAGTAGACCGTGAAAGCCACCAGCAGTATGGCCAGGCTTCCACCGATCGTGGTCATCAGTGCGATCGTCTCGACGCCCATCTGCATCACCATGGTCCTGTCGTTCTCCGCGAATTCGGACGAGGGGAGCGCATTCACGTTCGTGACCTTGCGCTCGATGGATTGGGCGAGCACGTCCGGGCTGACTCCGGCTTTCGCCTTGACCAGCATGAAACTGACGATGTCGAGTGACGACATGACGTCCTCGAGATCGGGCTTCGTCACGAATATGACGGTGTTTCCCATGGAGAACGTATCTGCGGAAAAGCCCGAAACGCGGAATTTCCTGTCGGTGATGGCGACGGTGTCGCCGAGCTGCAGGCCGGTCATGTCGGCGAATACGCCAGGTACGATCGCTTCGCCCGAGTTGGGCATCGACCGGCCCTTCGTCATCGACCAGGGGCCGGCGCCCTTGCTGGACGAATCGAGGCCGACGACGAAAGAAAACCACTTTTTGCCGCCCGCATCGATCACGGTATTGAGATAGAGGATCGATTCGACCGAGGCAACGCCGTCGACGTTCCTGACTTCATGGGCTTTCCAGTCCGACAGGTAGGACGTTGCCATGTGCATGTTGGATACGCCGCTTTGCATTACCCAGACATCTGCATCGGCGTTCTCGAGATAGGCGACGACCTGCTTGGCCTCGCCGGCATAGATTGCCTCGAACAGTATGGCCAGTAACATTGCGCACGCCGCCGCGGCGATACTCATCGCCAACGTGAGCGGGGATGCGACAACGCTCTTGAATGTCCAGCGCCACATGGTCAGCTCCTGAACGCTATGACCGGATCGACATTGCGAATCAGCCCGACCGGCCCGAGAGCACCGATAGCGGCAAAAGCCAGGCACGCGACGGATGTGCGGAACAGCGGACCGGGTTCCGTTGCCAAAACGACATAAAGGGGTGCCGTGCGCTCCACGAATTCGGCAATGACGGAGGCCAGGACGGCGCCGAGCGGGATGGCGATGACGGCGATTGCGACGGCTTCGGCCACGACGCTGGCGGCCAGGAACCGGTTCGAAAATCCCAGGGCCTTGAGGGTGCCGAATTCCCGGCGGCGCGCGTTGACCGTGGCGAACATGATCATGCCGGTGAGAATCGCGCCGATGACGTACGCGACGATTACCATCAGTCCCATGATCGGGCCGATCAATGCACGGCCCAGGGACTCGTCCTGGTCGGCAAGCTTCTCCGGCAGGAACACGTCCACCTCGGGCACGGCCGCTTCGATCGCTGCAGCGACGGTCGCCGGATCCGAGCCAGGGTTCAGCTCAACGAGCAGAAAGCTCAATAACGGGAAGGTGCTGATATCGGCAGCGATGTCGGATTCGAAATAGAAATCGATAAGGTCGTCGTAGCGCGCGAAACCGAAGGGCGTGAAGAATGCGGCAGCGCCTTCTGCAATCCCGCTGACCCGGAACTCGAAATTCGAAACGACGAAGGCGTCCCCGGGACGCAGGCCGTGTTTCACCGCCAGCGACCGATCGATGACGATGTCCCTTGGTTGCGTGACTGCGGTGCCCGCCAGCAGCCGGTCGGGGCCGCCGCCTGTATCGTGGACGAACAGGAACACCGGTGTCCGCTCGCCCCGCTGTTCGTAAATGATCGAGATTCCCGTCAACGGATGTGCCACGGCAACGCCCTCGATCGCCTCGACATCGCTGCGGCTGAACTGTGGCAGGATCGACCGTGTCGCGATCATGTTCGCGATACCGGCCTGTGTTGCGATAAGGTCTGCCTGCCGATCCAGCACGGTATTGCGCAATTGCAGCAGCAGTCCCGCGTAGAAGCCTTCGAGAACAAGGATGACGGCGACGACGGTTGCGAGTGCGGCGGTCGTCAGGGCGCTGCGGACGATATCGAAACGGAGTTGTCGACTGACGAGGTCGATCATCTCGGAGGGCCCCCGAGCGGAGTGACTCGCTCATTGAATCGCGCCGATCGTTCCATCCACTTGTTCACTGCGAACATCAGGGCGAGCCAGGTCGCTATCCCGATCAGCCAGAGCAACGGCGCGACGTGCGGGAACGGGAGCCAGCTATTGAGCAGCCAGTAACCGGTCAGAATCATCAAGACCGGGACGATCACAAACACGATGCCTGCGACAGCCAATGTGCCGCTCGGCACGTCGACAAGAATTCGGTCGCCGACGCGACATGTGGGCACCTGCCGGATTCGAAACGTGCGATACGCGCGTGCGGGTCCACTGAACGTGCACTGCGACTTGCGGGCACAGGCGTGGCAGCCGGAACCGACTGGCACCTTGACGTACATCCAGCCCTTGTCAATCTTGGTGACGAGGCCCGGGTTGGTGCTGAGCGCGATCATAATCCACTCCGAAGCTCCGTACCGCCAGTGTGGTGACTCTCGGTATCCTGGCATTTCGCAAATATCTACCCGATACCTGCAGAACGTCTTTCGGCACCATTGCGGTCGCTCGTTGCAATTTCACATTGCCTCCTGATGCTTTGGCTCCCCTCGACCCCAATTGGACGCGGTTCCGGCAAGTCATCAAGTGGAGACTCAGAATCCACTCGGCTTCCCGACAACGATGCCGCGAGTCGTGGATCAGCCTCGCTGGCGACAAGTCACCTGACCGGGCGCCGCAGCGCACGGCCAGGTGAACGGCGGCTTTACCGATCCGCCTGCTCGGCGAGCATCGACTCCATCATGATCTGCATCATGTCAACGCGCGTCTCGAGGTCGCGGAGGCGGTAGGCATCACTTATGTTCTCCCGCGGGATCGATGACATCATCTTCGGGTGGCCACCCGCCGTTCCATGCGCTCCGTGCCTATCATTGTGATGAGGACCGAGGTGCTGTGCCGTGACTTCACGCATGTGCGTGCCGCCAAGGTCACGCATCAGGTCCATGGCCTCGTACATGTGGACGCGGTGTTTGGACATCAGCTGCATTCTCTGGTTGCCCTCGCGAGCTTCGTGAATGGCTTCCATTTCCTCGGCCATTGTCGACATCAGCTCGTTGAGCCGTTGTTCCCGCTCTGCCCGAAGCGTCTGCTCCGCCTGCCATTGCTCGGCGATCTGGCGTGCAGGATCCGTCTCCTGTGACCACACGCTTCCCGCCATCAGCATCGTGATGGTCGTAACTGCGATAATCAGGGTTTTCATTGTATTCTCCCGGAAGCGGCGTGAGCCGCTCCTCTGAATTCGTTGGCTGCACGATATTGCGTGCGTGCGATTCGGTATTCGGCATTGTGCGACGTCCCTCCTAACGGGCGTACGTCAGCCGAAAATCAGTCCAGGGGCGTCGAACTGCAGCTATTCCAGGTAAACGCAGTAGGCTTCGGTGAAAGCAACCGGCGGCGGCAGGCGCTCTGCCTCCAAGAGTCGGACGGGCCCGGACGCGACTTGCCGGGTATCCGAAAGCAAGCCAGGAGCGACGGCGCAGCCGCCATCCACACCCGTATCAACCGACTTCGCGGTCGAGGTGTTTCCGGATGCAACGATGTCGTCACAGCTGACCGGCAGTAATTCGCCGGAGTCGTCGCAGTGCAGGCATTGCTCGGCCGGGATGCCCGCGCCATGGTGCGTAACAACCGACAACTCGACGTCATTCGTGCCATCGGGCGCGCCGTAAACCGACGCAGCGTTGACGCAGGGCTGCAGCAGGAAGCCGAGCCACCCGACCATTGCGGCGGCCAGCGTATTGCGTCCGCACTGGCCCCGGAAATTCCGGATTCTGCCGAGACTGTTCATGGTTTTCGTCATCGTTACTTTCGTGGCTAAAGCTTTTCCAGTCTATCCGTATGCATACCTATTCAAGTAGATTGTTGCTGCAGCCTGCATTGTCGCGTCATGGACCGTATTCCCTTTGCACCTTTTGACAAGCGTCGTGCGATTCGGTTTCGCAAAATCAGCCGATTCATCGTTAGGGCGTCACGTGCCGGCTGTCCCCCAGGTGAACCAGCCGGTCCACGCTGTCCACGACGATGATCCCCGTATCAACGCCGCACTCTTTCGCGCACGCCGCCATTGCATTGATGATCGCATCCACACTGTCGTCGACCGCATACAAGGTGAGCTTGGCATTTTTCTTCATCAGGTCCTTGCGGAAGTAATTCGGGTGTTCGCCATAGCCGCGCACGGTTTCCACCGTGACACCCGGGACGCCGCAATCCCGCAAGATCTTTTCGAGATTCTGCAGACAGTCTATCGGCACGATGGCCGTAATACGCTTGATACTCATTGCGTGGTTTCCTCCTGAACTGCCCCGCGGCCGCGCCAGAAGAGGAACAGGGCAGGTATGACGATAAGCGTCAGGATCGTAGCGCTGACCATGCCGCCGACCATAGGCGCGGCGATACGCCGCATGACCTCCGAACCGGTACCGCCGCCCAGCATGATGGGCAACAGGCCGGCAATGATCGCCGCTACCGTCATCATGATCGGACGCACGCGCAGCAGGGCGCCCTCGATCACGGCCTGCTGCACGTCGCCGAGCGTGAGTGATCTGCCCGCGGCCTGCGCTTCGGCCATGCGGCGCCGGATCGCCTGGTTCAGGTACACGAGCATGACGACGCCGATCTCCACCGCCACGCCGGCGAGCGCGATGAAGCCCACGCCGACAGCCACCGAAAGCTCGTAACCCAGCCAGTAGAGGAGCCACAGCCCGCCGATCAGGGCCATTGGCAGCGTGCCGAGGATGATCGCCACCTCCGGGAGGCGGCGGAAGTTGATGTACAGCAGCAGTGCGATGATCGCGAGCGTGACCGGCCCGACGACGGCGAGGCGCTCCTGCGCACGCACCATGTATTCGTACTGGCCGGACCACGCGAGCGAGTAGCCCGTTGGCAGTTCGACCTGCTCGGCCACCACGCGCTGCGCCTCCGCGACGTAGGAGCCGAGGTCGCGGCCGCTGATGTCCACGTAGATCCAGCCGTTGAGCCGTGCATTCTCGCTCTTGATAACGGGCGGGCCGTCGACGACCCTGACGTCGGCCACATCGGCCAGCGCGATACGTGCGCCCTGCGGCGTGACGATCGGCAATAGTCTAAGCTGTTCAACGGAATCGCGAACGCGCTGTGGATAGCGCAGGTTGACCGGGTAGCGTTCCAGCCCTTCGACGGTCTGCGTGACGTTCATGCCGCCCACGGCGGAACGCACGACGTCCTGCACGTCGGCGATGTTGAGGCCGAAACGCGAAGCTCGCTTGCGGTCGATGTCCACATCGATGTAACGGCCGCCGGCAACGCGCTCCGAATAGACGGACGCGGTGCCCTCGACGTCCGCAAGCACTTCCTCGAGTTCCTGCCCGATGCCTTCGATAACTTCGAGGTCCGGACCCGCCACCTTGATGCCCACCGGCGTCTTGATGCCGGTTGCGAGCATGTCGATACGGGTCTTGATCGGCATGACCCAGGCGTTTGTCAGGCCCGGGTACCGCACGACCCGGTCGAGCTCAGCGCGCAGGCCCTCGGGCGTCATGCCCTCTCGCCATTCGTCGCGGGGCTTGAGCTGGATGACCGTCTCGATCATCGTGAGCGGCGCCGGGTCGGTCGCGGTTTCCGCGCGGCCGATCTTGCCGAACACCTGCTTTACCTCCGGCACGGCGAGGATCATCTTGTCGGTCTGTTGCAGGATTTCGCGGGCCTTGTCGATGGACACGCCCGGGTAGGTGGTGGGCATGTACATCAGGTCGCCTTCATCGAGCGGCGGCATGAATTCCGAGCCGAGTCGCGTCGCCGGCCACAGGCCGACGACCAGGATGACGAGCGAGAGCACGAGCGTCGCCAGTGGCGCCCGGATGACGAGATTGATGACCGGCCGGTATGCCGCGATGAGGCCGCGGTTGATCGGGTTCCTGTCCTCCGGCACGATGTTGCCGCGGATGAAGTAGCCCATCAGCACCGGCACCAGCGTGATCGACAGCCCGGCCGCCGCCGCCATCGCGTAAGTCTTGGTGAACGCGAGCGGCGCGAACAGGCGGCCTTCCTGCGCCTCCAGCGTGAACACCGGCAGGAAGCTCAGCGTGATGATCAGCAGCGAGAAGAACAGCGGCGGACCGACCTCGGTCGCCGCTTCCTGCATGATGCGCCAGCGGTTTTCGTCGGTCAGCGGTTCCTTCTCGATGTGTTTGTGGGCGTTCTCGATCATCACGATCGCCGCGTCGACCATCGCGCCGATTGCAATGGCGATGCCGCCCAGCGACATGATGTTTGCGTTGATGCCCTGCAGGTGCATCACGATGAACGCGACGAGTATGCCCACGGGCAGGCTGAAGAAGATCACGGCCGACGAACGTATGTGAAACAGGAACACGGCGCAGACCAGGGCGACGACGAGGAATTCCTCGACGAGCTTGCCCTGCAGCGTGTCCACGGCGCGCTCGATCAGGTCGGAGCGATCGTAGGTCACGACGACTTCGACGCCATCGGGCAGGCTGCGCTCGAGTTCGGCAAGCCGCGCCTTGACCCGATCGATGGTCTTCGATGCGTTTTCGCCCCAGCGCATGACGATAACGCCGCCGACGACTTCGCCTTCGCCGTCGAGTTCGGCGATGCCGCGCCGCATCTGCGGCCCCAGCCGGATCTTGGCGACGTCGGAGAGCACCAGCGGCGTGCCCCGCTCGTTCACGCCGAGCGGGATGTTGGCGAGATCTTCCTCGTCCTGCAGGTACCCGGTAGCGCGGACCATGTACTCGGCTTCACCCATCTCCACGACCGAGCCGCCGGTCTCCTGGTTGCCGTTGCGGATCGCGTTCTTGAGTAGCGACAGCGGTATGCCGAAAGCCCGCAGCTTGTCCGGGTCGACCACGACCTGGTACTGGCGCACCATGCCGCCGACGGTCGCGACTTCCGCGACGCCGGGCACGGTCTGCAATTCGTACTTCAGGAACCAGTCCTGCAGGCTGCGCAGTTCGGCCAGGTCATGCTGGCCGGTCCTGTCGACCAGTGCGTACTGGAATATCCAGCCGACGCCGGTGGCGTCGGGTCCCAGCGCCGGCTTGGCGTTATCCGGCAGCTGCCCCGTCACCTGGCTCAGGTATTCGAGTACTCGCGAGCGCGCCCAGTAGAGGTCGGTGCCGTCCTCGAAAATGATGTACACGTAGGAGTCGCCGAAGAACGAGTATCCCCGCACCGACAGTGCCTTCGGTACCGACAGCATCGCCGTCGCGAGCGGGTAGGTCACCTGGTCCTCGACGACCTGCGGTGCCTGGCCGGGAAACGAGGTCTTGATGATGACCTGCACGTCCGAAAGGTCGGGCAATGCGTCGACCGGCGTCTCGCGCACCGAGTAGATGCCCCACGCGGTCAGCAGCAGGGTCATTAGCACGACGAGGAAACGATTCGCGATCGACCAGCGAATGATGGCAGCGATCATTGCGCGTGCTCCATCTCCGGCTTTTCGGCATCCGGGCCGTGGTCCATCTCGCCGTGGTTCATCTCGCCATGGTCCATCTCGCCGTGGTTCATCTCGCCATGGTCCATCTCGCCATGGTCCATCTCGCCGTGGTCCATCTCGCCGTGGCCCACTTCGCCGCCGTCCATCCGGCCATGGTCGTGCTGCATGTCATCGCCGGCCGAATTCATGCGCGCCAGCGCCGCTTCGATGTTCGATTCGGAATCGATCAGGAACTGGCCTGAAACCACGATCTGTTCGCCGGCTTCCAGGCCCGAGCGGATCGCGACCCGGTCATTGGACTCGATGCCGAGCGTGACCGGACGGGACCGGTAGCGGCCTTCACCCAGGGCGACAACGACCCGGTCGATATTGCCGCCGCGTATCACCGCTTCGCGCGGCACGTGCACGACCGGGCCGGTGTCCTCGGCGTGGATCGTGACGCGCGCGAACATGTTCGGCCGCAGCATCTCGTCCTCGTTGTCAAAGCGGATGCGGACCGTCAGCGTCCGGGTCTTCGGGTCGAGTTCCGGGTACACGTAGTCGACGGTGCCGCGCCACATTTTCCCGGGCAGGTAATCCAGCTGCACCATGGCCATCTGCCCGGGTCGGATCCAGGCTGCCTCGCGCTCGAAGACCTCCGCCAGCACCCAGACCTTGTCGAGCTCGGCGATGGACATCACCTCGTTCGCCGGGGTGATATAGATGCCCTCGCGTACCGCGAGGTGGGCGATGACGCCGTCCGCTTCGGCGTAGACACGAACTCGCTGACCGGCCGTCCGGTCTTTTTCGAGGCCTGCAATCTGGCTTTCCGTAACGCCCAGTGCCGCAAGCCGCTCGCGGGATGCCTGCAGCAGGACCGTGTTATTGCTGCGCAATGCCGCAAGGAACTCCTGCTTCGCGTTGACGAGCGTCGGCGAGTAGAGCTCGAACAGCAACTGGCCTTTTTCCACGGGATCGCCGGTCGCCTTGGTCGCGAGCTTCTCGATCCAGCCGTCGACGCGCGTGTGGACGTGGTGCAACGTATCTTCATCGAACTGCACGTAGCCCACGGTGTCGATGTGCCGAGGGAGTTCGCCACGTTCGGCCTGCGCCGTGCGCACGCCGAGGTTGTTCACGACGGTCGGGTCGATCTTCACCGTGCCCGGCTGGCTGTCGACTTCGTCCGCGTACACCGGAACCAGGTCCATGCCCATCGGTGACTTGCCGGGCCCGTCGCGGCGGAAGTTCGCGTCCATCGGCGCGACCCAGTAGAGGATCTCGCGCTCGCCGCTGCCATTCGTCGTGGCGGAGCCGTCGTTCTCCCCGGGCGCGAAGATACGGCCGGCAAGAAAGCCGGCGGTCGCGGCCGCCAACAGGAAAATAATCCAGAGACTCTTGTTGTTCATCGGGGAAGTCCTCCGAGGTTCGCGAGCACGGCGTAGGCCTGTTCGCGCTCGACATTCAGTCGTACGTAGTCAATACGGGTGTTCAGGTCGTCGATATAGCCGCGCATCACGTCGGCGAAATCGCCGCGGTCGTTCTGGTAGGCGAGCAGCGCGGCCTGCGCGTGGTCCCTCGCCTGCACGAGGATGCGTTCCTCGTAGAGCGACAGCCGTCGCGACAGCTCCTGCCAGCGCGCATGTTCGACCGTCAGGCGGCTGTCGAGCGACCGCAGCAGGCGCTCCCTGTCGGCAACCGCGGCGCTGCGGTCCTGCAGCGCGCCGGACAAGGTGCTGTCCACCGATTTCTTGCTGAAGAACGGCAGGTCCACGGTGACGCCCACGGTCACGAAATCCGCACGCGGGTCGCCGTTCGGCAGCGAGCCGTTGCGGTACGAATAGCCGATGTCGAGTGCCCAGCCGGGCTTCGACCGTTGTTCCGCCAGTTCGACGCTCGCGTCCTGCGCCGCGATGCGCGTCTCCGCCGCGCGCAGCGACGGGTGTTCGCGCAGCAACGCGCGCAGGTCCGCGAGTGGCGGTGCGTCGTCCCACTGCGGGAGCTTGTCTGCGACCGGCCGCTCCGCGTCGTCGCCGATCCACTCGCGGAGCTGCGCGCGGGCGCGCCGCTGCTGCCGCTCGATGTCGATGAGGCGGTCGTCCAGGCGGCTCAGTTCCAGTTCGGCGCGCAGCACGTCCTGCTGGTTGCGCCGGCCTACGGCGTACAGCGAGCGTGTGATCGTGGCGAGGTCGTCGAAAAACGGCCGCGACTCACGAACGAGATCGCGCGCCGTCGTCCAGTAGTAGAGGTCCAGCCACGCTATCCTCGCCGCTGCCAGCACGTCCTTGCCCCGCGCATCGGCTTCCTGCAGCTGCGCGTCGGCGAGACGGCTGAACTTCAGGTTACCGAGCGCGCGCGTGTTGCCGCGCGGAAAAGCCTGCCGGTACTGGGCACCGACATTCGTCATGCCCTCGGTCGTGAAGCCGCCCGACTGTACCGGGTAGTTGTTCAGACCCACCCGGAGCATGGGGTCGGGAAGGGCGCCGGCCACGACGGCCTGCTCCTCGAGCGCGGCAGCGCGTGCCTGCAGCGCCAGCTGGCCGGGCTCGGCGGCGAGTGCGAGATCTTCCGCCTCCGCGAGCGTCAGCGGAATGGCGCGCTCCGCGCGGGTGGCGGCAAAAGGAGCGATCGACAGCGCCAGCATGGCAACGGTAACGATCGTCCCCGAACGCGGCAGCGCCCGGAAACGGCACAAGGTGTCGGGTCGAACCCCGGATTGAAAATGCATCAGACAAACTCCTGCGGTGAAAACCGAAACGAAAACGGTCTACAGCGGGGAGCGGTCTAATCCAGGAATACGCAGTTCAGCAGGTGAATGGGCGGGAATGCCCCGGCCGGGTCGGGCGGGTCGGCCGCGGTCGTCGCGAAGCCGACGGTGGCGACCGGAGCGCCCGGGAATGCCGGCGGTGCCATCGGTACGGGCTCGGCCTTGTCCTTGAGCTTCGGCTGCGCAAGGCGGCCTTCGTGCGCGTAGGTACCGATATCGTCGCAGTCGGACGTCAGGGTGTCGCAACCTGTCCCGGCGGCTTCGCCATGGTGTCCATGGTGTGCAGCCATTTCGGCCATCTGCTCGGGCGGGCAGTGCGGGCAGTCGTGCTCGGCGCCGAATGCGAGCGCGCACGGGGCAAGCACCAGGTTCAGCCAGAATACGCCGAGCACGCCGAGCATCCGGCCGGTTGCCGTTCGTGTTCGCTTGCCGTTGCTGGACGTGATATTCAAAGTGACTGATTGTCCGGAAAGGGGCGGTTCTGTCCGCGCAAGGGTACTTGATAGATCGTTTGGACCGCTATTTCAAGGAAATTGCTTCAATTCAACGCCGAAAATATATGCTATCAGTCCGCTCCGGCCTGTAAGGGAAATACGCAATGAGCCGCGGCAACGCGAAATGACATCAACCAGCGAAATCCAGTTACGGCGCCTGAGCAAGTCCTTCACCGAGGGACGCCGCCGGCACCGCGTCCTCGACGACGTCAGCGCCGACTTCCAGCGGGGCGAGACGATCGCGGTTCGCGGGCGCAGCGGATCGGGCAAGTCGACGCTCCTGAATCTCATCGGCGCCATCGATACCCCTGACGAGGGCCGCATCATCGTCGGCGGCGTCGAGTTGACCGGCCTCACCGAGCGCGACCGGACCCTGTTTCGGCGCGAGCACATCGGTTTCGTGTACCAGGCGTTCAATCTCGTGCCGACGCTCGACGTCGCGGACAACATCCGCCTGGTGCTGGAGCTCAACGGTGTGCCGCCCCGCGAGTCGCAGCGCCGCATTCGGGAGCTGCTCGAAGCCGTCGGGCTGGCGGACCGCGCGGCAAGTTACCCGGACGTGCTCTCGGGCGGCGAACAGCAGCGGGTCGCGATCGCGCGCGCGATTTGCCACGAGCCCGCGGTCGTCATCGCCGACGAACCGACCGGCAACCTCGATGACAGCACCGCCGAGGGCGTGCTCGAACTGCTCGACAGCCTGGTGCGGGAACGCGGCGGCACCATGTTGATCGCGACGCACAGCGCGCGGGTCGCCGCGGTCTGCGACCGCGAGATCGAGATCCACGGCGGCAAGCTCGACGCGCCTGCGCGAGCCCCCGAGAGTCGATGATCCCCGCCACCCTGCGCGCCAATTTCAGCTACCTGCTCAGGCACCCCCTGCAGCTGGCACTCGCGTTGCTCGGCATCGGCATCGGCGTGGCCGTCATCGTCGCCGTCGATCTTGCCAATGCCAGCGCCCGCAAAGCGTTTCTCCTGTCGATGGACGCGATCACCGGCGAGGCGACCCACCAGGTCATCGGCGGCCCACGCGGCATCGACGAATCCGTCTACGTGCGGCTTCGGGTCGAACACGGCATTCGCGACCTAGCGCCGATCGTCGAAGGGGCGGCGGTCATCGACGGCGCATCGTTCACCGTGATGGGCGTGGACCTCTTTGCCGAGCAGCAGTTGCGCTCGTTCACCGGGCAGGCGCGCACCGTCGGCGACGACGATGCGCCGGGAGAGTCGCTGTTCCGCGATTTCCTGACGCGGCCTGGTACCGTCACGATGTCGCAGGCGACGGCCCGCCAGCTGGGTTTGCAGCTCGGGCAGGACTTCGAACTGCTCGCAAACGGTCGCTTGCACCGGGCGACGCTGATCGGCTTGTTTGGTGAGGACGATGACGCGGGGCTGCAGAACCTGCTGGTTGCCGATATTGCGACGGCACAGGTATGGCTGGACAGCACCGGGCGACTCAGCCGAATCGACGCACGCATCCCGGACGGCGACGATGCCGCATTGAGCCGGCTCGAGAGCGCGCTGCCGGATGGCCACCGCGTCCTGACCGCCGCCGGCCGCACCCGCACGACGGCCGAGATGAGTGCCGCCTTCATGACCAACCTGGCGGCAATGAGCCTGCTCGCGCTGCTGGTCGGCCTGTTCCTGATCTACAACAGCGTCAGTTTCTCGGTGCTGCAGCGTCGCGCGCTGATCGGCAACCTGCGCGCGCTCGGCGTTACCCGCGGCCGGATGTTCGCGCTCATTCTCTCCGAGGCGGCCGTTGTCGGAGCAATCGCGTCGCTGTTCGGCGTTGCCATCGGAATACTGCTGGGCGAGCGCCTCTTGCTGCTCGTGTCACAGTCCATAAACGACCTGTATTTCCGGCTCACTGTCACCGACGTCACGATCGAACCATGGTCGCTCGCAAAGGGCGTCGCCGCCGGGATCGGCGCGTCACTTGCAGCCGCGGCCGTGCCCGCCATCGAGGCGATGTCGTTCCCGCCGCGGCTCGCCATGGCGCGCTCGTCGCTCGAAGGCCGCGCGGGGCGGCTGCTGCCGCGGGTCGCACTGGCGGGGCTCGGCACCATGCTCGTCGCGGTGGTGGTGCTGCTTGTTTCCGGGCGCAGCCTCGTCGCCGGCCTGCTCGCGGTCTTCCTGCTGATCTTCGGTTTCGCGCTGTGCGTCCCGCTCGCGGTCCGGGCGGCGTCGAGCCTGCTGGCACCGGTCGCATCGCGCATCGGCGGCATGCTGGCACGCATGGCGGTAGCCGGGATCGGCCAGAGCCTTAGCCGCACCGGCGTCGCGATCGTCGCACTGGCGGTGGCGGTCTCGGCGACGATCGGCGTGAGCGTCATGGTGGACAGCTTTCGGGGCTCGGTCGACAAGTGGTTGCAGCAGACGTTGCAGGCAGATGTCTATGCCGGGGTGCAGCGGGGGGCGCTGGCCCCGGCGCTGCTCGCGGACATCACAGCGCTCGACGGAGTCGAGGCTTTCAGCACCAGCCGGCGGGTGCAACTCGAGGACGCCGGCGGCCGAACCCAGCTGATCGCCATCCGCATGGCGCCGGGCAGCTACGCGGGAACCGAGATCATCGATTCGGACCCCGATGCCGTATGGCCGCGGTGGGAGCAGGAGGACGTCGTGCTCGTCTCGGAGCCGTACGCGTATCAGCACGCGGTTGCGGCCGGTGACGTGGTGCAATTGCCGACCGATCGCGGCGTGCGGGCGTTCGAAATTGCGGCCGTTTACCAGAGCTATGACATCAACGCGAGCGCGATGCTGATGAGTCGAAGTGTCTACGATCGCCACTTCGACGACGCCGGCGTCGACTCGGTCGGCCTGTACCTCCAGGACGATGCGGATCCCGAGGCAATCATGGCGCAAATCGGCGACCGCAGTGAAGGCAGGCAGGAGATCCGCTTCAATTCGAATGCACGCATTCGCGAGCTGTCGCTGGAGATTTTCGATCGCACGTTCATCATCACCGACGTCCTTTACTGGCTTGCTGTCGGCGTCGCGTTCATCGGTATTCTCGGCGCGATGCTCGCGCTGCAGCTCGAGCGCGGCCGCGAACTCGCCGTGTTGCGCGCCGTCGGCATGACGCCGTCGCAGCTCGGCACGATGATCACGACCCAGACCGCGGTCATCGGTCTCCTGAGCGGCATTGCCGCTGTGCCGCTCGGCATCATGATGGCGTACGTATTGATCGAGGTGATCAATCGCCGCGCCTTCGGCTGGCAGATCGACATGGCGGTCGCGCCGGACATCCTGGTGTCGGCGATCGCCTTCGCGATCGGCGCGGCCTTGCTGGCAGGCATCTACCCTGCGTGGCGGGCCGCGCGCAGCCAGCCGGCCGCGGCGATGCGGGAGGAGTAGGTGGCTGGAACGCGCGTAACCGGTGTGCTTTTTGCGGCGATGGCGACACTGCTTGCGTTCGCGGCATCCGGCGACGAGGCCACGGCGCCGCCGTCGCGGCTGTCCGAATTGCTGAGCGGCGACGGCGACGCCGGTTTCGCGAAAGCGATAGAGCCGCGCGACTTCGTGTTCCCGGAAGATCACGGGCCGCATCCTGGCTTCCGCAACGAGTGGTGGTACGTGACGGGCAATCTCGACGGTAACGGCGGCAGGCGCTTCGGCTTCGAGCTCACGATCTTCCGCTTCGCGTTGACGCCTTCCCTGCCGGCCGCGGCGTCGAACTGGCGCAGCAACCAGGTGTACGTCGCGCACTTCGCAGTGACCGACGCCGATCGCAATCGATTCCTGGCCGCGGAGCGCTATTCACGCGGCGCGCTCGGGCTTGCCGGTGCGCAGTCCTCGCCGTTCCGCGTCTGGATCGAGGACTGGGAGATAGCGGCGCTGCAGGCCGGCACCCCCGAGCGGTGGCGGCTGCGCGCGTCCGATCGCGGATTCTCGCTCGATCTCGAGCTCGCGGCGCAAAAGCCGCCGGTGCTGAACGGCGATGCCGGGTTGTCGCAGAAGTCGGCCGAGCCCGGCAATGCGTCCTACTATTACTCGATCACACGGTGGCTGACCGAGGGTTCGCTCAAACTCGGTGACGACGAATTCCATGTCTCGGGCCTGTCCTGGCTCGACCGGGAATGGAGCACCAGCGCGCTCGCCGCGGATCAGCTCGGCTGGGACTGGTTTGCGCTGCAGCTCTCCGACGGCAGCGAGCTGATGTTCTACAACCTGAGAAAGCTCGATGGCAGCCAGGACGAGCTGAGCGCGGGCACGTGGGTCGACGCCGACGGCAAGTCTGTGCACCTCGAGCGTGAGCATGTCGAGCTGACAGTCACGGACAGCTGGGAAAGCCCCGAGGGCGGCGTTTACCCCTCACGCTGGACGCTGCGAGTGCCGGGCAAGGGGCTGGCGCTCGACATCACGCCGGTGATGGCCGACCAGGAGCTGTTTACGACGGTGCGCTACTGGGAAGGAGCCGTGGATGTGCAGGGACAGCGCCGCGGCGCGCCCATCGACGGCCGCGGCTACGTCGAGCTCACCGGTTACGCCCCGCAGCCGCGGGCCTGGACCCGCGATTGATGCCCGGGCGACCTAGGAGAGGTTCGCCGCCAGCGCTTCCCAGCTCGTGACCGGCAGCTCGCAATGCGTGCCGTGGCAGCGGTAGGCGACCGTCTCGTGGTCCTTCGCCGCGCGCTCGGCGAGCGCGCCGGGCAATGCGTCTTCGTCGCGGTCGATCGCGAACACCAGGCGGCGCGGCGCATAGAGTCTGGATGCCGCGTCGCGCCAGCGCGCGATTTCATCGCCATCGCCGCGGATGATCACGATCTCCGGGTGCGACAGGTACTCTTCCAGCGCCGTCAGCAAAGTGACATGGCCGTGCGGGTATTCATGCATCGCGCGCCACGCGCACCGTAGCGTTCGCTCGGCCGCATCGAGGTAGCGTGTCTCGCCCAGCAGGAAGCCCAGCCGCTGCAGCGCAAATGCGGCAATGCCGTTGCCCGACGGCACGGATTCATCCGCGAGCGGCTTCGGCCGGTGGATGAGCTCCTCGTGGTCATTGGCCGTGAAGAAAAAACCGCCGTGTTCCGAATCCTCGAAACGTTCCAGCAGCGTGTCGGCAATCGCGACCGCGAATTGCAGGTGTGCGGAGGACCAGCGCGCCTGCAGCAATTCCAGGATCGCATCGATCAGGAAAGCGTGATCGTCGAGGTAGGCCGGGAAGCGCGCTTCGCCGTCCTTGTAGCTCGCCAGCAGCCGGCCGTCGGTCACCAGGGTCGAACGGATAAAGTCGACGGCCGTGGCAGCCGCATCGACGAGATCGTCGCGCTCGAGCGCGAGACCCGCGATGGCGAGACCGCGGATCGCCAGCGCGTTCCAGGCGGTCAGCTGCTTCTCGTCACGCCCCGGAGCAACGCGCCCGGCGCGCGCCCGCAACAGCGCCTGCTTGCCGCGTTCGATGGCGACGAGCGCATCGTCCTCCGAGACGCCCGCGTTTGCCGCCGTCTCTTCGAGCGAACGGTGCACGGTCAGGTGCCAGCGCCCCTCGAAATTGGCCGGCTCGTCCAGCCCGAAACGGCGCTCGAATAACGGGTAATCGTTTTCATCGAGCCGTTCGCGGACCCGCTCGGGCGTCCACAGGTAGTACAGGCCTTCCTCGCCCTCGGAGTCGGCGTCGCGCGTTGCGTAGAAGCCACCCTCCGGCGAGCGCATGTCGGCAAGCATCCAGTCCGCCGTGGCATGGGCCACCGCCGCGAAATACTCGTCGCCTG
>JBFIHC010000051.1:0-21917 GCA_041601995.1 Woeseiaceae bacterium | reverse complement strand
GCGCGCTCGCCGACACCGTCGAGGCCGGGACCCACGACCGCTGGCGTGACTGGCATCTTGCGCTGGAATCGCGCGATGCCGAGCGAGAGGCCGAGATCGATGCGACCGCCGATCGCGATGCCGAGTACGTGAACCCGGTCGGGCTGTGCCGGCGCATCGATGCGGTATTGCCCGATGACAGTATCATCGTCGCCGACGGGGGCGACTTTGTGGGTACCGCCTCCTATATCGTCAAGCCGCGCAGACCGCTCAGCTGGCTCGACCCGGGTGTGTTCGGCACGCTGGGCTGTGGCGCAGGGTTTGCTCTCGGCGCGAGCCTGTGCCGGCCGGAAAGCGAGGTATGGATGCTGTTCGGTGACGGATCGGTCGGTTACTCGCTCGCCGAATTCGATACCTTCGCACGCCACGACATTCCCGTCATCGCCGTCGTGGGCAACGACGCGGGCTGGACGCAGATCGCGCGCGAACAGGTCAAGATCCTGCAAGACGATGTCGGCACCGTGCTCGAGCGCAGCAATTATCACGAGGTGGCCGCCGCACTTGGCGGGTACGGCGTGCTGCTGCAAAAAACGGATCAGGTGAGCGACGGCCTGCGCGACGCGCGCAATGCCGCACGGGGCCGCAAGCCCGTGCTCATCAATGCCTGGCTGGACAAGACCGACTTCCGGGAAGGCTCCTTGTCGATGTAGGCCGACGGATCAGCTGCTCTGTTGTCGCGGCGGGTCGGTCCGTGGTGGCGTTTCGGGCCGTGACGGCTCGCGCTCCGGTTCGGGGCGCGGAATCTGATCCGAGCGGCTCGGGCGCGGCGGTTCGCGCACGATAAACACTTCCAGTTCTGCCGGCGTGTAGGGTGGCGGCAGCTCCGCGCCGTTCTCGACGGCACTCGCGATCCTGCGCATCGGCTCCTCGATGTCGCTGGCCAGCTTTTTGCCCACGTCGGTCTCCGTCAGGATCCCGTAGTCGCGCAGGGCGGAGCCGTAGTCCTTCAGCTGCAGCTCGAGGATTACCGTGGCGTGCAGTAGCTTCAGGTAATCCTTGCGGCTGAGCCAGCGACCGTCGTTGATCATTGCCCGACGAAAGTGCTCCAGCTGTCCTTCCCTGTCTCCGCGTGCTGCGTGTATCCGACCTTCCGCAACGTAGGTATAGGCGAGTTCGACAGCGCTCAGATCGTCCTTGCGGCGCATCTTGTCGATGCGCTCCTGCGCATTGTCAAGATTGCCCTTGTCGATCGCCGCGTGAACCTTCCTGTCGCGTGCAAAGAACTTCTTGGACACAAAGGGCTGCTTGCGCTCGTACACGAAGTGCAGCAGCGCCGTGTCGGCCTGCGCTTTGCCAGGCAGGTAGCGCCACCTGCTTACCGCTTCCGTGGCGGCTTCATCGAATGCCGCGCTGCCGCTCGATGCTTCGACCATCGGGCGGATGACCGTGCCGTCCTCGAGGACGTCGTAACTCAGCAGTACCCACCCTTCGCGTCCGCGTATCAGCTCGGATTTCGGGAATTCGGGCATTGGCTGTTCGACGAGATGCAGGTGTTCACCCATCTGTACGTGTTCGCGCAGGTCCACCTGCTGCTCCGCCGCGTGAGCCCACGCAGCAGCAAACAGCAGGATCGCCAGGACAGAATTCGGATTACGCATAACCGCCACTCCCAGCAAGACCGGTTTCGCCCGGAGTTAGTTTAGTTTACGGTCGGGTTTGTCGCCACAAGCGGGGAATTGACCATTGGCATCAGCGTGCGGTGCCGCGTCAGCTTGCCTCGATGTCAAACTGCACATATCGATGACGGTCCGGGCTTTCGTCAATGAGCGCAACCGTGAACGAGGAGGCAGCCGTGGGAGGCAGGGTCCGGCGCAGGTGCTCTTCTGCGGCATCCATTCCGCTGAGGCCGTTTTCGTCTGCATCGAGACAGAATTCCCTGATCAATAAAGCGCGGCGGGAATACAGCTGCACGCGGTACGTGCCAGTTCCACATTCGGCGTCCTGTTTCCTCTTTTTTCCCTTGAACTTCATCGTATTTGCGCTCGGCATTTCGCACTTGTCCTGTTCAAAGACACGATTCAATCGCGAATACGGTTCCACACAGGTCATCCCGGATGATCGCTTATGTAGAATTGCGGTTGGAAAGTTCGTCGGAGCCTCGAGGCGTGCATCACGCGTGCAACGTGACCCGGCGACCGCTTTGATCGTTTGAACTTCCACCGTACGATCCATGCTGATGACTGATTCTCACGATGCTCTGCGAATTGACCGGTGGCTGTATTACTGCCGGTTCTACAAGTCTCGCAGCCTGGCAACCGCTGCGGTATCCGGTGGACATGTCCGAATCAACGGAGAGCGCACGACGCCCGGCGCCCGCGTCAAGTGTGGCGATCGCATCGAGCTCGTGCGCGATCGCTTGCCGTATGTACTGGACGTAACGGCGATCCCCGCAAGAAGAGGGCCTGCCACGGAAGCGCAGCGTTGCTACGCAGAGGACCAGGGGATCGTTCTCGAGCGCGAGGCGCTGATGCGGACACTGCGCCAGGACCGGATGCTGATGCCGAAGACGAAGGGGCGGCCGGACAAGCACACCCGGCGGCAGCTCATAAAGCGCAACAGGGGCTAACCTTGCCGGCTGCTACAATCAATCGGGTTGTGGGCGCGTGCGAGGCTGTGATGACATCCGAGGGGGGCAATCCACCGATGATCCGATGGCTGATCCTGGCGGCGGCGACCTTGTTGGCGGCGGCATTGCCGGTGCCCGGACAATCACAGCAAGCGACCGCACCGGCGGTGCAGGCAATAGCGGTCGATCGGGGCGCCTACCTGCCGGAGTCCGTGCGAACCACGATAAAGAAAGCCGTTGTCATTGGCGGCGAAAGTCCGCCACGCGAGGAAATCGGTGGAAGTTATCGCAAGGAGACCGCGGGACTCGTCGGCGGCATGAGCGAGGGTTCCCGGCTCGGCACCATTTCGCAGGAGATCGGCGGCGTCAACGTCAATTTTCCGATCCCGATCCTCACGATACCGGGCGCGATATTCGGCGGTCTTTCCGGAGCCGCGCAGCGCGAGATACAGGCGTTCAGGGACGCGCTGGCGAAAGAATTGTCGGATGCCGAAAGCAAGCCGCTGGCGAACGACGGCCTCGCGCTGGATGTCTACCAGGAACTCAGCAAGCTCGCCAGCCCGGAAATGAAGCTCTTTGCGCCGTCGGTGCCGATCCCCGAGGGCACGGACGCCATTCTCTTCGTGAGCTTCGAGGACGTCGGCATCGACGTCAAGGGCGACGAGGCAGTGCTCGCAGTTTCTGCGAAAGCGACCGTACGCGATCCGGACGATGGCCTGAAGATTTACGAGACGGTCGTTGCCTACGAGGACAGGGACACGTTGAAAAAATGGACGGCCAACGACAACGCATTGTGGAAAGATTACGCCAACTTCGCCGCGCACTACCTTGCGCGCGAGATCACGGCGGTCCTCTTCGGCAGGACGGAGCCGGCACATCGGCTGCGGCCGACAGAGTCTCGCACGGTATCGCGTGTGAAAAAGAACGACTGGCACGGGGTCAGCAAATCGAGGACACCGACACTTGCATGGCAAGTTATGCCGCCGGAGGAGTCAGCAAGCGCGGCCATCGCAGGGGCCAGCGAGGCAGAGATCTATTACGACGTCGAGATCTACGACAACCACCGCCTGGTCTATTCCCAGCGCCAGGTGCCGGAGCGTACCCATACGCTGAATTACGAGATCGAGACCTGCAAGACCTACCGATGGACCGTGCGGCCGTCGTACCGGGTTGACGGCCGTGTCCGCTACGGTGAGTGGATGCGCTCGCCGCCGTCACCGGGCGCGGACGACGCGGGCCGCGTACCGGCGGGCAACGGAAATGTGGGACGCAAGGCGTCGCAGGCGCCGGCCTATGTCCAGGATTTTGCGCGGCTGCAGATCAAGTGCTGATCGCTGACCGCTGCCCCGGTTCCTAACGCCCGATCTCCTCGAGCATCTCGGTCATGGCGCCGGCGTGTGTCACCACCTGCGGGGTGCGTTTCAGCAGGGTTTTCATCGTGTCGTCGACAACCCCGGACGCGTCCTCCAGCAACTCACGGCCGGCCGGCGTCAGCGCGGCGATCGCGAGGCGCGCGTCGCGTTTGCTCCTGACCGTCGACACGATGCCGAGCTTCTCCATTGGCCGCAGCGCGCGGGTGACGCCTGACGGGGTCAGGCCGACGGCCTGCGCAAGGTCCACGCGACTGGCCTGCGAGCCCGGCGCATCGCCAAGCGCCCGCAGCAGCCGGTATTCCGCGAAGCTGATGCCGCGGACGGCGCCGAGGCTGTGGTCGAGTCGGCGCTCCAGGCGGTTCCATGCACCCGCGAATGCCAGTGCGAGGTTCTGCTCCGGTGAGTTCTTCGTCGTCATGGGTAAAGCATAACAGGTACGTGAGAACTCACGCAATAAACAAGTATTGCGCAGGTATACCGGAGGCTGTTTTGAGAGTTGTTTCATAGTGGTGCGGCGCGGATTCGCGGTATAAAAAGACCACCGTCGACAGTGGGCAGGCTGCCATGCACGCGATCAATTCCTACGTCATAATCACGATATATCTCGTTGTTTTCCTTGCTGTAAGTGTCGCGGTATTCCAATGGCGGCAGTCGCAGGCGGTCAGGCGCCGTGTGCTGCGCATGATGCTGACTTTCGGGATCGATGAAGCAACGGCGCGCAACGCGGACGCGTTGCTCGACCTGGACATGCGCGCCGTACGGCGTCGTTGCCGCCAGTGTCCGGAGCCGGATACCTGCGAGCGCTGGCTCAATGGAGAGACGGTCCCCGGCAACGGTTTCTGCCCGAACGCGCCGCAATTTGCGGCCGTCGCGCCCGCCCGGCAATGCTGCATGAACTACGACCCCCGGCACAAGCCCGGCCGGCGTCTGGACGCCTGAAGCCTATTCGGACGTAATCTGGGCGTCTTCGAGCAGCACGGGATAGCTGTAACCGGCACCGAAATCCTTGTCGAGCACGACATTGCCCGTGACCACGAGCGTCTCACCGACGGATGTGGTGGCCTTGGTCGTAACGATGAGGTCGTTGTCGCCCGCGGCCGCGTCGCCCGAGCCGTCCTGGATGTGGATGAAGTTCCAGCCGAGAATCCCGGGATTGTATTTCACCACCTTGCCGCGCAGCGTAATCTCGTTGCCCGCCAGTTTGTCCTTGTTGGCATAGACGTAGGCGATGTCCTTGCCGTCTTCATAGGTCTCGACGACCACCGCGGCGGTCGTCGGAGCGTCTCCGCCGATGTCCGGGTGGCCGGCCGGCAGTTCTCCGGACGCCTGCGCCAGCGGCTGCGCGCCCCGCGTCAGATTCTGCAGCCCGCTCACGAAATAGACCACGTTAAAGGTGCGGTTGAGAGTCTTGCTCGTGAAACCGCTCATTGCCATGCCCTGGTCGGTCTGTACGACATCGCCAACCTCGACGGGCGTCTCGAGGGCCGCAATCCAGCGCTGGTCCTGACCCGTATCCACGAACGCGTAGGTGTAACCGCCGGAGTTCATGGACTCCAGCACCTCGCCACGGACCATGCCGGGCGGTACAGGGGTCGACAGCGCGGCGTTTTCGGCTGCCGGTTCATCGGCAGGTTTCGAGCAGCCGGCGACCGCCGACAGCAGGCTGGCGGCGATCACCGCGAGTACGAGCCTGGAAGCGATTGAATTCAAAACGGTTCTCCAAGTTTTGTAAGAGTGCGGTTTGTCGCACGTAAATGTAGCAATCTCAATACGCGCAACTGCCTATGCTGATCTTGTCACAGCCCGGCAAGCACCTGCACATGCGCACAGGTGCTTGCGGCGAGCGCGTCCAGTGCGTAGCCGCCCTCGAGGCTGGAGACGATGCGCCCCTGCGCATGCTTTTTCGCCAGGTCGACGATGCGCTGCGTGATCCAGGTGAAGTCGTTATCTGTCAGCAGGAGTTGCGCCAGCGGGTCGCTTGCGTGTGCATCGAAACCCGCGGACACGAAGAGCAGTTGAGGGGCAAAACGATCGATTTCGGGCAGCCATTGCGCTTCGATGGCTTTGCGAAATTCGCTGCCTCGTGTGCCTGCCGGCAGCGGTATGTTCGCGATACGCCCCGGCACGGAGGGCACGCCCGTGTAGGGATAGAACGGGTGCTGGTAGCTCGAGCACAACAGGACCCTGTCATCGTGCAGAAATATCTCCTCGGTACCGTTCCCGTGATGGACGTCGAAGTCGAGGATCGCGACGCGTTGGACGGCACCGCTGGCCAGGGCGTGTGCGGCTGCGACCGCGATATTGTTGTAATAGCAGAACCCCATGGCGAATGCCGTACCGGCATGATGCCCGGGCGGGCGCACGCAACAGAATGCCGCGGCGACCCGGCCCTCGAGAACGAGTTCAGTCGCGAGTACCGCAGCACCGGCGGCGTGGCGGGCGGCGGGCAGGGTATTCGGGCTGAGCCAGGTGTCGGGATCGAGGCGCTCGAAGCCTTCGCTGGGCGCGCGCGCTTCGAGCATCTCGAGATACCAAGCGGCGTGCACGCGTTGCAACTCTTCCTGGGTCGCAGCCCGCGCTTCCACCTGCAGCAGATGGTCGTAGAGATGCCGGGCATGCAGGGCATCCGTGATGCTCGACAATCTTTGCGGGCATTCCGGATGGCCGTCCGCAACCTCGTGCCGGTCAAATATAGGGTGATGGAGGAGCGCTGTCGTCACGTAGAATCCCTGCCTGGCGACCGTTCATCGGTGTGAGCGGCGCGCCGCAGGAATGTAACACGGGAAAGGACGCATGCAATACATAAGAGAGCAGGGACCGGACATCGCTCCAATATTCGAGGCTACCGCGGTGGCTTTGGTCGGCGCGAGTGAGCGTCAAGGCTCGCTGGGAAGGGTCGTGCTGAAGAACCTCGTGGATGCGGGCTTCGAGGGACCGATATATCCCGTGAACCCGAAACACGACACCGTCCAGGGAAGGCCATGTTTTGCCTCTCTGCAGGACATTGATGCGCCGGTCGATCTTGTCGTGATCGTGGCGCCTGCAGCCGCGGTGCCGGATGTGCTCGACGATTGCGGCGCGTGCGATGTATCCGCGGCGGTCATCCTCTCGGCAGGCTTTCGCGAAACCGGGGAGAGCGGGCGTGCGCTGGAGCAGGCCGTGCTCGACAAGGCCAGGCGCCACCGTATCCGCTTCATTGGCCCGAACTGCCTTGGTCTCATGCGTCCTGCCATCAAGCTCAATGCGACATTCAGCCAGCGCATGGCGAAGCCGGGGCAGATCGCGCTCGTGTCGCAATCGGGCGCGATGTGCACGGCGATGCTCGACTGGGCGAGCCCGCGCAACATCGGTTTCTCCTGCGTCATATCCAGCGGCATCGCCGCCGACGTCGATTTCGGCGAGATTCTCGATTACCTCGTGATCGATCCCGCGACCCACGCGATCATGCTGTACATAGAGGGTATCCACGAGCCGCGGCGTTTCATCAGCGCATTGCGTGCCGCGTCGCGCGCCAAGCCGGTCATCGTGATGAAAGCAGGGCGATTCGCCGAGGGCAGCCGCGCGGCGGTATCGCACACCGGCGCACTGGTCGGTTCCGATGACGTCTTCGATGCGGCGCTGAATCGTGCCGGTGTCGTGCGCGTACACAACTACTCCGACTTCTTCGCGGTGGCGGAGACGCTGCACACCGGCGTGCGCACGCTTGGCTCCCGGCTCGCGGTCGTGACCAACGGCGGCGGCCCCGGCGTAATGGCGGCCGACTTCCTCATGGATCGGGGCCTGGAGCTCGCGGAGCTCTCATCTGACAGCTGCGGAAACCTGGACGACCTGCTGGCCGAGTGCTGGTCGCGCGACAACCCGGTGGACGTACTCGGCGACGCCAGTGCCGACCAGTACGCCGGCGCGGTCGAGGCGTGCCTGGCGGACGATGGAGTGGACAGCGTGCTGGCGATCGTCGTGCCGCAGGCCATGACCGACCCCACTTCGATCGCGGAACGCGTTGTCGCGTTAACGAAGCATGCGAAAAAGCCGATCCTCACCTGCTGGATGGGTGACGAGTCCATGCAGGCCAGCCGCAGGCTGTTTCGCGAGAACGGCGTGCCGACTTACGGCACGCCCGAGTCCGCGGTCGAGGCGTTCGCGGCTGCGGCGGCCTACCGCGCGAACCAGGAACTCCTGTTGCAGGTGCCACAGGCGCTCGGCAAGCGCGCGAAGCCGGATCGCGAAGGCGCGAAGTTGATCATTCAGAATGCGCTTGCGCAAAAACGCCGCGTGCTCGACCTGGTCGAGTCGAAAGCGCTGCTGGCCGCATTCGGTATCCCGGTAGTCCGCAGTATTCCGGCCCATGATCCAAACGAGGCGCTCGCCATCGCAGAGGAGTTCGGTTTCCCGGTGGCGATGAAGATCCACTCCCCGGACATCTCTCACAAGACGGAAGTCGACGGCGTGCGGCTCGGAATCAGCGGTGGCCGCGACGTGCAGGGTGCTTTCCGCGAACTCGTGGAGACCGCGAAGGAGCGTCGCCCCGACGCTACGATAAAGGGCGTCCTGATCGAGCCGATGTGGCAGTCGCACGCCGGTCGCGAACTGATGCTTGGCGTCATCAACGACAACGTGTTCGGCCCCGTGATAAGCGTAGGCCTCGGTGGGACCATGGTCGAGGTCATACGCGACCGCGCAATCGGCCTGCCCCCGCTGAACCGCTTTCTCGCCAAGCGCATGATCGCCGGCACACGGGCATCGCGCTTTCTGGACGAGTTCCGCGGCCGCCCGGCTGCGAACCGCCGCGCCGTCGAGGACGTTATCCTCCGGCTGTCCGACATGGTGTGCGAATTGCCCTGGCTCGAAGAACTCGATATCAACCCGCTCGTCGTCGATGCCGAAAGAGCCATGGCGCTGGACGCGCGCATCGTGGTGCGGCCCGTAAGTCCGGCAGCGCGCGAGTACGCGCACATGGCAATCCACCCGTACCCGAGCAAGCTCGTCGACGAGTACCGGCTGCTCGACGGCACCTACATCACGATACGCCCGATCCGGCCGGAGGATGCGGAGACCGAGCGCGAGTTCGTCGACGGCTTGTCCGAGCGTTCCCGCTACCTGCGCTTCATGTACTCACTGAAGAACATCACCATGCAGATGGTGTCCCGTTTCACGCAAATCGACTACGACCGCGAAATGGCGTTGATCGCGCTCATGGAGGAAGACGGCCGAGAGCGGCAGATTGCCGTGGCCCGCTACGTGACGAATCCCGACGGCCGAAGCTGCGAGTTTGCCATCGTCGTCGCGGACGACTGGCACGGTAAGGGCATTGCAACCGAGTTGTTGCGGCGGCTCATCGATATTGCGCGAGATCGCCGTCTCGAGGAGATGATTGGCATCGTGCTGCGCGAG
The DNA here is from genome assembly GCA_041601995.1 of Woeseiaceae bacterium. Taxonomy (GTDB): domain Bacteria; phylum Pseudomonadota; class Gammaproteobacteria; order Steroidobacterales; family Woeseiaceae; genus UBA1847. The sequence goes on along the minus strand of JBFIHC010000051.1, from coordinate 12,548 downwards.
AACAAGGGCATGATTGCACTCGCGAAGGAACTCGGTTTCGAGCAGCAGCGTTCGCCGGATGATCCCAGCGTCGTGAACATGACGCTTAAGCTGTGACGCCTGCCTCGCCGGTGCGGCGAGTCCCCGGATTTCGGTTGCTGCGGGCGCTCAGCGCAGCTGGCTGTCTTTACTGCCGCGGCGGTTGTAGCCGCTCACCGTCTTCCGGTGTCTGTCGTGTTCGGCCTGGCAGGCAACGCAGAGCCTTACACCCGGCAACGCCTCGCGCCGCGCGGCCGGGATTTCATTGCCGCATTCCTTGCAGTGTTCGAGGCTCTCTCCCCGAGGCATTTCGCTCCGGACGCGTTTGATCGCGTCTTCGACCGTGGCCTCGATCTGGTCCTGCACCGCACCGTCCTTGGCGAATCCGCCGGCCATCATTCGCACCCGAAGCCGCCGGGTTTTCCGCGGTAAGTGTCAATCCAGTCGTTATTCACCCGGTATTCGACCATGCGTTTTCTCCGAAAAGCTCCCGGACGGCAACGGATTCAGCGCTCGTCGTTCAGCACGGCGCCAACGCGTTCCCGATAAGCGGCATGGCACGCGATGCAGGCGGCAACCATCCCCTGGTAAGCCCGGAGCGCGGCGACGCGATCGCCGTCGCGCGCCGCTTCATACATCTCGAGCGACAGTTCGTGCACCTGCACATCGAAGTTGGTGAATACCGGCATCTCCGCCCCGAGCTCGTCGGCGATGCGCTTGGCATCGGCCTCGGGCACTCTCGGATGTTCGGCGATCGCCAGCGCACCTTCCGCCACCTTGGCGAAATCGTCCATCAGAAAACCGTCGGACACGTCCAGGAAACTCTGGCGAAGCTCCTGCATGATTGCTTTGAGATTGGCAGGTTCACCAGCGAGCAGCTGTGCGGGAATAAGGATGGCGGCGATACTCGCGAGAGCCATCAAGGTAGATCTCGGTATATCCATTACACCTCCGCCGGTTATTATCACTCGAGAGGGGATTGTAGCCGCATATTACGTCCGGGTGCCTACTACTGCCGACGGCCAATTGGTAAAAGCCCTGATTTCCCCATGCCGGGCCGCGTGCTAGTTTGAAATCATGAATGCCGCTACTCACGAGGATGTCGCCCGCCTGTTCCCGGGTATCCAGGATCACACGGTCGTGGAAATCCTCGATGCACATCCAACGCTCGGCGATGTCGAGGCAGCGCTCGCGTTGTTGCAGGATGCGGACGAAGGTCTGATCGGTGTGAAGCAGCGCCACGGCGACCGCATCAATCGCGTGCTCGATATCCTGATGGCGTCCGACTATCGCCCGGACGATCTTGACGAACCCTAGCCAGACGCGCTTGCGTGCCGATCAAGCGCCGCGCGTTTCGCGCCGCCTTCTTGCGCATCGCTCTGCGCATTCCCTGGTGAACGGCTGCTGTTCATAAAAATGGTTCCGACACGTGCCCTCGATGAGCGGCATGTTGCTCTGCCGGACGCGCGGATTGGACGTCGATGTTACGCGGCGGTCCTGCGATCGTTACGGTCGGGCGCCACGGCGGCGAGCAGGTGCCTGTTGTGGCGTCGGCCGAACAATTCAGTTGCCCAGGCCTGGCCGCGTACGGCATGGCCCGCCTGCATGTTCGGGAAGCCGCCTTCTCCGACAGACTGTTGCGACGGCCCGTTGTCACGTGCTGTGCCGGCGGCGAACAAGACTGCGATCAGTACACCGGCGAGGAGTGCGGCCCCTGAAGCCGCAGCATGCTTGATTCCCATTGCCAACCCTCGTTTTTTTTCTTCTTCGGGGGGTTCACCGAACATACCGTCAGTTTGCCGGTCGGGCAAACGCTGTGCGCCGCGGCCCGAAAACCGTTTGGGAAAGCCGGCCAATCACCGTGGCGCGGAGAGATTTTGTTAACAGGGCCGCGCTCGGTCAAGCGGCGTTCCCGGCACAGTCGCCGCGCAGCCAGGTTTTGATTTTTCAACGACTTGTGGGTCGGTACTTGATAAGATTTTACATAAGGCCTTAAAGCAAATAGACTCCGCGAGCTCAACAAATAATCAATAAGAGCCTTTAAACCCCTGTTTAAAAAGGCCGGCCCTATGAAATCGATCGTCGAACAATACAACGCCTGTCGGCATCTCGAGACGAAGGAGTCGGAGGCGCCGTCGATCCCGGTACTCGGCCGCCTTTGCCGCTCGCCGATCAAACGCCTGTCGCGCTCGTATCGGGACCGTGCACCCGCGGTAATGCTGGCCAGTCAAAGCCGCTTCGCGACGGGCTACGTCCTGGACCGTTTCCTCGCTGCTGTGGATGAGCAGTCGACCCTGATTCTTATCGACCAGTCGTTCGACGATCCCGCGGCGTTCATGGCACGCATCGTGTGTTCCATAGGCTTCGAGTCGCGGGCGACGAGTCTCACGCATCTCGAGCATGCGTTCGCCCTGTTTCTTCGCTACCAGAAGACTCGCCGGCGCCGCACGGTCCTGGCGGTCCGCGACATCGATGCGCAAGGCGGCGAGGTGCTGTCCAGAATTCGCGAGTTGATCGAGAAAGAGCAGGCACACCAGTTCGGGTTGATGGTGATCGTGACCGGCCCGGCGAATGATTCGCTGGAACCCCTGGACCCGGTGCTTGAAGCCATCTCGCGGCATGCCGCAGAGCGCATCGTGCTGACGCCGTTCGTGCTTTCCGAGACCCGTGAGTTCATTCGTGAGCGCTTTGAGCGCAGCGCTACGAACGGTTCGGGATCCAGCGGCGACTGGCCGCGTTTCGAGGTCTACGCCACGCAGCTCATTCATGAACTGAGTTCCGGTGTGCCGGAGACGGTCGATCTCTTGTGCCGCGAATCCGTCGATCTCGCCCATCATCGCGGCAGCGCCGTTATTGCCACGACCGAGGTCAAGGCGGCAGCCCGGATGGTCGGCCTGTTGCCGGAGGAGGTCGACGAACAGCAGCACGACACGGCAGCAACAAGTGATTCGCCCGGACACCTGATCATCAAGGAGCAGGGGCAGCCCGAGAAAACGATCGCCCTGAACGGTAGCAACTTACTCATCGGCCGAGACAGGCTGTGCGACATCTGCGTCGACGACGCACAGGTCAGCCGGCTGCACGGATTGATCGCACGGGCCGCACAAGCGGTCTACTACCTGGACCTTGGAAGTACCAACGGTTCCGCAGTAAACGGCGAGGCGACGCAACGCCTCGCGCTGGCGGACAACGATGTCATCGCGATTGGCGACGTGCGCATTATTTACTCGCTGAAGGACTCGAAGGATGCCAATGACGTCGACCTCGATGCGACCGATACATTTGAAGTCCCCGAGTTAGAAGGACAGTCCCCCGCCATTTACGACGGCAATGGCTCTCGACGACCGGGGAAAACCTGATCCGCGCCGCGATCGGCCTCACACGATTCCGCGCACGGTCTTGACGAGATCGTAGGCAGCGTTGATTTCGCGAGACCGTTCCTCCGCGACCGCCCGCATGCTCTCGGGCAGGCCTCTTGCGGCAAGTTTGTCGGGATGGTTCTGGCTGATGAGTTTGCGGTAGGCGCGCTTGATCTCGGCCGGGCTGGCGTCGGGCGACACGCCCAGCGCCGCGTACGCGTCCGCAACGCGATCCGCGGGAGGCGTCGCGTCACGGGCGGACGGACCCGCGCCACCCGCGCGCAGCAGCGCCTCGAGCTGTGCGACATCGTGTTCGCCAAGTCCCAGACGCCGCGCAATGCGCACCAGCATTTGGTGTTCGGCAGGATGCACCCTGCCGTCCGCGGCGACGGCCATGACCTGGAGTTGCAGGAACAATTGCAGCAGCGGTGCGCGGCCGCGGCTCATGCGTGCGAACTGGTCGACGGCACCGTCCAGATCGAATCCCGGCTGCTTGCCGCGCGAGAAAGCCGCCCGGGCCGCCCGGCGCTGCTCTTCCTGCAGCCTCAGCATGCCGAAAATGCGCTGGACCGCGTCGATCTCGTCGCGGGTAACCACGCTGTCAGCCTTGCACAACGCGCCCATGACGGCAAAGGTCGAGTCGATCAGCTGGGACTGCACGATGCGCAGCCCGCCGATGACGGATCGCTGCAGAATGATGCCGGCTGCATAGCCGAGGGCCGCGCCGATGAGCAGGCCGCCAAAGCCGCCGAACAAGGCGCCTAACACGGCACCGATCACCACGAGAAACATCCGCGTAGTCTAACAGCACGGACGTTCCAGGTTCGCCGGCCGTAGGGTCGGAAGACGCGCTCGCGGTGTTTTGTTTATCATGGCGCGTCGTGACACTCACCGGGGTACATCATGAATTATCGCCATCTCGGCAAAGCCGGCATCCAGGTCAGTGAACTGTCTTTTGGTTCCTGGGTTACGCTCCATACCCAGGCGGGGGTCAGGGATACGGTAGAGATGATGGCGGCGGCTTATGATGCCGGCGTCAATTTCTTTGATAACGCGGAAGCTTACGCCAATGGCAAGTCTGAAGAGATCATGGGCGAGGCCCTCAAGCGTCTCGGCTGGCGCCGCGGCAGCTACCTCGTTTCGACGAAGTTGTTCTGGGGGCTGTACGATAATCCGAACGAGACGAACACGCTGAATCGCAAGTACCTGCTGGAGGGCATCGACGGTTCCCTGCAACGCCTGGACCTCGACTACGTTGACCTGCTTTTTTGTCATCGTGCCGATCCCTCGACACCCATCGAGGAGACCGTGTGGGCGATGCATAACATCATCGAGCGCGGCAAGGCGCTGTACTGGGGCACTTCGGAATGGGAGGCGGCGGACATCCGGTATGCGATGGACGTCGCCGAGAAATACTGCCTGCACAAACCGATCGTCGAACAACCCGTCTATAACCTGTTCGAAAGGCACCGTTTCAGTAAGAGCTACCGCAAGATCTACGAAGAACAGGGCTACGGTTCGACAACCTGGAGCCCGCTCGCGTCCGGTACGTTAACCGGCAAGTACCAGGAGGGCGTCCCCGAAGGCAGCCGCGGGTCAATCGAGAGTTTGTCCTGGCTGCGCGACCAGATCACCGATGCGGACCGGCTCGCAAAGGTCGCCGCTTTGCAGCCACTCGCAGAGCAGATGGGCGCGACCCTCGCGCAGTTTGCACTGGCCTGGTGCCTGCAGAACCCGTGGGTGAGCACAGTGATCACCGGCGCAAGCCGTGTCGATCAGGTGCATGAGAATATGAAGGCCGTTAACTTCATCGACCGGTTCACACCGGAACTCATGACCCAGATCGACGAAATCTTCTCCTGACCGGTTTCTCAGCGGCGAATGACGGCCTCGATCTCCTCGACCTGGCCTTGCGTGACCGGGTAGAAACTGCCCAGCGTGCAGGTTATCCCGGTGCTCCACGCACCCCAGTGCCATGGTGCACGCGAGTACCATGGCCACTCGAACCAGTCATCAACGGCGAAGCGGTCAGCACTGCAGATCTGCGAGAAACTGTGCGAACGCACTCGCAGAACGGAGCCGTGCCGCAGGTCGGAGCACCGATGGCGCAAGACATTGACCCACTGACGGCCGGCCTTTCCCGTGAACAGCAGGTGTTTCTCGTCGAGCGGACGCATTCCCCTGTACCGGACGTCGGACAGGCAGCGCAGGGGCTTGCCATCCTCACCCGCCGACAGAGTCAGGATGTCCAGGATATCGGCCTCGATCGCCTTGCGCCGATCCTCATCCTGCGGTGAGGATGCACACCCGGCGACGAGTAACAGTGCGGCCGTCGCGAAGACGGCAAATCGTCTTGAGTTCATGCCGTGCTCCCGTCGTTATCGACAGGAGCACGCTATCACGCTTTGGTATTTGCGGGTATACGGGATGCCTGCGGGGGTTATTTTGCTTCCATCAACACGGTCATGCTGTCGGCTATGACGCCGTCCGCCGCGGCTGCGGCGCGGCCTTTCTCCGATGACAGCATGTCATGCAGCGCCTGCATGTCGGCCACTGCAATGACCAGTCCTGTGAGATTGGGGTTGTTTTCGCTCTGGAAGGTGTGGACATGCGCGGCGCCGTTGGCGTGGAACAGGTCGTGCCGGCTGTCTTCGCCGCGCCAGGCGGCCAGCCAGCGTTCGGCATCCTCGACTTCGTGCAGGATCATCACGTGCGGATGGCCCATGCCCTGCATGCGGTGCCTGCCCTGCATCGCCTGGTCAGGCGCTGCAGGAGGATTGTCGCTGTTCCAGATGTCATTCGAGATGCGCCACTTGCCATCCTCGCCTTTCAGCCAGGTTTCGATGAACTTGCCGTTGTCCACGACGCTGTCACCCTGCAGTACCCTGTATGTGCCGATCTTGTAAGCGATGTTGCTCTGCATCGTGATCTCTTCGATCAGCGTTTCGCCCGTCAGTCCGGCTTCCATCATCCCGCCGAATATTGCGCGTACGCCTTCCGCGCCTCGCATCATCTTGCCGTTTGGCGGCATGATGCGCGCGTCGCTCGCGTAGATCATGGTCAGGGTATCGAGGTCTTGGGTGTTAAGCGCTTCCTGCCACGCGGTCGACAGGTCCTCGATGATCTTCGGGTTGCCAGGGGGTGGCGCCTGATTGCAGGACGCGATGATCAGGGTCAGGCCCAGCGGAATAATAGCGAGAAGTCTCTTCATGATTTTTGTGTCTCGGTTGAGTAGCAGGCGGGTCAGGGCTTCCTGAACAGGAACGTGAATCGATCGGTATTTCCGGTCACGGTGCGGCGCCCGACTTCGTAACGCAGTTCGTCGTCAGGGCGGTAGTGCAGGTCGCTGTAGGCCACGAACTCGAAACCGATATCGAGCATCTCCTTGATCACCAGGACCGGGTCGATGCGGCGGCGATTCTCCGGGTTCTCGGGCTCCATGTGCCGCTTCGTGTGGTCGACGACGCCGTACAACCCGCCGGACTTCAGCGTGTCGAACACGGCACGGTTCATGCGGTCGCGGGACTCGGCATCGAAGTTGTGCACATTCCTGAACGTCAGCACCATGTCGACGCCGGAGATGCCGAACTCGAAATCGTCGAGCGCGTAGTAGCGGCTGCCTTCCGGCCGACGGATGTTGGCGTCGGTCTCGATGATCTCCACTTTCTCGAAACCGGGCTCGGTCAGTACACTTTCAGAAACGCGTCCCGTGCCGAGCGCGACGTACAACTTGCCTTTTTCGGCGAGCACCGGGGCGAGAACGCGGGTGTACCAGCCACCTCCGGGGATGAGTTCGAGCACGGTCATGTCGTCCTCGAGGCCGAAGAACTTGAGCGTCTCGAGTGGCTTGCGATTGCGGTCGCGCTCGACGTCCGCTTCGGGCCGGGATTCAGCCGCGAGCGCGGCTTCCACCTTGGCGTCGATTTCGCCGGCGTGCACGAGTCCGGCCAGGAACAACGGGATCAACAGAAACGACATTCTCACGGGCAGGCTCCTTGAAACAGGCTGATTGGTGTTTCCGCGCGGCGGTTGGCCGCGCCGCAAAGTTGCAGAAGACTACCAGCTTGAGGTCACGGTTGCCTACCGAAGTGCCGCGCCGGACCGTCTTGCCGGGCAGCTTCGCCGCAGCAGGGCGATTTCGGACGCAAAAAAAAAGCCCCGCGCGAGGCGGGGCTTCCGCTGCTGTCGCGCCCCGGACTTACTGTGCCCAGTAAAAACGACCCAGGAGGGTGTAGGAGGTCACGTCGTCACCCCATTCACCGAAGAAGCCCACGGCAAATGCGGGCGTGACGCTCCAGAGCCCGCCGAGGACGAGCGCGGTCTCATCGCCGCTATCGTTCAGGTCCACGTACTGGATCGCGCCTTCGAGTTCCAGCTGCTCCGTGGCCGCAAAGCGCATGCCGACGCCGAAGCCGAAGCCGTTATCGTCGTCGCCGCCGAAACCCGGCACATCCACGTCCACGTACTCGTACGACAGGCGTGCATAGGCATCGACAACCTCCGAGAGCTCTGTGTTGTAGCCGACACCGACGCCGAATGAAGAGGCGTCGATACCGAAATCGAGGTCCGCGACGGAATACGACGCGAAGGCATGGAAATCCTCGTGGAACGCAAACGATCCGTCGATGCCCAGCGCGTCGCCGTCGACGTTGATGTCGTCGAAATCGATCATGCCGTAGCCGAACGACAGCCAGTTGTAATCGAAATCCTCTGCGACGGCCGTGGCCGAACACGCGAGGCATGCAATTAGTAGTGATGAACGCAACATGACGTTCTCCTTCGTTTTTACCCAAGTAGGTCGAATGCTAACCGGGTCTGACACCCGCATCGTGCTTCGGTTCACAGATTCAACTAAAAGACCGGAGCGGTCAATTAAGTGCCGGGCCAGGGCTCTGCAGGCCGCATTCCATGGTCATTTGTTGCGAACAAACAACAGTGAGGGCATCGTGTAGACTCGGCGCATGGCCGCTCGCCAACCGTCGCTTTCCAAATCGCGCCTGATTTCGGCATGGCAGTGCCTCAAGCGGGTGCATCTCGAGAAGCACCATCCCGAGTTCGGCGAAATCACGGCACAGACCCGATCATTATGGGCGGCCGGCCACCGGGTGGGCGAGGTCGCCAGGCAGATCTACGGCAGCCCGGACTCGGTCGAAATTGGCTTCGAGCGGCGCCTCGGGAAGCTCGTCGCCCGCACGCGCGAGCTCCTGCGCGCCGGTGCCAACGTCCCGATCTTCGAGGCAACGTTCCAGTATGGGGGCGTGCTCGTGCGCGTCGACGCGTTGATTCCGGACAGGGCCGGCTGGCGCATGATCGAGGTCAAGGCGTCGACCTCGGTCAAGGACTATCACGTGCTCGATTGCGCGATCCAGGATTGGGTCCTGCGCAACTGCGGCATCGGCGTTACAGCGGTTTCGCTCGCGCACGTCAATAACCGCTTCGTCTATCCCGGCGACGACGACTACGACGGCATGCTGGTCGAGCACGATGTAACGGACGAGGTGCGCGGCCTTGAGCCCGCGGTGATCGAATTGGTAGCCAGGGCGCGTGATGCGGTTGCAGGTCCCAGGCCCCACGTGAACGTCGGTGCGCATTGCAGCAGCCCTTACGATTGCCAGTTCATGAACTACTGCTGGCCGACGGATGCGCCGTACCCGGTATCGGGGCTCGGCGGCGGAAAGGCGAAGCTCGGTGAGTACGTTGCGCTGGGTTACCGGGATATCCGTGACGTACCGGCCGAGCTGATAACCGCCGAGACCCAGCAGCGCATACACCGCGTAACCTGTAGCGGGGCGCCCGAATTGCTGGACGGTGCGCGTCGCGAGCTAGAGGCCTTGCCATACCCGCGGTATTACCTCGACTTCGAGACGATAGCGCCCGCGGTGCCGTTCTGGGCAGGTACCCGCCCTTACGAAGCACTGGCCATCCAGTGGTCGTGCCACATCGAGGAGGCGCCCGGTCGATTTCGGCACCGGGAATTTCTCGACCTGTCCGGGGATCCGCCGATGCGGCCGCTGTCGCTTGAACTCATCGAGTGCCTGGAGGATACGGGGCCGGTATTCATGTGGACGCGCTACGAGGAAGGCGTGCTCAACAACCTCGCCGGACTCTGCCCGGACCTCGAGGCGCCGCTGGCGAAGATCATCGATCGGCTTTACGACCTGCATCCTGTCGTGAAGGCGAACTACTACCACCCGGACATGCTCGGGTCCTGGTCGATCAAGGCGGTCATACCGACGATCAATCCCGATATGGACTACGCGAAACTCGAGGGCATCAAGGAAGGAACGGCGGCCTCCGACGGATTCATCGAGGCGATCCAGGCAGAGACCAGCGCTGAACGCAAAGCCGAACTCGACAGGCAGCTGCGCCGATACTGTCGCTTCGATACCGAGGCCATGGTCGAGATCGTGCGTTTCCTGAGCTGTTGATTTTCGCGAAACCGCCGCTATCTTGCATAGCGTGAATCCAAATTGATGAAACGGACAAGCTGTGGCCACCCGAAGCAAGAAGAAGACGAGCAACAAGAAAGCCGGTAAGCCGAACGAGAAGAACAGCGCCGCGCCAGCGACCCGCAGCTCCGACAACAAGTACGTGCTGGTGGACTTCGAGAACGTACAACCGAAGAACCTCGAACTGTTGAAGGAGCATCCATTCCGCGTGCTCGTCTTCATCGGCTCGAACCAGGCGAAGTTGCCGCGGCACGTGGTCGTACCCATGCAGGCGCTCGGCGAGAAAGCGAAGTACGTCGAGATTGCCGGGAGCGGGCCCAATGCGCTGGACTTTCACATCGCCTATTACATCGGCGAACTTGCCACCCGGGAGCCGGACGCGCACTTCCACATTGTCAGCAGGGACAAGGGCTTCGATCCATTGATCCTGTATCTGAGGAACAGGAAAAAGATACGCATTCGCCGCGAAACCGATCTCGCGGAGATACCGGAACTCCGCATCCCGGATACCACGAGCCGGGACGAGCAGATCGATGCGATCGTGAAAAACCTGCGGCAGCGTGGCCACTCGAGGCCACGCAAGGTGAAGACGCTGCAGAACACCATCAACACGCTGTTCACCAGGAAGCTCGACCAGGCCGAACTGGATGCGATCACGGACGAGCTGCGCGACCGCAACCTGATCGTGGTCAGGCAGAACAACGTCAGCTATCGTTTGAAACGCTAGTCGCGGCTCGAGAACCGCTCCTACTGCTGCATCAATGCGCGGATCTCGTCGTCGAGGCCGGTCATCTCCCAGCGCGCCAGCGAGATCGGGATGCTGTCGATGCGGTTGAGCGTGTCGAAGAAGTCCTTCAGCCGGAACGCATCGCCCGTATCCTCGACTTGCTTCGCATAGTCTGCGAGCGTGCGTTCCAGCAGGTACTTGCCGGTCACGTAGCTGGTCCCGTATCCGGGTTGCCGCAGATACAGGTGCTGTTCGAAGATCAGGAGTTCTTTCTCGGTCTTCATCCAGCCGCGGGGCGTCCACTGCATGTGCACGCCGCCGGCCTCCTCCATGGTCATCTCGTTGGCATGCGCATACAGCGAGCCCAGGCCGCGCGCAGCGCGCTGGGCGAGCAGTATCCACACGAGTTCGCGAGAACGAGGGCTGTCGGCGTAGAGCCCGGCATGCATGAACATCTCCTCCACGCCCGTGGCGGTGCCCTCGTTGCGGCTGTCAAAAATGTTGTAGAGCAGGGCACCCTGGCGTATCGGGCTCGGGTGCGGTTCGTTATCCATGCGCGCCAGTTCGAACCAGTGGTAGAAATGCGTGAACAAGGGCGCCGGGTCGTAGTGGGCCGTGATCCAGAAGAAATTGCGGGTTTCTTCCGGCACGAACGAGCCGAGGTGTGCGAGCAACGCCGGGCGCATGTAGTCAGCGACGGTGAGTATCTCTTTCTCTTCCAGGAAACTCATGATGCGATTGACCGCCTCGCGCGCTCTGGCATCGTATGCTTCGGGCGTACCTGCGGCCATCATCGGCGGCAGGTCGCGATTGCGCTGTTCCTCGAGCTTCAGGGACGCCCATGCACGGTCCAGTTCGCGCTTCAGCAGCCGCACCTCGTCTTCCCAGGTCAGCGGCACCAGGTGCACGTTCTGCTGGTACCAGGTGTAGTTGTCCTTGCCGACGCCCGACGGGCCGGTTTTCTTCGCTGCCTCCGCTTCCAGCCACTCCGCGAGCGCCTTTGTCGCGGAATGCGCCCGCGCGATCGCGGCCTGCACCCCTGCATTGCCGCCGGTCCTGTCCGCGAGGCGATCCAGGTTTTCGAGGTCGTCGCGGATATCCCTGATGCCGGTGACCCAGAGGTCGCGCGCATTGCCGGTCAGGTTGCTGCGCGCCTGTTTCATTAGCGGCGGGATGACGCCGAGTTCCGCGATCAGCCGCTGCTCTTCTTCGCTCGAGAGCGGAAATTCATAGGTCCAGAGTTCCACGACCGCATGATGCGTCGGGCCCTCGTGCGCGGGCACATCGCTCCGGTAGGTCCAGAGCGACTTGTAGAACGCCGGGTCGCGCGCCCAGGGTTTCAGGACGCGACGGCTGAAGTCGTAACCGTTCATCTCGGCGCGCACGAGATGCCAGTCCACCTGTTCGGGAATCGGCCAGTCGCTGATGTCGAAGGCATCCAGCCGCGCGCGCAGTGTGAGGTACTCCGGTTGCCGTGCCTCGAAGCGCTCTGCCGTGTAGTCCGGCGCGCCGTCCAGAAGTGGCGGAGATTCAAATGCCCGCCAGTCCTTGAAGAGCACAACGAGATCGTCGTGGTCCTGCTCGGCAGCAATCAGGGCTGCCGCTTGCAGGCCGAGGAAACACGCACATAGCCAAGGTGCGATCTGCCGTCTTTTTCTATTGTTTGTGCGTCGCATGTTCTTCCACACGTATCCATTTGTCGTCGCCAATAACCATACGATACGCTAACTTCGTCCAGCAACCGCGGCAATTCAGTCGGCGTGGGGACGAACCACATGAAATCGACCGCGCTTCGCTGACTTCAGCAATCACAGATTGCGCTTTGTTTCCTGCTGCTCGCCGTTGCGCCCGGCGCCGGCGCGCTGCTCTCGGAACAGGCAATCGACTTCTTCCCCGGGTCCTTTTTCTTCGAGCAAAGGCTGATCGACGTGGGCGCGAATGTGCTGGGCGTCCTGCCGAAATCCGACGTCGGCCTCGTGCTCCTGGACAAAGCCG
>JBFIHC010000050.1:0-22415 GCA_041601995.1 Woeseiaceae bacterium | reverse complement strand
TCCTGGCAGTTGCAGATGGACGAGCAGGAAAAGCTTATCCGGGCGTCCCGAGACGTCATGCTGACCGTTCAGCCCGGCTGCTCCGCGTTGCAGTAAGTCGCCTGCAACGCAGGTGCGGGAAAAGGCGTCCATTGGGCGCCTTTTTTCTTTATCTTGCGGTGATGAGTGAAACGGAGCGGGCCGTCCGCCCTCGCGCTGCAGGCGTTCGTCGCCTGGTTGTGAGGGCCCGGATGAGCCGCCTTCGGTGGTTCAACTCCACGATCTCGAGAAACGAAAACTGCCAATTACGTTGCCTCCGGTGTCCTCCCGAGGTACACGGCGCCCACGCGAATCCGTCAATAAAGCTCGATCGCGACTCAATATACCCTTGCGTTATCTCGGCATAAGCATCGGGTCGTTCTATTGCGGGATCTCTGCCGTTAGCGTCGGGTGTCCAGTGTGTTGGAGACCTCGGTGGCGGCAGCAGAAAGAGAAATCATCACTCCCGTTGTTGGCGGCTCGGAACTGACCGCACTTCAGCGAGTGACGCGGTCATTCGATCGAGATCAGCTGCTCTGGAGCAGCGGATTTCTGGCCGGACTAGCCGAAACAAGGGCAAATGTAGTCCCACTCCAGAGTGCTCGAGGCCATGAATGGCACATCTTCTATGCGACTGAGACAGGGAACAGTCGTCGCGTCGCCGAGCGCCTCGCAGGCGAGGCGACCGCCGCCGGTCTTTCCACTGTCGTGCAGGACCTGCGAGACGTTCGCCCGAAGGTGCTGAAAAATATCGATAGTGCCGTATTCGTCGTGGCTACGCACGGCGTTGGAGACGCACCCGAGGGCAGCGAGCCGTTCTTCGAGTTCTGGCTGTCCGACAAGGCGCCACGTCTCGAGTCCCTTGATTTTTCCGTGCTTGCGCTCGGCGACTCCAGTTACGCCGATTTCTGCGAGGTCGGAAAACGCTTCGACGCCCGCCTCCGGGAACTGGGGGCCACGGCCGTTGTGAAACGGGTCGACTGCGACCTGGACTTCGAGAAGCCGGCTGAGGCCTGGACGAAGCAGATTCTCGAACAAGCCAGCAAAACCGTCGAGACGAACAAATCGGCCCACGCCGCGCATCTCACCTCCGTGCCTGCGAAACCCGAATACGGTCGCGAGCATCCTTTCAACGCTGACATCCTTACACGCCAGTCCATCACCGGGCGCGGGTCGACGAAGGACGTCCGCCATATAGAACTGGATCTCGAGGGATCGGGCCTCGTCTATCAGCCGGGTGACTCGATCGGTGTCTTACCTTCGAATCCACCACAACTCGTGGCGACGCTGCTACAAGCAACAGGACTCGAAGACGACGTCGTGGTCGACGTCGATGGCGAGTCAACCACGCTGCAAGAAGCACTGTCGAACGACAAGGAAATCACCGTTCTCAGCCGGCCAGTCCTCGACGCAGTCGCCGAGTCGCATCCGAAGCTTCGCTCGATACTGGAATCGCGTGACAGCTTCTCGAAGTATCTCGAAACGCATCAGCTCATCGACCTCATACATGAGTTCCCGTACGACTGGCAGCCACAGGAACTGGTTGATGCACTGCGTCGACTGACTCCTCGCCTTTACTCGATTGCCTCTAGCCCCGATGCCAACCCCGGTGAAGCGCACCTGACCGTCGCTGTCGTCAACTACGATGCGTACGGCCGGCAGCACTGGGGTTCTGCGTCTAACTTCCTCGCCGGCGATGCAGCGTCAGCGCCGATTTACGTAGAGCCGAACGATCACTTTCGTCTGCCGACAGACGGGGACACGTCGATCATCATGATCGCTGCGGGCACGGGAGTCGCGCCGTTCCGGGCGTTTGTCGAACATCGGCGCGAGCACGCCAATCGGGGCAAAAACTGGCTCTTCTTTGGCGAACGGAACTTTTCCAGCGACTTTCTCTATCAACTGGAATGGCTGCGATACCGGAAGGAAGGCGCACTGAACAACCTGGATGTCGCATTTTCTCGCGACCAGAAAGACAAGATTTATGTGCAGCACCGCCTCCTTGAGAAAGGCGCCGACGTATACGACTGGCTCGAGCACGGCGCCTACTTCTATGTCTGCGGTGACATGAAAACCATGGCGCCCGATGTGGACCGCGCCCTTCACTCGATCGTCCGCGAACATGGCGGCATGTCCGCCGACCGGGCGACCGAATACATTGACGACCTGAAGCGCGCAGGGCGTTACCAACGGGACGTATATTGATGTCCGGCTCTGCGATTACACCCGTCGAGGAGATCAAAGCACGCAGTGACTATCTGCGTGGCACCATTGAAGACAGCCTCGCTGATGATGCGACAGGTGCGCTGGCCGAAGACGATACACAGCTTGCGAAGTTTCATGGCTTTTACCAGCAGGATGACCGCGACCTGCGGGCAGAGCGTACGAGGCAGAAACTCGAGCCGGCTCACAGTTTCATGATCCGCGTCCGCGTGCCGGGTGGCATCGCGACGCCGGCACAGTGGCTTGAAATGGACAGACTGGCCCGCCGGTACGGCAATCAGACGTTGCGGCTCACAACGCGCCAGGCGTTCCAGTTCCACGGCATCATCAAGCGCGACCTCAAAGCGACAATCGCCGCAATCAACGGCGCCCTGCTTGATACGATTGCCGCCTGTGGCGATGTCAATCGCAATGTCATGTGCACCCCGCTGGCCGAGAGATCCGACATTCACACGGCCGCTTACGAAGTGTCGAAAGCCATCAGCGCGCATCTGACGCCAAACACGAGCGCCTATCACGAAATCTGGCTGGACAAGAAACGTGTCGCCGGCAGCGAGGACCACGAGCCGATTTATGGCGCTACGTATCTTCCGCGCAAGTTCAAGATCGGTGTCGTCATCCCGCCATCCAACGACGTCGACATCTTCTCGCAGGACCTCGGCTTCATTGCCATCGAGGAAGACGGCAAACTCGCGGGTTTCAATGTCACTGCAGGCGGCGGCATGGGTATGCACCACGGTGAACCGGATACGTACCCCCGAGTCGCGGACATCATTGGATTCTGTAAACCGGCACAGGCGGTCGCTGTAGCAGAGCAGGTGGTGAAGATCCAGCGCGACCACGGCGATCGCACGAATCGCAAACACGCGCGGCTGAAATACACGATCGATGACAACGGGCTCGACTGGTTCCGCGAGGAGCTCAACCGGCGTCTCGGCTTCGATCTGCAGGCCAAACGGCCATTCAGATTCCTGACGCGTGGCGATGAGATCGGTTGGTCACTAGACGCCCACGGCCAGTGGCATCTGGCGGTATTCGTCCCCCAGGGCCGACTCGCGGATGTGGGCGATGTGAAAATGCTAAGCGCGCTCGCAGCCATCGCCAAGGTCCATAAGGGGACATTTCGCCTGACGGCCAATCAAAACCTGATCATCAGTGGCGTTGCCGATGAAGAGAAGAATGGTGTCGATCGGCTGCTCGAGCGTCACGGCGTACGCTCGTCGGACAGCCTCTCGCCGCTGCGCAAACAGGCTCTCGCCTGCGTCGCCCTGCCGACGTGCGCGCTCGCAATGGCAGAAGCCGAACGATACCTGCCGACGATAACGGACAAACTCGAATCGCTGTTGGCCAGGCACGGGCTCGGAAATGAGCCGGTGTCCCTCCGAATCACCGGATGCCCCAACGGCTGCGCGAGGCCCTATCTTGCGGAAATAGGGCTGGTGGGCAAAGCGCCTGGGCAATACAGCCTGTTCCTCGGGGGGAATCACGACGGATCGAGGCTGAACAAACTGGCGAGCGAGAACATGAACGAATCAGAAATTCTCGAAACGCTGGATCGCTGGCTCGGATACTACGCCAGCAAACGCAATCCGGGCGAGACGCTCGGTGATTTCATCGATCGCAAGGGCCTGACGTTGCCATGGACAGACTGACGACGGAATTTGCCAAACTGAACGCACACGACCGTGTGGGCTGGTCGCTCGACAACCTTCCCGGCCGGCACATCGTCAGCTCCAGCTTCGGGGCGCACGCTGCGGTCTCGCTGCATCTCGTCACGAGGCATCGGCCCGATATCCCGATCATCCTCGTTGATACCGGCTACCTGTTTCCCGAGACGTATCGATTCATCGACGAATTGACCGAAACGCTCAGCCTGAACGTCCATGTGTATCGCGCGGATTTGTCACCGCGATGGCAGGAAGCCCGCTACGGCGAACGCTGGCGCATGGGCGCCGAAGCACTCGAGGCCTATAACCGACAGGTCAAGGTGGAACCGATGAAGCGTGCAATCCGCGAGCTCGGCGTAGGAACCTGGTTTGCCGGGCTGCGGCGCAGTCAGTCTGCCACTCGTAAACACATTCCATTTCTCGAGCAAACCGACGGCCGGTGGAAGGTCCATCCTATCGCCGACTGGAGTGATCGGGACGTGAATGAATACCTGAAGCGCCACAATCTGCCATTCCATCCGCTGTGGGAGCATGGCTACGTGAGTATCGGCGACTACCACACGACGCGCTCGATTCATGAGGTCAGCGACTACGAGAAACTGCGCTTTTTTGGCGTCAAGCGCGAGTGCGGTCTGCACGAGATCGATCTCGCCAGCGCCTGAGCCGAATCAAACGGCCATTTCGACTGCGCCGCTGCATCCGGTCCTGGTCGGCAAATCCACCTGAGCCGCCAGCTCGTCGACCACGGTTTGCGAGCTCGCTGTTGCCGCCTGCTCCACAAAGTCCCGCGGCCAATGCGGTGCGAATAGCTCGATGAACTCGAGCATATAACGGCGCAGTGCGCGATCGCGCGGCATGCCTATCCAGGTCGTTACGGAAGGAAACAATCCTTTCGCGTCGGTCGCTTGCAGATCGTCGAGGTCGTCGCAGCCGACCGCCATCGGGGCGATGATGCCGACTCCCAGGCCCATACGAACATAGGTCTTGATGACATCTGCATCCCACGCAGTGAACACGACATTCGGTTCCAGGTTCGCGTCGACGAACGTTCGGAGAAACGACGACTCCCGGTTGGAGCTGAATACATAGGTAATCAACGGATGCTCCGCGAGTGCCGCCAGCGTCAGCTCGGACGTCGATGTGGCGAGTGGATGGTCTTTCTTCGTCAGCACAATCCGATCCCAGTGAAAGCACGGTAACAGGTTCAGCTCGGGAAACAGCGACTGCGATCCGGTCGCGATGGCGAAGTCGACTCGATTGTCGTGGACGAGGTCAGCAATCTGCTCGGAGGTGCCCTGATGCAGTTCGAGCTTCACGTTTGGATAGCGCTCACGAAACTGCTCGATCACGCGGGGTAGTACATAGCGCGCCTGGGTGTGCGTCGTCGCAATAGACAGCGTGCCCTCTTCCGCTGCCATGATGTCTTTGCCAATGCTGCGAATATTGTCAACGTCGCGCATGATCCGGCGAGCATACTCGACGATGCTCTCACCGGCCGGCGTAATGCCAACCAGTGCCTTTCCCTTGCGCGAGAAGATTTGCACGCCCACTTCCTCCTCGAGCTGGCGCAGCTGCTTGCTGATACCTGGCTGCGACGTGTACAGCCGTTCCGCAGCAGTGGTGATATTCAGGCCATTGTCAACGACGCCCAGCAGGTATTTTATTTGTGTCAGTGTCATTTACTGTGGTGTTGATGAAATCGGTACGAAAATGGCCGCGAATCTTACGATTGGCGGCCATTGGATTTTCGATGCAGGTATTTCTCAGATGCGCATACGCTTCAATGCCGCTCGCCGGGCCAGCAGCAACACATGTCGACCAGTTTCCTCGCAGCGAAATTCATGCTTTATCGATGTAAACACCGTTTCTGATACGAATCAATTGTTTAATTTGCAACGAGTTTTCCCGCGATCCCGATTCTGGCTTGCTTATGACCTGTACTTCTTATGTCCCAATCAATCGGTATTTCGCCGCGCGGTTGCCGCTGGCTATGGTCGTGATTCGTTGTCGAGGAAGCGCATTGAACAAACTGCCGGTATTCCTGGATCTGAGCGGCCGTCCTTGCCTCGTGGTGGGTGGCGGGGGCGTTGCCGAGCGCAAGGCCCGACTACTGCTGCGCTGCCACGCCTCCGTCACCGTGGTATCACCGGCCGTGACGGACAGCCTGCAGCGGCAGATCGATCGTAAAACGGTGTCCCACCTGGCACGCCAGTTCTCCAACGAGCTTGCGAAAGAGTTCTGGCTCATCGTGGCCGCGACGGATGACAGGCGTCTCAATCGCGAAGTTGCAGCGGCAGCTCACGGCGCCGGCCGCCTGTGTAACGTCGTGGATGACGAAAACGCATCGAGCTTCATCCTGCCGGCGATTGTCGACCGCTCGCCGGTGGTTATCGCTGTTGGTACGGATGGCAATGCGCCCGTGCTGGCGCAGCAACTCAAAGCGCAGATCGAAGCCTGGCTGCCCACGCGGATAGGCGAACTAGCGGACAAAGCAGGCCGCTGGCGAGATCTCGTAAAGAAGCGATTCCCCGATCTCGGGGATCGCCGCCGGTTCTGGCAGCGATTCTTCTCGGGACCGATTGCACGGCACATTCTCGGCGGCAGGCACGCCGCCGCGCAGAGGGCGATGCGTACAGAGCTCGTCGGGACGAATGAATCGGGAACACAGTCCGTTGGTGAGGCATGGATAGTGGGTGCGGGACCCGGTGACCCGGGACTGGTCACAATTCGGGGCCAGCAATTGATCAGCCGGGCCGACGTCATTTTGTATGACCGGCTCGTATCCAGGCCGGTACTCGACTTCGCGCGCAAGGAAGCCGAACTGATCTACGTCGGAAAGCGGGCAGGTGCCAGGGCCATGTCGCAGGACGCCATCAACAGGCTACTGGTCGATCGGGCTCACGCGGGCGAACGTGTGTGCCGCCTGAAAGGCGGCGATCCGTTCGTCTTCGGTCGTGGCGGCGAGGAAGCGCTGGCACTGGCGAGAGCGGGTGTTCCTTTCGAGATCGTTCCGGGAATCACCGCGGCGATCGGCTGCGCGGCGTATGCCGGCATCCCCCTGACATTTCGCGGCGTAAGCAGCAGCGTGACCCTCGCTACAGCGAGGATCGACGCTGACACCGGACCCGACTGGAAACACCTGCTGAATTCAGGACACACGCTGGCGATATACATGGGGGTCGGCTCGATTCCGGAGATCAGTGAGCAGTTGCAGCGTTGCGGCGTGCCCGCAGATCTCCCGGTCGCCATCGTCGAAAATGGGACCTCCACATGTCAACGCACAGTCCACAGCTCGGTCAGAAACTTGATGTCGGACGCCCTGCAGGCCCGAATCCAAGCGCCCGCAATGGTTTACGCGGGCAACGCGGTTGCCGTTGCCAAAGAACTGCAGTGGTTCGGTGCGGACTCGGCCAGTACTGCAGAGCGTCCGTTCGCGAAGACTGCCTGACCAAACGCTATCGTCGGTGCGCTGCGCGGCTCACCCTTCGCGCGCCTTCGGCGTCTGTCGGCCGGCATGGCCGGCCTCGGATGAACCACCTTCGGCGGTGCGACTTCACCCCGTCACACGAGCAATAAAAATGGGCCCCTCAAGGGGGCCCATT
The DNA here is from genome assembly GCA_041601995.1 of Woeseiaceae bacterium. Classification (GTDB taxonomy): domain Bacteria; phylum Pseudomonadota; class Gammaproteobacteria; order Steroidobacterales; family Woeseiaceae; genus UBA1847. The sequence continues at coordinate 14,905 of JBFIHC010000050.1, read as the reverse complement.
CTTGTTGCATGGTGGTGATGGGTGGAATTGAACCACCGACCTACGGGTTATGAGTCCGTCGCTCTAACCATCTGAGCTACATCACCATTTTCCAGTGCGGCCTTTCGGCCAGCGGGGCGGAGATTGTCCGGGTGACGATGCCGCCTGTCAAGGTTCGGCCCTGCCTAGAACACGTCCAGATCGTCGGCCAACACGACCTCCCCGCTGTATTTTTCCCGGACTTCGCGAAGCACCGTCTCTTCGCTCGCGCCCCAGAAGAGCACGTGGTACAGGACCAGCAGCTTCGGCCGTGCCCGGCTGGCCAGCTCGCCGAGTTCGTGTGCCGAGGTGTGGTTGCTGCTGTGGTACTTCTGCCAGTAGGGGTCGCGCTTCCTGAAGCCCTCAACCGAATACACTTCGTGAATCAGGATATCGGCTCCCTTGGCAAAACGCTCCATCGACTCGTCGGGTGCCGCATCCCCGGAGATGACGATGACGCGATCCGGCGTCGTGAAACGGTACCCGTAGGCATTAGGCCAGGTGCCGTGGCGAACCCGGAAGGCCTCCACTGTCACGTTGTGATCCTCGAACACGACGCCCTCTTCGACCGTGTGCGCGTTCACTCGCCAGCCTGTGTTGTTCGCCGGTTCCAGCCCGTAAACGCGGTAGTCGATATCCGCCCGGTAGGCCTCGAGGATATTCGAGGCCATTTCCTCGATACCGTCGGGACCATAGAGTTCCAGGGGCTCGTTTCGATCCAGGACCCAGGGCGTCAGGATCAGGTCGGACAGACCGGCTGAGTGGTCCGAGTGCAGGTGAGTCAGGAAAGCGTATCGCAGCCTGTTCACCTCGAGCCCGGCGATCGCTCCACCATAGGTCGGGGACATGGCCGCGGCGCGTCGCACCACGCCGGGGCCGAAGTCCACAAGATAGGGCGTGTCGTTCACGACAATGGCGACTGCGGGCCCGGAACGCTGCGGATCGGCGTTCGGTGTACCGGTTCCCAGCATGACGACGCGGGTCACGCCCGGCGACTGAAGTGCCGCGGCCGACACGGTAAGCGTTGCCGCAAGAAGAAATACGATCACAAGCCGGTTACACATCGTCGATCCTTACTCCACCGTGAAAAAAACCCGAAAGAATGGCCAATCCTGAGCTGTCCCTTGGATTGGTTTTGATTTTATGTTCATTCTCGGGAACCTGAGAATTGCTCGCAATTCGCGCTGGAAACCCCGTGAAACCCTGCTTCCGTCAGATTTCGCGACATAAAACGCGACGAATGTCTCATTTTTGGCCGTGATGCATGGTAACGCGTGGGCGCGCGAACTTTGAGAAAGTTCATACAGCAGGTGCCGCGGCCTGTGAACGGAGAGGAATAATGAGAAGGCAGCAGACGGGATTCACGCTGATCGAGCTGATGATCGTAGTCGCAATCATCGGCATTATCGCCAGCATCGCAATCCCGGCCTACACAAACTACGTCATCCGTTCGCAGGTCGCGGAGGGCATCAACATGAGTACGGCGGCAAAGATCGCCGCCGCCGAGTATTTCCAGACCAACGGCGTGTTTGCATCCAATAACAACTCGGCGGGCATCGAAGCCCCTGCAAACATTACCGGACCTTTCGTTTCCCAGGTCGAAATCGTGGCGGGCGGCGCCATCGAAATCAGCTACGGCAACACCGTGCACCCCAATCTCGTCGGCGCGATCCTTTCCATGACGCCCGACTCGTCCAACGCGGGCAGCGTTACCTGGGATTGCAATGGCAATGCCGCGCTGCCCAACAAGTACCTCCCGGCTGCTTGCCGGATGTAACGCATCCCCCAGGAAAACGCCCTAGTGTGCGTTTTCACCGAGCTGCCGACGCAACTCCTTGAGCGTCGGCAGCTCACCCTTTTTCTTCGGACGCAAGATCAGACGTTGAAGCGGAAATGCATGACGTCGGCTTCCTGCACGATGTACTCCTTGCCTTCGAGGCGTAACCGCCCCGCTTCCTTTGCGCCATGCTCGCCGTTGTGAGCGACGAAATCGTCGTAGCCGATCACCTCGGCCCGAATAAAGCCCTTCTGGAAATCGGTATGGATCTCGCCGGCCGCCTCCGGCGCGGTGGCGCCGATTTTCGTCGTCCAGGCGCGCACTTCCTTCGGCCCCGCCGTGAAGAAGGTCTCGAGACCCAGTAGCTTGTAGCCGGTACGGATGACGCGGTTCAGCCCCGGCTCGTCGAAACCGAGGTCGGCGAGGAACTCTTTCTTGTCTTCCTCATCCAGCTGTGCAATCTCGGCTTCGATCGCGGCACAGATCGCGACGACCTCCGCGCCCTCGGCGGCCGCGTATTCCATCACCGCATCCAGGTAGGGGTTGTTCTCGAAACCGCCCTCGTCCACGTTGGCGATATACATCACGGGTTTTGCGGTGATCAGGTGCAGGTCCCTCAGGATCTTGCGTTCATTGTCGTCGAGACCGAGGGTACGTACGGCGTTGCCGTCGGCCAGGTGATCGCGGATCTTCCTGATCGTGTCGCGGATGTAGATGTCTTCCTTCTTCGCCGTCTTCGCGTTCTTCTCGGCCTTCACGAGCTGCTTTTCGACGGACTCGAGGTCCGCGAGAGCAAGCTCCGTATTGATGGTCTCGATGTCGTCGAGCGGGTTGATCCGACCCGTTACGTGCGTGACGTCGTCGTCCTCGAAACAACGCACGACGTGCGCGATCGCGTTGGTCTCGCGAATGTTCGCCAGGAACTTGTTGCCGAGCCCCTCGCCTTTCGACGCGCCGGCCACCAGGCCCGCAATATCGACGAACTCCATCGTCGTCGGGATCGTCTTCGCCGGCTTGACGATCTTCGTCAGCACCTCGAGCCGCGGATCCGGCACCGGCACGACGCCGACGTTCGGGTCGATCGTGCAGAACGGATAGTTCTCCGCCGCAATCTCGGCCGCCGTCAGCGCATTGAACAGGGTCGATTTGCCGACGTTCGGCAGGCCGACGATGCCACAGGTAATCGCCACTCAGTCTTCCTTTTCCATTTTCGTGTGCAGCTTTTTCATCGCCGCGTTCAGGCCGTCTTGCAGCAACACAGGCAGCACGGCGACGGCTTCATCGACGTTCTTCCCGACCAGCGCCTCGACATCCGACGATGCGCGCTTCAGCACGTAACCCGTCACCTTGTCCTTCTCGCCGGGGTGTCCCACGCCGACCCTCAGGCGCAGGAAATCCGCGCCGCAGTGCCGGATCACGTCGCGGATGCCGTTGTGCCCGCCGTGGCCGCCGCCTTTCTTCAGGCGCACCGTCCCCGGCGGCAGGTCGATCTCGTCGTGGGCCACGAGCAACTCGTCGGGCGTCGCCCGGTAATAGTCGAGCGCCGCGCGCACGGGCCCGCCGCTGTGGTTCATGTAGCTCTGCGGCTTAACGAGCCAGATATCGTTGCCGTCGACGCTGATCTTGCAGCACTCGGCGTCGAACTTCTTCTCGTACTTGAAGCTGCCGCCGAACTTGCGCGCGAGTTCGTCCACGAACCAGAAGCCCGCGTTGTGCAGGGTCCGCAGGTATTTCTCGTCCGGGTTTCCGAGCCCGGCGATCATGCGCAGTGTCGTCATATCGCTAATGGTACAAACAAGAAGACCGCCCGTGGGCGGTCTTCCCGGTGGCTATAGGATCGGCGACTAGTCCTCTTTGGACTCGTCGTCGGAGGCCGCCTCGTCTTCCTCGGCTTCCTCGCCAGCAACCGGTACTTCGCCCGGTGCCGCAGCCTCGAGGCCTTCCTCTTCCTCCTCGATGACCATTTCCTTGATGATGTGGATCGAGACGATCGGCTGGTTCGCTTCCTCGCCCTGCGCCAGCGCCGGAATTTCGACGCCCTCGGGCAATGGTATGTCCGAGATGTAACGCATTTCGTCGAGCTCGAGATCGGCAATGTCGATCTCGAGATACTCGGGCAGATTCCGCGGCAGGCAAACCACTTCGACGTCGGTCATGAGGTGCGACACCTTGCCGCCGTCCTGTTTGACGCCCGGCGCCATGTCTTCATTGACGAAGTGGATCGGCACGTTCATGCGGATCTCCTCGTCCTCGAGGATGCGCTGCAGGTCCATGTGCAGGATCTGGCGCTTGGCGGGATGGCGCTGCAGATCCTTGAGGATCACGGCCTGCTCCTGGTCGCCAACCTTGACGCTGAGGACGCTCGAATAGAACGATTCGTTCTGGAGCTGCTGGATGACCCGGTTGTGGTCGAACGCGAGGTTGCGCGGCGGGCGGCCGCCACCGTAGAGGATTGCGGGGACTTTTCCCTGGCGACGCAGGCGGCGGCTCGCACCTTTCCCCTTGTCGTCCCGGAATTCCGCAATCAGATCAAAATCGTCAGCCATGACTGAACTCCAATATCTGATTGATTTAGTTGTAAATTTGCCAGAGCCTGGCATCCGCGGGTCTGCGACCAACCCGTTGCGGGCGGCGCATGGTACCCCAACGGTCAGGCCAGGTCCACCTCGACCCCGGCCCCGTCTTCGAGGGCCCGCGCATAGATGTGGGCCGCCGCGAACAGGTCCTGGGCGACGATACCGAGCGACTTGTAGAGCGTGATGTCGGCGTCGCCGGCCCTGCCCGGCACTGTGCCCAGCAGAACCTGGCCGATCTCGCCCCGGATGTGCGTCGCATCCATCGCACCCGCCGCGATCGGCAGCAGCAGGTCGCCGGCCTCGTTCATGGCCGATTCCATCAGGTCGACGTAGACCCGCGATCGAAGGATTGCGTCCGTGTCGGCCTCGCGCGCCTCGGGTGTGTGCACGCCGACGAGGTTAACGTGGCTCCCGGGCTGCAGCCACTCGCCCCTCAGCACCGGCTCGGTCGCCGCCGTCACGGTGCTCACCACATCACAGCCCGCGGCCTCGGCCGGGTCTTTCGTGGCCGTGACCTCCAGCCCCGCACGCTCGGATTGCTCCGCCGCGAAGCGGCGGGTCTTTCCGGCGTCCCTGCCCCAGACGACTGCCCGGCGGATGTCCCGCACGCAGGCGATCGCGTCGATGTGCGTGACCGCCTGCGCGCCCGTGCCGAAGACGCCGTGGCTGCTGGCATCCTTCCTCGCGAGTTCGCGAGTGGCGAGTCCCGACGCAGCCGCCGTGCGTATCGCGGTCACGGATGACCCCTCGATCAGCGCAAGCGGCCGGCCGGTGTCGTGATCGAAAAGCGACACATACCCTTGCACGGCAGGCAGGCCCTTCGACGGGTTGTCGAACCGCAGGCTGATGACCTTCGCGCCGAAATACGGCGGGTCGAGGGTCGATCCCGGCATCAATCCGAGCGAGCCGCTGTCGTCGGCCAGCGGTGTGAACAATCTCGGCGGCATCGAGACGGCGCCGCTGGACGCCGCCTGCATCGCCTCCGCCATCGTATCGATGCACGCCGCCATCGGCAGCAGGTGCTCGACTTCCAGCCTGTTGATTATGCGCATTCGTGTATTCTAGCGGACCTTCAGTCTCGGCAATGACGGAGCTCCCATGACCAAGAACTGCCTGCGCCTCGTTGCATTCACGTTGTTGCTGACGGCGACGTCCCCCGCGAGTGCCCAGACCCTGCTCATCCATGCCGGCGAGCTGCTCGCGGTCCCGGGCGAGCGCCCAGAGTCGATGCAGACCATCGTCGTCGAGGGGCAGCGAATCGTCGGTGTCGTCGACGGCTTCGCCGAGGCCTCCGCGTACGGCGCCGACGCCCGGGTCATCGACCTCAGCGACCGTTTCGTGTTGCCGGGCCTGATGGACATGCACGTCCACCTGCAGGGCGAACTCGGCCCGAACAACGAGAAAGAGCAGCTGAAGATGTCGTCGCAGCTCATGCAGATGCGCAGCCTGCACTTCGCGATGAAGACGCTGCTCGCTGGCTTCACGACAGTACGCGACGTGGGCTCGTCGGGCGAGGAAATGTACGCGCTGCGCGACGCGATCCAGAAAGGCTGGGTCGACGGCCCCCGCATCATCGCGGCCGGCAGCGTCGGCATCACGGGCGGTCACGCCGATATCAGCGGTGTCAGGCCGGAGCTCATGGAATCCTGGACCGATGACAGCATCTGCGACGGCCCCTACGACTGCCGGCGCGCGACGCGCAACGCCATCAAGTACGGCGCCGACCTCATCAAGATCACCTCGACCGGCGGCGTGCTGACGGACCGTGCCACCGGCACCGGGCAGCAGATGGAGGCCGATGAACTCCGGGAAGTCGTGCAGGCCGCGGCGCGCATGGGACGCAAGGTTGCGTCTCACGCGCACGAAGAGGACGGCATCATCGCGGCCCTCGAGGCCGGCGTGGCCAGCATCGAGCACGGCACCTACACCGGTCCGCGCGCCATCAAGCTGTTCAAGGAAACCGGCGCGTATCTCGTGCCGACTCTGCTCGCTGGCAAGACGGTCGGCGCCATGGCGGTGGAATCCGACTTCATGTCTGCGGCCATCAGCGAAAAAGCGATTCGCGTCGGCCGAGACATGGCAGGCAATTTTGCGAGGGCGCACGCAGCCGGCGTCAACGTCGCTTACGGCACCGACAGCGGCGTGTCGCCCCACGGCAGCAACGCCGGAGAGGCGCTGCTCATGGTCGAGGCCGGTATGTCGGAAATGGCGGTGCTGGTCGCGGCGACGATCAACGCGGCGGATCTCATCGACATGTCCGACTCCATCGGCACCATCGAGGCCGGCAAGTTTGCCGACATCATTGCCGTGGACCGCTCACCGCTCGACGACATCGCCGAACTGCTCGACGTCGAATTCGTCATGAAAGGCGGGAAGGTCTACAAAGACTGATTCGCAGGAGCGGGCCGCGGCCCGCGGCCCGCGATCGCGTTTCGAGAAGCGCTCCTACTAGTCGACGTACAGCGACGAGACGGATTCTTCGTCGGAGATGCGCCGCATGGTCTCGGCGAGTAATTCCGCCGTCGACAGCTGGCGGATAATCTTGCAAGCCTGCGCTTCCTCGCTCAGCGGGATCGTGTCGGTGACGACCAGTTCGTCGAGTTCCGATTCGCTGATGCGCGATACGGCTGGACCGGACAGCACCGGGTGCGTGATGTAGGCATGCACACTGGCCGCACCGTGCGCCTTCAGCGCGGCGGCCGCCTGGCACAGCGTGCCGGCAGTATCGACCATGTCGTCCATCAGGATGCAGCTCTTGCCCTCCGGTTCGCCGATGATGTTCATAACCTCGGACTGGTTGGCGCGGGCACGGCGTTTGTCGATGATGACGAGGTCGGCATCGTCGAGGCGCTTCGCCAGCGCCCGGGCCCTGACTACGCCACCGACATCGGGAGACACCACCACCATGTTCGGGTAGCCGTGCTTCCAGACGTCGCCCAGCAGCACCGGTGAGGCATAGACGTTATCGACGGCAATGTCGAAGAAACCCTGGATCTGGTCGGCATGCAGGTCGACCGTGAGCACCCGATCGACGCCCGATACGCCGATCAACTTCGCGACCAGCTTCGCCGTGATCGGAACGCGCGCAGCGCGTGGACGCCGGTCCTGGCGTGCGAAACCGAAGTACGGGATCACGGCAGTGATGCGGGAGGCCGACGCCCGTTTCGCGGCATCCGCCATGACCAGCAATTCCATCAGGTTTTCGGAAGCCGGGGGACAGGTCGGCTGGATGATAAAGGTCTCCCGGCCACGGATATTCTCGAGGATTTCGACGTTGATCTCGCCGTCCGAGAAACGGCCGACGTGAGCACGTGCCAGCGGCAGCATCAGGCAGCGCGCGATAGCGTGGGCGAGTTTCGGATGCGCGTTCCCCGTAAACACGGCCATTGATGCGATATCCACGACTATCCCCTCTGTGCTTTTAATGGCTGGGGCGGCAGGACTCGAACCTGCGAATCACGGGATCAAAACCCGTTGCCTTACCACTTGGCTACGCCCCAATTATTTATCAGTCGTATCGGTTTGCCCGTGCGAATTGTGCGGGGAGGCCCCGGAGGTGTCAACGAAGCCCGTTCTCAGCGGACGGGTTGATCAAAAAATGACCACTTGTGTATCGACAGCTTGACGCGGGTCTGCTCGCCGGCCGCCCTGAGCCGTGTCGGCATCGGCTGACCGCCCCCCTCTCCGTACCGCGTGATGTCGACCTGCCAGCCGCCCTGCACCAGGCGCTCGAGCTGCCCATCGTCGCCGAGCAGGGACTCCGCCGGCAATGCGGGGTCCGGGATGCCGAGTGCCCAGTAGCGCAGGCTCCTGACGGGGATGGTCCAGCCGTAGCGAAGGAAGAGATCCCGTTCCGCGTCCTCCAGGACGATCCGCTCACCGTCCTTGTCGGTAAGCTGCACGCTGCGGCCATCGCCTTCGAGACGCACGGTGCCGATGCCGAGCGGCCCACTGACCGTCGCCTCGAAATCGTCACCCGCCTGTATCCAGCGGAGCGAGCCGCTGAAGCCGTCGTCGCCGGCAACGACGCCGATACGGCCGTCGAATGCCCATTCGTCGAGCTGGCCGAGCAGCGATCGGCGGCTTTCCCAGTCGCCGAGATCCGGCAGTTCCAGGCTCTTGCGCGCCGCGCAACCCGACGCCAGCGTCAGGGCCGCGAGCAGCGCAATGCCCGCGATCCGCCCGCTAATCCGGGTCCGGGAACAGGCGGTCTCTGACATCTTGCAGGAGTTGGCTGTCCGTGTGCCGGCTCTCGGCATCCGCCAACACCTCGAGCGCCTGGTCACGCCGGTCCAGTGCAACCAGGGTCTCGACGATATGCGCGGCAACCTCGTGGTCGTCGAGCTTCTCGTAGGCACGCTGCAGTTCGACCAGCGCCGCTTCGTAGTCGCCTTGCTTGAACAGCACCCAGCCCAGGCTGTCGATGATAGCGGCGCTGTCGGGATCCAATTCGAGTGCCTTGCGGATCAGCTTCTCGGCTTCGCGGTACTGATCGGTGCGATCGGCCAGCGTGTACCCAAGTGCATTGAGCGACATGGCGCTCTCGGGCCAGCGGTCCGCCGCCGCGCGATACTGCTCGATCGCATCGTCCAGCCGGCCCATGCGCAGCAACAGCTCGGCGCGGCCCAGTAATGCGGACTCGTCGTCCGGCCGGTACGTCACGTACTTGTCATAGAAGCCCAGGGCTTCGTCGTATTCCTCGAGCGACGCCAGCAGCTGCGCCCGCGCCAGCACCATGTCGATCGCATGGCCCGGGTTCTTGTTGCCGAACTCCTCGAGCTGCTGCAGCGCTTTTTGCGGGTCGTCCATCTGGTACGCGATCAGCGCGCTCGCGCGGCGCTGCGACACCACGACATTCGGGCCCGACTGGACCTGCGAATACAACCGTACCGCCCGCTCATGTTCTCCGCGCACGTCCGCGATGCGCGCCAGGTAATAGAGCGCGTCCATCGTAAATCGCCCGCTGGCGAGCAGGTCCTGGAAATCCGCCCAGGCAGCGTCGAGATTCTCCAGCCGGAAGTTGATGATCGCCATCATGCGCAGCGCATCGGCTCGCGACGCCTGCTCCAGCAAGACCTGGTTGATCTGGCTGAGGGCATCGTCGTCGCGTCCGGCCGTCATCATCATCAGCGCGAGCTCCATGCGCGCGTCCGGATCCGGGTCCGGGTCGTCGCCGATCAGGCGCGCCGTATAGTCGATCGCCTCATCCTGCTTGCCCGCGAGCAGCATCGTGCGCGCATACAGCAGCTTTGCCTTGGTCCACTCGGGATCCAGTTCGATCGCACGCAGTGCACGCTCCTCGGCGTACCCGGTATCGCCGGCCTGCATCGCAATGGCGGCCGTGGCGTATTGCGCGTATGCCGACTTCTTGTAAGGCTTGGCGAGCCAGCGCATGACCTTGTCGGCATCTTCCGGGTCTTCTTCGGACAGGACCTGTACCAGCGACAACAGGCGCTGGTCGGCATCCCCGTTGCCGCGTTCGATCAGCTCTTTGAAGTTGCGCCGCGCAGTGCGCATTTCGCCGAGGCGCAGCTGCAACTGGGCCACGTACAACAACGCCTCGTCGCTGCCTTCGTCGAGTTCCAGCCAGCGCTTCGCGGCCAGCAGCGCCTCGTCGTTGAAGCCGAAACTGTAGCCGACGCGTGTCGCCTGGCGGGCGATATCCACACTGTTGCTCGCCTGCGCGGCCTTGCGATACTCCCGCGCAGCCTCCAGGAAGTCGCTGCCCTGCAGGGCCAGCTCGGCCTGCAGCAGGTGCGCCGCGGCCTTGCTGCGCGCCGCCTCGTCATCGGCGAAGGCAATGGGGCAAAACAAGGTCAGAGCCGTCACGGCCCAGAGGGCGGACAGCAATCGTGGCTGTTGATGCATTGGTATCTGTCTGATCATCCCATCGCGGCTGCGTCACTGCACGGGCCGCGATAATGCGGTGTGTCAGTAACACAGACAAGGAACTGTGCCGTCAGTTCGCTTATGATACGCACTCCGTGGACGAATTCCTCCCGGTACCGGACCGGTGCCGTACCTTAATCTGAATATGCCGCTCAAAATACTCGGGCTGAACCATAACACGGCACCTGTCGAAATTCGCGAGCAGGTCGTATTCGCTGGGGAGCAGATCCCCGGCGCGTTACAGGCCGTGCGCGACATCGACGGCGTCGATGAAGCGGTGCTGCTGTCCACGTGCAATCGGACCGAGTTTTATGTCATGGCGGACGACTCGGGCCGCCGGCGCCTGCAGGACTGGCTGCACGACGCGCACAACCTGGATCCCTCGTTTGCCGATACGCTGTTCGAACTGGACGACGACGACGCCCTGCGGCACATCTTCCGGGTCGCATGCGGGCTCGACTCGATGGTGCTGGGCGAGCCCCAGATCCTCGGCCAGCTCAAGGACGCCTACCGCGACGCCGAGGGCGCCGGCACCGTCGGCAAGGAGCTCTCGCGGCTGTTCCAGCACACCTTCTCGGTCGCGAAGAAAGTCCGTACCGACACCGAGATCGGCTCCAGCCCGGTGTCGGTCGCCTACGCCGCGGTCACGCTCGCGCAGCAGTTCTTCTCCGATTTCAAAAAGCACACGGCGCTGCTCGTCGGCGCCGGCGTCACGATCGAGCTCGTCGCCAAGCACCTGAAGCGCAAGAACATCGGGCGCCTGTTCGTCGCGAACCGCAACATCGCGCGCGCGCACGACCTCGCCAACCAGTTCGGCGGCTTCGGGCTCGCCCTGTCGGACCTTGAAGGCACCCTGCCCGAGGCCGACATCCTGATCAGTTCCACGGCCAGCCCGACGGCCGTCGTGACGCTGCCGCAGATGGAAGCCGCCATCAAGGCGCGGCGGCGCAAGCCGATCTTCGCCGTGGATATTGCGGTGCCGCGCGACATCGAGGCCGAGATCGCCAAACTCGACGACGTGTACCTGTACACGATCGACGACCTCAACAAGGTCGTGCTCGAGGGCCAGGGCAACCGCGAGGCGGCCGCCAATGACGCCAACCGCATTCTCGACGAGGAGATCGCGCGCTACCTCAATATGGAGCGCGCCAAGCAGGTGGCGCCGCTCATCACGGCGCTGCGCGAGAACGCGAACTCGGTCCGCGCCGACATACTGAAGCAGGCACAAAAACGCCTGGCCAGGGGCGCCGACGGTCAGGAGGTACTCGAATACGCGACGGCAGCGCTGATGAAGAAGATGCTCCACAACCCCAGCGTGAAGCTCCGCGAAGCGAGCGAAAAATCCGACACCGAGATCATCGCCGCCGCCCGGGCACTGTTCGGCCTCAAAGAAGAGTAAGCTGCCCGCCATGAAGGAATCGATACGCCACAAGCTGGAGTCGGTGCGCGATCGCTTCGAGGAACTGGCCGGGCTGCTGGCCGACCCCGAGGTGATCGGCGACCAGAACCGGTTTCGCGACCTGTCGAAAGAATATTCGCGGGTCGAGCCGATCGTGAAGCTGTTCTCGAACTACGAGTCTATCGACGCCGACATGGCCGCTGCGCGGGAAATGGCCGGGGACAGCGATGCCGAGATCCGCGAGATGGGCGCGGAAGAACTGGCCGCGCTCGAAGAACGGCACGATGCGCTGGAGCTGGAGCTGCAGAAGGCGCTGATACCCCCGGACCCGCACGACGAGAGCAACGTCTATCTGGAAATTCGCGCCGGCACCGGCGGCGACGAGGCCGCCATCTTCGCCGGCGACCTGTTCCGCATGTATTCCAAGTACGCTGAATCGATGGGCTGGTCCGTGGAAATCATGAGCGCGCGCGAAGGCGAACACGGCGGCTACAAGGAAATCATCAGCCGCATCACGGGAAGCGGCATCTACGCGGCGCTGAAATTCGAATCCGGTGCGCATCGCGTGCAGCGCGTACCCGCCACCGAGTCGCAGGGCCGCATCCACACCTCGGCGTGTACCGTGGCCGTGCTGCCGGAGGTGGACGACGTCGAAGCCGAGGAGATCAACCCGGCCGACCTGCGTGTCGATACTTACCGCGCCTCCGGTGCGGGCGGCCAGCACGTGAACAAGACGGACTCCGCCGTGCGGCTGACCCACCTGCCCACCGGCATCGTGGTCGAATGCCAGGACGAACGTTCGCAGCACAAGAACCGCGCGCGTGCCATGTCGCTGCTGCAGGCGCGCCTGCTGGACGTGAAGATCGCCCAGCAGCAGTCCGAGCAGGCCGAACAGCGGCGTCTGCTGGTGGGCTCCGGCGACCGCTCGGAGCGCATCCGCACCTATAACTACCCGCAGGGGCGCGTCACGGATCACCGCATCAACCTGACGCTGTACAAGCTCGACGAAATCCTGGAAGGCGGCCTCGACCAGGTCGTGCAGCCGCTCGTCAACGAATACCAGGCCGACCAGCTCGCCGCGCTCGCCGGCTGAGCGGCCTTCAGCGACGCAGGCACCGAGTTCCGGGTCCCGGGCAGTGGACTGTCCGCCGGCGGGGTTCCGGCTCGGGACGCCGAACGCGGACTTGATTTGGAATCGGCCATATCGCCGGCGCGGCATCCATGCCGTGGCAATTCTGTCAGTCCTTTGTCGCAAAAAACACACCGTGATAAACGGCCGATGTGCCGGGCCGACGATTGAACCTTTTTCCGCGCAATGCGTACCTATCAGGCAAACGACACTGTTTCCCGGTGCATAAATTTCCCGGATACCTGAGGGGGATAATTCCATGAATCACTCGCACGGACGTGTGTTCGCCGTATTTGCACTTATTACTTCGTTGTTCGTATCTGCCTGCGGCGGCGGAAGTGGCAGTTCCCCGCCTCCGCCGCCACCACCGCCGGTCCCCGATACGACCGCACCAACCGTCGGCGCCGTGACCGCGCCGGCCGGACCGGTCAACCGGACGGTGTCGATCACGGTAACGGCGAGCGACAACGTCGGGGTCACCGAGGTCCGGTTCTTCGTGGACGGTACTTTGCTGGGCAGCGACAGCAGCTCGCCTTACAGTATCGACTGGGATACCTCCGGCGAAACTGACGGCGACCATGCGCTGTCCGCGGAAGCGGAAGATGCGGCAGGCAACATCGGCCAGTCGGGCGATACGGTGGTGGCGGTCCGTAACACGCTGCAGTTCGATGTGGCGCTCGACGGCGAGCAGGAAGTCCCCGCCTCCGGTTCGGCAGCGACCGGCCAGGCCACGCTGACTGTCAACGCCGCATCCGGCGACGTCAGCGGACAGCTGAATGTGAGCGGTCTCGACGCAACGGCCGCGCACATACATGACGCGTTTGCCGGCAGCAATGGCGGCGTGCTCATCCCGCTGCAACAGGACGCCGCCGATCCGAACCTGTTCACGGTTCCGGCCAACGCAATGCTCGACGCAGCCGGCGTCGATCGGCTGCTGGCCGGCGCCTTGTACGTCAATGCACATACCGCCGCATTTCCGGGCGGCGAGATCCGCGGGCAGATCCTTCCCGACGGGGTCGAGCTGCGTTTCACGGCACTCACCGGCGCCGCCGAGGTGCCCCGGGTAACCACGTTTGCGCGCGGCCGCGCGGCGGTAACACTGGACCAGGCCAGCGGCGCGCTGGTCGTACATGCGCAGGTCGAGGAGCTCGACGATGCCACGCAATCGCACGTCCACGAAGCCTATGCCGGCTCGAGCGGCCCGGTGCTGGTCGCGCTGTTGCAGGACGCGAGCGATACCGGACACTGGTTCGTCGAAGATGCGACGCTCAATGCTGCAGGCCTCGAAGCGTTCGCGGCCGGGCGCCTGTACGTCAACGTGCACAGCCTGGCAAATCCCGGCGGTGAGATTCGCGGCCAGGTATTGCCCGACGGCGTAACCGTCATCGACGTGCCAATGTCAGGCGAACAGGAAGTGCCCGCGGTCGACACCGCCGCGAGCGGCCACGCGTCCCTCACCTTCGACGAATCGGCCGGGCTGCTCACCATCCACGCGAATGCCTCGGGGCTCGATGACGCGAGCGCCGCGCACCTGCATCTCGCCTACGCGGGCACCAACGGCCCGGTCGAATTCGGCCTTACTCAGGACGGCAGCGATCCCGGTCACTGGTTTGCCGAAGAGCAGATCCTCACCGCAGCGCAACTGGACGCCGTCCTCGCAGGCCAAACTTACGTAAACATCCATAGCCCGGCCAATCCGGGCGGCGAGATTCGCGGCCAGGTGATTCCCGACGGCATCCAGCTCGCACTGGGCCGGCTCAGCGGCGACGAGGAGGTGCCGCCGATCGCTACGGCGGCTGGCGGCACGCTCGCCGTCACCATCGACCCCGTCGCATCGACGCTCGTTGCGCACGCCAACACCACCGGCGTGGACAATGCGACGGCGGCCCACCTGCACGACGCCTTTGCCGGCACCAACGGGGGTGTCGCGATCGAACTGACGCGGGATCCGGTGGACATTACGCGCTGGTCGGTTGAAGCAACGCTGGATGCCGCCCAGCTGCAGGCGGTGCTGGCCGGCGGCTACTACATCAATGTGCACACGCCGGCCAACCCGGGCGGCGAAATTCGCGGCCAGGTGGCGCCGCCGCCGGTCGAGGTGCTGTTCACGACACTCG
>JBFIHC010000049.1:0-22786 GCA_041601995.1 Woeseiaceae bacterium | reverse complement strand
TTCGAGGCCCTGAATTACCGCGCCGGCGCCGAGACGGAACTCGATGCCCTGATAAGCATCGCGGGCATCCTGATTTCTCTCGAGGTCTGCCGGAGGGTGCTGGGTTGGTCGATGACGCTGATCGGCGTAGGGCTGATCTGTTACGGGCTTTTCGGGCAGTACTTCCCGGACGTGATCGCGCACCGCGGTTTCGGCGTGGAGCGGCTGGCGACATCGCTTTACCTGACGACCAACGGCGTCTTCGGCGTCATGGCCAACGTGCTTGCTACCTACGTCATCCTGTTCATTTTCTTTGGCGCGTTTCTGCACAAGTCCGGCGCCGGACGGTTCTTCATCGATCTGCCCATGGCCGCTGCGGGCAAGAGCACAGGCGGTCCCGCCAAGGTGGCGGTCGTCGCATCCGCGTTGTTCGGCTCGGTATCGGGGAGCGCGATCGCCAACACCGTGTCCACCGGTGCCTTCACGATTCCCCTGATGAAACGCGCAGGCTTCAGGCCCCACGTGGCGGGGGCCATCGAGCCTTCAGCATCGATCGGCGGCATGTTCATGCCGCCGATCATGGGTGCCGGTGGTTTCCTCATGGCAGAACTGACGGAGACACCCTACTCGCACATCATGCTGATCGCGATATTCCCGGCAATCCTCTATTTCTATTCGGTGTTCGCCATGATTCATTTCGAGGCGAAGAAGCACAACATCAAGGGCATCGATGACCCGGACCTGCCGCACTGGACCGAGGTCCTCAAGAAGGAATGGTATTTTTCGATGCCGCTAGTGATCATCACGATCCTGATGGTCATGGGATATTCGCCCGGCTTCTCGGCCTTCTGGGCGACCTTGTCCTGCATCGCCGTCAGCTGGGTTCGAAAAGACACGCGCATGGGGCCGAAAGAGATCTGGGAGGCGATCCAGACCGGCGCCCGTAACACCCTGATCATCGGCGCTACCGTCGGAGTCATCGGTGTCATCGTCGGCACCATCTCCCTGACCGGCATCGGGTTGAAGTTCTCCGAGATCATCATCAATGCCGCTAGCGGCAACCTGCTCGCCGCATTGTTGCTCATTGCTATCGCCTCGCTGGTGCTCGGCATGGGCGTGCCGGTCACGGCCGCCTACCTGATCGTTGCCGTGCTGGCGGTGCCGCCCCTGATGGAAATGGGCGTCGTACTCATTGCCGCGCACATGATCGTCTACTGGTTCAGCCAGGACTCGAACATCACGCCGCCGGTCTGTGTGGCCGCCTACGCGGGCGCCGCGATCGCGGGGTCAGATCCGTGGAAGACGGGGTGGACTGCCTTCAAGTTCGCCAAGCTACTTTATGTCGTACCGATCCTGTTCGCGTTTACGCCGCAGATCCTGTTCGAAGGCAAGCCGCTCGTGGCCCCGGAGATCAACGACCCTATCATGGGCGCCATGGTCCTGGAGATATCGGCCAAGCCCGGTGACGCCGTCGAGGTCGGTGACCCGATATTGAAGGTCATGGACGGCGAGGAAATCCGCGAAATTACGGCAAACCGTGCCGGCATCATCAAGGAACTGACCGTCGCCGGCGGCGGCTACCTGGAGACCGGTGCGGTGATTGCGGAGATGTCGGCAAAACTCACCAACGTCGCTTCCTCGATGTTCTCCGCACTGCTCGGCACGCTCGCGTTCTCGGCGCTGACGATGGCCTACTTCATCCGTAAGACCAATGTAATCGAGTGGCTGATCCTCGCCGTTGCCACCGTGCTGCTGTACTGGCCCACCCTCGTCACCGACGGCGCAGGGCTCGTGCTGGTTGCGATCGTGTACGTGAGCCAGAAGGCGCGCAACCGGCGCGACGAACAACGCGAGGCGACCGCGACCGGCTGAAATTCACCACTTTCCGGGATACCGCATGATACCGAAAATTAAGACCATTCTTTACTGCACCTCCCTGGGCCCCCACGCTCCGTACATCTTCGGTTACGCGTGCGCCTTGGCGGCCGCGCTGGATGCCCGCATCGTGGCGCTGCACGTTGTGGAAACACTGAATACAAAGCAGAAAGCACTGGTTGACAAGTATGCCGGAGCCGGCCACCTGGCCGAGCTGCTGTCGCGCGTCGAAGCGCGCGCGGCCAGCGAAATCCCGAAACAAATGCGCAAGATCCTTGCGACCGTGTCCGGTGAGGAGGACTGGGAGAAGCTGGTCTCCGAAATCGTGATCGCCGAGGGACGAACGGAAGCCCAGATACTGGAGCACGTTGCCTCGCGCAACGCGGATATCGTCGTGATCGGCGCTCATACCGAGGCGTCAGCATTGGATCGACTCATCGGCACAACCGCCCGGTCATTGGTCAAGAGCTGCCCGGTGCCGGTGCTTACGGTTCAGGTACCCGGCTAACTTCGGGCCACGGACATTATTACCACTTTCGTTGAATGGTGTTAGCGATACGGGGCACCAACAATTTGTTCAGCGGCAATCCGGTTCCTCGATGGAACCTTTGAAGCAACAGGGGAGAAGAAAGATGAAGTTATCGTATTTTGCGCGTCTGGTCGCCGCGGCTATCGGGCTGTTTGCGGCAGGCAGCGTCTGGGCCGGCGCGGAACTCAAGATCGACGACGAGTCGTCGATCAATCTCGGCTTTCGCGTACAGGCATACACGGTCTTTACCGACTCAGATCTCGACGGCGACGGCGATTTCGAGAGCCAGACCGATTTTCGCGTGCGGCGCGCCCGCCTGCGATTGCTCGGTAAGGTGAACAGCCTCATCAGCGCGTTCATCCAGACCGAGTTCACGGACGATGCCGGCGGCAGCGGCGGCGACATGCGTATCATCGACGCATTCGTGCGGGTCAATTACAATCCGTGGGCACAGCTTTATGCCGGGCAAAACATGGCGCCATCGTCACGGCAGTCCCTCACGAGTTCCGGCGCGATGATGGCCATCGATCGCCCCGGCAACAACACCAAGAACCTGACCTGGGGCACGCGTTCGCTCGGTCGCTTCAGCACGACGACCATTTCCGACACGGATGCCGGCTTACGCGGCGACAACGCGGTTCGCGACATGGGTCTCACCCTCTTCGGTTCCGGCAGCCTGAGCGATACTTCGCACCTGAAGTACTACTTCGGCTTCTACGACGGCGTACAGCGCGGGACCGCCAATTCGGAAAAGAACCTCCGCATGACCGGGAGGGCTCAGCTGAACTTCTTCGACTCCGAGCCCGGCTACTACAATAGCTCGACCTATCTCGGGAAGAAGAAGACGCTTGGCTTTGGTGTCTCGTACGACGTGCAGGACGAGGTTCAGGATGCCGCTGCGGGCGGGTACGCCGATTACACCTACTTCAGTGTCGACGCGTTTGCCGAGTGGCCGATGGGTAATGGCACATTGACCGCCGAGGCGGCATTCTCTGATCTCGACCTCGACGGTGCGAATGCAAACGCGTTGCGCTCGGAAGGCGACGGCTTTTATGTGCAGGCCGGCTACTTCCAGAACAACTGGCAACCGTGGATCGAGTTCGAGAGCTGGGACTCCGCCGCAACCAGCGGACAAGGTGACTACGATGCCTACCGCGTCGGCATCACTTATTATTTCAAGGGCCAGAATGCCAACGTGAAACTGGGTCTGGAGAGTTTCAACCCGGACATCAATTTCAGCGGCACGACTGAAGACTCGATAAACACGATCGTATTGGGATTCTATACGACGTACTGACAGGAACGATCGACAAACACGGCCCCCGCCGGTTGCTGGCGGGGGCTTTGTTGCTAATAGCGCGGGCGGCAGTGAAAGGATGGCCTGAATTATGCGACGGCAGACCGCGGACAATCGACGATTTCGCCTCGCGACGGGCGCCCTGAGCCTGTGGCTGGCCCTGGGCCCGGTCGCGTACGCCGAGGCGACGGCCGACGACCCCGTCGTGGCCGACGTCGTGCGCATGCTCGACGCCGGCCTGGAGCCGCGGCTGATTCGTGACTGGCTCGACTCGGATAACAGGCGCCTCGGCCCGCTCAGTGCCAACGACATGATCGCCCTGGCAGCGGCCAATGCGACTGCCGAGCTGATCGAGGACTTGCTGCAGCGAGCGCGCGGGACCGGGGAGACCGGGGCAGCGCCTCCCGCCGCGCCGCCCGTTTCCGATGCGACGGCAAGTCAACTTCCGACGCAGACAGTTCCTGAGCGCGATTCCGGCGACTGTTGTCTGATTGACTTTTCTGTGGAATACCGCGCCCCCGAGCGGGATGTCGGCGAGGGAATGGACGCGCCGCGCGGCGATCTATACCTGTACATCGACGGGCGGTTTGTCGGACGTTTCGAACCACGCGGCGAGATTGCCGGCGGAGGGGTGCAGAATTTCACACACCGCCTGGCGCCGGGGAGCCACACGATCCGCTTGACCCGTGAGCTGCACCTGCCGTCAAAGAACCGGAAAGCCGGCGGCACACGCGATCACGTGACCACCGTCAGCCCGAGTTCCATCACCTTCGAGGTGTACCCAGGCGCGCGATGGACCATGGATATTCGCTGGGCCCAGGGTGTCTTTTCAACGAAGCGGCCGTTGCACTGGCGGTGGTCGAAAGACGGCGCGCCGGTGGCGGGCGAGGAGCGCGTGGGCGCGTACCAGGAAGACTGGCCATTCCTGTGCGACGACGTCGAAATCAGTCGGGATTCCGGTGCCATAGCCGAGTGGCGCGCGACCGATCGCAGCCGCAATTGCGTGACCTGGGCGTCGTTATGGCCTCACGGCGGTGCGAGCAGTCGCGCGGAGATCATCGCCGAATTCGAAAGTACCGGGCTCTGGTCCGGAACGAATAAGGCCGGCGGAGCCGAATAGCCCGATTCCGAAACAGGACGAGTAAGACCGGGAATAGTCGGATATCCCGCTGGTAACCGTTCGTAACGTGCGGCACGTGTTGTCCGCTGGCGACCTACGCAAGACGGCCTAGGAGTCAGGTGCAGCATCCAGCGCCAACATGCTTTGTTGCGAAACCTCAATCAATCCTCGGCGCGGTCGATCGAGATCAATGATGATAAACACGAGGAAGGTGATCAGCAGCATCAGGATGTAGGTCGGAAACGTCGTGCGGTGTCTCGCGATCCCGGACGAATAACCGACGAGGCAGGCGGTCAATGCAAAAGTTCCGAAAAGCAGAAACAGTACCAGTTCCGGGACGTGGCGGTTTAACGCTGCGTTACGTTCACCGTAAGCGTCGATTGCATCATTCAATGCCTGTATGAAGAGTCCCGTCCGTACCGGGCTGGGATCCTCAGCTGCGGCCTTTGCCGCGAGTGACCAGAGGTCAGTCTGGATTGCCGCTGTCGCGGCCAGTATGTCCTCGCGATCCTCGTGCCGATCCAGAGAAATCGTCCCGGCGATAATGCGCAGCTCGATGTAGCGGCGAATGCCCCTGCGGATCTGTGGGTCGCTCGATTCCGGCAGCAAATCGGCTCGCAACAACGCCGTGCCGATCGCGTTAGCTTCTGCGACAACGGCCTGACTCCTGGAATCAAATCGCTGCAACGACAGGGAAAACGTAAACCCGAGCAGCAAGGCCAGAACGCCCAGCAACGAGGCCTGAATCGCGCTGATTTGTGATTTGGACGCCTCACTCGCATGTGCTTCGAGATTGCCGCCGAGTCTGTAACCAACCTCCACGGCCAGGAGGAGCGCGACGAAAAGCAATGTCACAATTACGAAGCTGTTGTGGTCGTACATGATCTCTCTCACTCGCGGGCTCCCGATCGTCCGGCGGTTCGGCGAGCCGACCCACCGTGGGCGGTTGCTGTCCCGGGACCTGCGAGCAGGCCCCGCCTTGATCCTCGAGTGTGACTTTCGGAGAGGACCCGGTCCCGTGTCAATGGGTAATCAGCGAGGCCGGGCCAATGGATCATCCTGTTTGCCCATCGGATGCCTCTTGAGATCGGCCGGGTATCGAACCACCGGCCATCGGCGGCCGGAATCATCGCGAGCCGGGACGGCCGCGGCGCCAGGACGACTCAATGCTCGGATAGCGTCGAGATGACGACCCCGGCCTTGCCCGCTTGTTTGGCCGCGTACATGTTTCGGTCGGCCGCAGCCACCGCCGCCTCTGCCGTCCATCGTCCGCCTTGGATCACGACGGCGCCGATGCTGCACGTGACGCCCAGTCGCCCGGCCGCGCCCTCGTCGGCAATCGCGTTTTCGAGGCGCACCAGTTGTCGCCGCGCTCCCGCTTCGTCCGTCGCCGGCAGGATCAGCGCAAACTCGTCGCCACCCAACCGCCCGGACGTGTCCGCGCTCCGCTGGGTCGCCAGAAGGCTGGCCCCGACCGATTGCAATAAACGGTCACCGACCGAATGGCCCTGCCGGTCGTTAACCGACTTGAATCCGTCCAGGTCGATGTACACCAGCACAAGCGGCTGGCCGGAACGTGCGCTCACGGCGAGCTCGTGTGCCAGCTGCTCGCTGAATGCCCGGCGGTTGAGCAAGCCGGTCAACGTGTCGGTCCTTGCCAGTTGCGATTCGATCTGCAGCCGGTCGTGATGCTTTGCTAGCAGCAGGGACACGGTGACGAAAAACGTCAGGCGCACGCAGGCATTCCAGACCGGTATCAGGGGATGGCTGTACGGGTAGCCGGCGGCTATTTCCGCCGCGTACCAGACGATGCTCGACAGCACCGCTATCGCGACGGCAAGCCTCGGCCCCGCACGCCACGCCACGATTCCCACAGGGATGAGGTAGAACACGGCGAAGGAAATCTCGTAGCCGGTCAGGTAGTCGAGAATGCCGACCAGCGCGAGGCTGGCTGCCGCGCCGGCGAACAGCACGACCTTACCGGCGCCGCTCCGGACACGCTGCGTCGTTTCACGCAGGTCACTGATTTTCTTCAATGTGTCCAGATACACACTCCAGGCGGCTGGTTGACACGGCCACTTCGGCAGTGATGTTTTGTCAACTCCCAGGATTGCTCGTCAAAGCCCGCGACGACGCCCGCACCGCCTACTCGCTCCTGCCGGCTTCGCTGATCTCGGTTGCCGTCGCGGTCTCACGCAGCGACTGTGCGGTCCGGGTCCGCATCGTCTCGTGCACAGCGGCCGCAATGCGCGAATGATCCCAGGCGGAATTGAACCTGAGCACGTTGGACATGAGCGTCGCGATGTAGAACGGCTCGCCGGCAGCGTCGCCTTCTACCACCGCGACCGAGTTCATCATGTTCCGCACGTTACCCATGTATTTTTCACAGCGAAAACCTTCCTCCGGCTGGCACGAATAAAGCGATCCACTTTTGAAAAAGACCGCTTCATCGCTGAGCTCGGGGGCATAACAGTAGCGGTAGCGGCGCTTGGTCAGATACATGTACTTTTTCATCTGCAGGCTCGACCATTCGTCCACCAGCCTGCCCTGCTCGATCCGGAACACGAAGCGCGCCAGCTCACGCGGCGTTGCGAACGATACGGTTCCCGGAACCTTCTGCTTGGAGTTCGTCGTCCACATCGATCCTTGCTGCATATTCGAGGTATCGATACCGGCTTCCTGCAACGGTTCGGTCACCGCCGCAAGAGCGAGCTCCGCAAGCACTCTCTTCGGCGTTTCGGCGAAGAAGCGTTCGCTCTCCTCGAAACTCTTCGGGTACTCGCTGCCGAAGTGGCGGATCAGCATGGCCTCGCGCCAGATGATCGAGCCGGCGCCGTTCGCGGATGCCGAGATGGCATGGTCCAGCCACTCGCCGAGGCGAAACTCGTCGTCGGGCCGGATGACCGAGTAGTAATTGCGCTTGTCCTGCGCGCTCCACTTGGGAACCTTGTGAATCTCGTTGCTGACCCACGAGCCGGCCCGCGACACGGCCTCGCGCAGCACGCGCGCGCGATCGGCAGGATCCGGAAAGGCCTGCTTCAGCGCATGAAACAGGGCCGCCATGCAAATCAGCTTGCCGACACTGCCCGCATTCTGCCGGAGGTCCGGCCGCAGTCCCGCCCAGCGGATCGCACCGGGGTCGGTCATGTCGACGAGCACCATCGCATAACTTGGATCGCGATTGCGGAGGGCCCTGGTCAGGAACGCTGCCAGTTCCGGGTCTTCCGGCAGCGCATCGAAATCCGGCCCCTCGTAGTCGAGCAACTGCAGGCGGATGTCATTCGTGCTCCACAGCTGCCCGGGCGCCAGCTTGGGCGCGCCGGGCGTTTGTTGCGCCAGCTGGAATCCCTCGAGGCGGCGGATGCCGGACTCCTCGATACCATCCAGCGGATACGCCAGCGCATGACCGGCCCCGAGCAGCGCCAGGACCAGGGTCGTTCCAAGTACTCGGTATGGCATCAGTTTATCCTTCGGGCGGTTCGGTCAACGCCACCGGAGGCAACTCGCTGACCGGGTGCCGGGTCGACGGCCGCAATGACCGAATCACCGAATCGGTCGCACTGCTGCCGCGCTCCACGAGCGGCCGGATCTGGAACAGCGTCAGCTCGCCGTCGACGAAACCGAACTCGATGTCCCAGGGACGCGGCCGACCGTCGTCGTCGAGCACGGGTACGTATTTTTTCTCGACCTCGATGGCGAGGCCGCGCAGCTGGTCGATCTCTGCTGCCGTCAACACCGGCCCGGCCGCCGCGGGCAACCAGCTCACGCCGCCCGTCGCCACGACCCGCCTCTGGAACGGCGACTTGGCCTCGGACAACACCTCGACACGATCCGGGAGGATGACCACCGTCTCGGCCGCCTCGCCCGCGACGGCACCACCGACGCCCCAGGCGGCCGAGGCCGTCAGCCCCGGATTCGAACGATCGGCGAGGTTGCTGGTGACCAGCACGCCGGACTTCGTCGCGGGCACGGATTTCATCAGCAGGACGGATGCGTAGATCTGCTCCGGATTGCTGAGCACGTTCGAACGCCACGCCAGCGCGCGCGGGCTCAGTACCGATGACCAGACCCGTGGCACGGCCGCGAGCTGGGCGTCCGCGTCCACCAGGTTCGGAATCGTCTCGTTGAGCCCTGCTCCCGTAAACTGCGGCAGGTCCTCGACGTTCGTGTCCGAGCGCACAAACACCCCGTACGTGCCCGGCGCGCCGAACTGCCCGGCCATCAACGCCTGCAATCTCGCGCGCAGCGGTGCGGCCAGTTCGAGCGCGCTGATCGCGCTGCGCACGGCGGCCATTTCCTCGGCGAACGCCGCGCCCGACACACTCCCCGTGCGCCGGCCTTCGAATGCACTGACGATGCGCTCGCCGAGACCCGCCGACGCGAGGTGTTCCGCGTAGACGCCGAACGGAATGGCGATGGCTGGAGCCACTCTTCCCGGGAAAAGGCGGTTGAGCTCGCCGAGATTCGCCGCCTTGGGGCCGACGACGCGCCCGGATAGCTCGCGCCCGACCTGGTCGAGCGTCAGCGGTTCGCGGAACCGGAGATCCGGCACCGGCACGGTCACGCCGGCGGGTGCCGGTGCCGCCGCTTCCGCCGCAGGCTCGGCAGCTTCGAGAATGACGCTGCCCTCCGAGCCGACGACCAGGCGCACGAACGTACCCTGCAGCGGCCGGAGCAGCGCAACGGCGTCGTAATCGATCGCGACGTTCGGGATGCCGAAGTTACGTGCCAGTAGCTGCACGTGCGAGAGTGCGTTGCCTTCACCGAGCGTCAGGATGCCCGCGACCGGCGTGAGTTCCGCGATGGTCTCGGGAATCACGGCGATGTCGGTCGCGGCAAGGTCGGCGCCGTCTAACGACTCGAGCGTCTCGAAAATACGCAGGGGCCCGCTGGCCATGCCGGGGTTCAGCGCCACGGCGCCGCCGACCGGTTCGCCGGCGAACTCGACCACGCTGCCCGTGAGGCGATCGACGTCGCGCGAAAGTCTCTTGAGTGTGTCGCCGAGCATCCACAGCGGCGAGCCCCGCAGCAGGTCGTCGCTGAATCTCGCGGCACGCGCCTCGAGCGCCGTGTAACGGGTCAGCGCCTCGGCGAACGTGTAGCGAACCGTGCCGATGGCCCAGCCGGGCGCGCGTTTCAGCCGCAGCACGGCATTGCGGTACTCCGCCAGCGGCAGGGTCTCGACCGCATCGACGGACGGCAGCGCGAGTGCCTCCAGTTCCGTTTGCGACAGGAGCCCCGACGCGTAAGCGCATTCCAGCAGCGACTGGCTGACCTGCAAAATCTCGGCGCGGTTCAGCTGGCGGCCGGATACCAGGCCCCGGTAGTCCATCTGCACGTCGGTTTCGAGCTCGCGCAAGGCATCGATAATCGCCAGCCGACGCTCCGGGGGCAATTTCGCGAACAGCGATGAACGCGCGTTCGCCATGGCTCTGCAGAGCCCCGCGATGCGCGACGCACCATCGTCGGCGAGCGCCTGGTTGACGGACTGTCGCCACGCCGTACCCAGGGGGCCGCTGCCGAGCCTGGCGAGCGCCTTTTCGATGCGCGCCCGCCGGCCGGCCTCTCCGTAGAGCCGGCCGAGCGTATCCGCCAGCGCGCGCGCCGCATCGGCCACGGCCGGATCGCGGCGCGATTCGGCCCACTTGCGCAGGCGGGGCGCCGTCGACGCGCTCGGGTTATTGTGAATCTCGACGCGCCACTTCTCGGCCTTCGTATCCATCTCGGCCAGCTCGATCGCCTTGCGGCGTGCGTCGCGGGCGAGATCGCTGTCCTCGCCGTGCGGGATGGTGCGCGCCAGCTCGCGAACGAGCAGGAAATTGTCGAGTGACCAGCGCGTGTCGAGCATCAGCTGCTGCAGCAGATTGGCGCCGGCGGCTTCTTCGTCCTCGATCTGCACGCGGCCGCGATAATCCTGCGCTCTCCGCAACACCCACCCTTCGTCGATATCGACCAGGTAGCGCTCCAGCGGCAACTGCCGGAGCCGCGCCTGGCGCGGCTCGCTGTTCAGCAGCTCGTCGAGGGTCGTCGCCGCGAACACCGTGCCGACCGACCAGCCCAGCCCGGCCAGCCGCTCCCGCGCGGCGGAATACTGTGCGTGCTGGCGCCCGCCGCCACGCTCCCGGCAGGCGTAGGCCTCCGGTGGCTGCACGGTACCATCGTTGCAGAACCAGCGAATTCGCGAATACGGACCACGCGGATTGACCATCATTTCCTGTACAATCCGCCGCGCCTCGGCCACCGCTTCGGGCGTCGGCGGGTCGAGGGGTGCAGCGACGGCCGAGCCGACCAGTAACACCAGGGCCACGCACACTCGACCGACGCCGGGACCGTTCGACCGACCTGTATGACCGCAGACCACACTTCTCACAGTGGGCACTCCCGCGTGGAACGCGTTCTGCGGCTCTTTGCCAATGTGCAGCCTCGTGAGGGCATCACCAGTCTTATCCTGATTGCCAACATCTTCCTGATCCTCGCGGCGTTTTACCTGATCAAGCCGGTGCGCGAAGGCTGGCTTGCCGTCACGACAATCGGCGACCTGACCAAACTCGAGATAAAGGCCTATTCGGCATTTGCACAAAGCATCCTGCTGGTCGGTATTTTGCCCCTGTACGCCCGGCTCGCCGCAAAGTGGCGCCGTCGCGACCTGATCATACGCGTTGGCATAACCTTCGGCATACTGCTGTTCGCATTCTGGCTCTCGCAGCCCGGGTTGGTGTTCGGCCGGCATCCTGCGTTCGGGGTCCTGTTCTACCTGTTCGTCGGCATCTTCAGCGTGACGCTCGTGGCGCAGTTCTGGGCGTTCTGCACCGACATTTACGGATCCGAACGTGGTGCTCGCCTGTTCCCGATCGTCGCCATCGGCGCGGCACTCGGCGCCACGCTGGGCTCGTGGATTGGCGAAAAACTGATTGCGTTGCCGGCGGTCGAGGCATTCGACGTGATCCTGGTCGCGTTGCTGCCGCTCGCTGCCTCCCTGATGCTCGCCGCGTGGACGGACAAGCGCGGCACGTACGGCGAGCCGTCGAGCTGGACCACTGATCGCTGGGAAGAGCCCGCCGCGCCTTCCGCGGACGGCCCTTACCGGATGATCCTGCGGCACCGCTACCTGACGGCGACGGCGGCCATGATCATGGTGTTCACCTGGGTCGTCACCAGCGGTGACAATATTCTTTTCGGCATCGTGCAGAGCACTCTGAGAGAAGAGCTGTCCGCGACGTACCTCGACGCGGCCGCCTTCGAACTCGCGATCCAGGAGGCCACCGCCAGCTTCTACGGCGACCTCTATTTCTGGATCAACTTTCTGACCCTGCTGCTCCAGGCATTCGTGGTGTCACGAATTCTTCAGGCCGGGGGCATGCAGGCCCTGCTGTTCACGACGCCGTTTATTTCCCTGGCCGCGTATGCGTCCATGGCCTTCGTGCCGATACTCGGCCTGATAAAGTTCCTCAAGGTCGCGGAGAACTCGAGTACATACTCGATACACAATACCGCGCGACAGATGCTGTGGTTACCGACATCCAAAGAAATGCTGTACCAGGCGAAACCCACCGTCGACACGCTGTTCGTTCGCCTCGGGGACGGCCTCGCGGCGCTGACCATTCTCGTCGGCACCCGTGTCTTTCATCTCGGCAACACCGGATTCGTTGTCGTGAACATATTCCTGGTGTTGATCTGGATCGCGCTCAGCCGCTACCTGCACAAGGAGCACGACCGCTGGAAGGCGGTCGCCGCGAACCCGGATCCCCGCCGGTTTTTTCAGGATTCCATGGAGCGCTAGCATGCACAAACACCTGTCTGTCGTTTTCTTGTCGATCTTTCTCGCACCGACGGTCATCGCCGACGACTGGCTGCCGTTGTACGAACGGGTCGACCCCGAGCTGCAGCGCAGCCTCGAGGAACGGATCGCGCAAAACCCGGAATGGGCACGCCTGGTCGGCCGCAAGCAGATGGCCATCGGCGTAGTCGATCTGAGCGGCGACGTTCCTCGCTTCGCGCGCATCAATGGCAACCAGATGATGTACGCCGCCAGCCTGCCCAAGATCGCCATCCTGCTGGCCGCTTACGTTTCCTTCGAGGACGGGTCGCTCGAGGAGACCGTCGAGGTTCACGAGGATCTGGCCAACATGATCCGCGTGTCGAGCAATTCTGCAGCAACCCGGCTGATCGATCGCATCGGCATGAAGAAGATCCAGTCCGTGCTGAAGGACCCGCAATTCGGCTTCTACGACGAAAAGCGCGGCGGTGGATTGTGGGTCGGGAAACGCTATGCCAGCTCGGGTCCGCGCGTCGGCGACCCGATGCACAACATCTCGCACGGCGCGACCGCGACCCAGGTCTGTCGCTTCTTCTACCTGCTTGCCTCGGGCCGGCTGATCAACGCGGAGCGCTCGGCGATGATGCTCGAGGACCTCGTCGATCCGAGGTTGCACCACAAGTTCGTGTCGCAGGTCGAGGAGCGTGCGCCCAAGGCCAGGATATTCCGCAAGTCGGGCACCTGGAAGCAATGGCATTCGGACGCCGTGCTCGTGCAGGGCACGATCTGGCGTGACTACATCCTGGTCGGCCTGGTGGAGAGCCCAAACGGCGAAAGTATTCTGCGCCAGGTCCTTCCCGCCGTCGAAGAGTTGATCGTGCCGGCCGAATACGCCGATGGGTTTGATGATGGCTATTGATTGCGGTCGGCACCTGCCGATTCGCCCGATGGCTCGCGCAGCACCTGTTCGATTTGCACCCTGAGTGGATCTGTAAATGGATGCACGGCGACCCGAGGAGGCAGCCTGCATCGCACGGATGGACCACTCGCTCGCAACTGAGCCCAACGACCGGCGCAATGAGATGATCAGCCTCGTCGATCGGCGCGGCGGCATCATCGAGGAAACCAGCGGTCGTTTCGAAGAACGCGACCAGGTCTGCAAGGAGCTGTGGCCGTTGCCCGATATCGATGGGCTCAACGTGCAGGTATGCACGTTTTCGGCCGCCGGCGCTTGCGCGGGCAGTTGCGTGCGCGCCGACCGGTCGCTGGTGAACAACATGGAAAGCGACTGCCTGCCGTTGCGGGTGGTGTCCGACAACGCCGTGACTTCACGCCGTACGGACGCCGTCCGAGCCGAAACAACCCGGCGGCGTGTCTCGTTCAGCGTCGCACGGTGATCCGGTCGTGGACTTTAAGCACACCGTTGACGGACTTCGCGGCTGCCACGATATCCTTCCGCAACCGGTCGGTTTCGACGAAACCACTCAGGAGCACTTCGCCGTTGCGGACGTGGGTGACGACGCCGATTGCATCACCGAAGCCGGATATATCGGCGATCTTGAGCTTTATCTTGCCGTTGATCGTCTCGTCGTCGATAGTGCGGCCGAGGCTGCGCTTGCCGCCCATGACGATGAGGGCGTCCTCGACGCCGGCGGTACCCTCGATGCCGTCTGCGATCTCCAGCGCAGCTGACTTCTGATCTGCGGTGGGCAGATAGCCACTCAACTGCACGACGCGCTTATGGACCTCGACGTTGACCTTGCCGGCCTCAACCTTGTCGCTCTCGACGAGCGCGGCTTTCACGGAAACGGCGATCGTCGTGTCGTCGACGCTTTCACCGGCAGAGCGCTGCGCACTGGCACCCGGCGCAGCCACCAGGCTCAATGCTGCAAACACGGAGAGAAGGATCGTTCTGTACATGAGGTCGGGACCTCCATGGTTAGCGGCAAGATCGCCGGATCCGCAGGCAGGCTACCGTTTTCGGGCACGCCAGTCTATGCTACGGCGAAGTCATTGAAGGTCAATACAACGGAGAATGGAATGACATTCAAAACACCAGCGCTGGCACTGATGCTGCTTGCGGCGGTCTTCGCTTACGGCTGCGAGAAGAAAGGTCCCGCCGAGAAGGCCGGCGAGAAGATAGACCACGCCTTTTCCGAGGCGAAAGAGAAGGCCGAGGAAGCGGGCAAGAAAATCGAGGAGGCCGGCGAGCGGATAGACGAAGCCGTGAAACAAGCCGAGGAAGCCGTCAAGGAAGCTGAAGAAGCTGTCAGAGACGATTGATTCCTCGCCCGGGGCCAGGCGCGCCCGGCCTCCCTGTTAATGGAGACGATCCGATGAGTGCTGCAGAACCGACACGGGCGCGGCCCGCGACCGGCAATGCCGGGTGGCAGGAACGTAAAGTCGCAGCGATTGCGCGAGGCCAGGGCAATATCGCACCGGTCTATATCGAGCGGGCGAAGAACGCCGAGCTGTGGGACGTCGAAGGCAAGCGTTACATCGATTTCGGCACTGGCATCGCCGTCTGCAACACGGGGCACAGCAACCCGAAAGTGGTTGCGGCGGTGAAGGCGCAATTGGACAAGTTCAGCCACACCTGTGTCATGGTCACCCCTTATGACACGGCGGTGCGTCTTGCCGAGGCACTCAACGCGCTCGCGCCGGGCGACACAGCCAAAAAGTCCATGTTCGTAACGACGGGTGCGGAAGCGGTCGAGAACACGATCAAGATCGCGCGAGCACACACCGGGCGCCGCGGCGTCATCGCGTTCAACGGCGGCTTCCACGGCCGCACGCTGCTGGCTATGGGACTCACCGGCAAGATCACGCCGTACAAGAACCTGTTCGGACCGTTCCCGGGCGAGGTCTACCACGCGCCGTTTCCGATCGACTACCACGGCATCAGCGTCGGCGACTCCATCAAGGCGCTGCAGGCGCTGTTCAAGGCGGATATCGCGCCGACCGACGTAGCGGCTGTTATCGTCGAGCCCGTGCAGGGCGAAGGCGGCTTCTACCCGGCGCCGGACGAGTTCATGCAGGCCCTGCGCGGGATTTGTGACGAACACGGCATCGTGTTGGTCGCGGACGAAATCCAGACCGGCTTCGGCCGCACCGGCCGGTTCTTCGCAACCGAGTACGCGGGCATCGAGCCCGACCTGGTGACGGTCGCGAAGGGCATCGCGGGCGGCTTCCCGCTCGCTGCAGTCGTCGGCAAAGCCGAGATCATGGACGCGCCGTTGCCGGGCGGTCTCGGCGGCACCTACGCGGGCTCACCGATCGGTTGTGCGGCGGCGCTGGCCGTCATCGACGTGATCCGCGACGAAGGGCTCGTCGAGCGCGCCAACGCGATCGGCGCCCGTTTCCGGGAACGCCTTCACGCGTTGCAGGCAAAGCACCCGGCGACAATAGGCGATATACGTTCGGATCGTGGCGCGATGATCGCCATCGAGCTGGTCGAGAACGGCGACGTCGGGAAGCCCGCGGCGGACCTTACCCGGGCACTCATAGTGGCGGCCTACGAGCATGGACTCGCGCTGCTGTCCTGCGGCGTCAACGGCAATGTCATTCGCTTCCTGCCGGCCCTCACCATCAGCGACGAACTGATCGACGAGGGCCTCGACATCCTCGAGGCCTGTCTCGCGAAGGTTCTGCAGTAGTCGATCGCCGGGCCCGCTCCGCTACGGTTCGTAGAGCGAGCGGAAAACGAACTTCAGGCCTCGCAGCCTGCCGGAGGGGCTGATGTCGTAAGCGAGGCCAAGGCGGTTGAAGCGGAAGAACCACAGTTCCAGCGGCTCTTCCCGCCTGCCGAAAGCGAAGCCCGCCTGCCAGTAGTTAGTGATTTCCTCGAGCTGATCCGATCGGCCCTGGACTTCCATGCGGTCCAGGAAATCGGTGTACAGCACATGCCAGTAGAAAACCGATTGGCTGCCTCCGGAACTGAACCATGAAACCGGGTACGCGAATTCGGTGCCGATCGCTGCATAAGTGAAGCTGTCATCATTCCCCCGGTTCGCATCGTAACCGACGACTCCCGCGGCTCCGATCAGCGCCCAGTCGAGGTCGCCGGCGCCGAAAATGTAGCGACCTCGGATATCGCCCCGGTACGTCCAGGCGTGTTCGCTCTTGCCGATGACCGTGCCGTAGCTGAGCTGCGCGCTGGGGCGGAACGAGAATTTCTCGGTGACGGGCACATCGACGTCGGCGCGGACACCGGCGCTGACCGTCGAAAAATTTTCGAGATCCAGGATGCCGGGTACGTCTTCGAGGTCCAGACGGGTAACACCCACGGTGAGCGGCAGGCGAATCGAGTAGACCGCCTTTCTGTCATCGGCGCCGAACCAGGCTGCCTCATCGGTACGGAACGTCGGCGCAAAATTTGCGATGAAGGCGCTCTGCTGGTCGCTGATTTCGTACCAGCCGGTACCGAAGTAGGACGCATACGCCCAGTGCACCGTGGGCAGCGGCGCTTCCTGGCCGGCTGCAACGTTGACGCACTGCAATGCACATCCGGCCACCGTGCCGACCAGGCCGCGGCGGAGTCGGGTCCGGAATGCCATGAGTCTTCTGGACGCGCGCTACCCGGTGACGCGTCAGACGGACTTGGCCAGCGCCTGGTCGAGGTCCGCGATGATGTCGTCGATATGCTCGATCCCGATACACAGCCGGATCATGTCCGGCGAGACCCCTGCCGTTTTCAACTCGTCTTCGGATAGCTGCCGGTGCGTCGTCGATGCCGGGTGCGCCGCCAGTGACTTCACATCGCCGATGTTCACGAGACGCAGGAACATGTTCAGCGCGTCGTAGAACCTGACGCCGGCGTCGAAGCCGCCCTTGATGCCGAAGGTCATCAGCGCCGAGGGCTTGCCGCCGGTGTATTTCTGCGCGAGGTCATAATACGGCGAGTCAGGCAGGCCGGCGAATTTCACCCATTCGACACGCGGATGATCGTTGAGGAAGCTGGCGACGGCGACGGCATTGTCGCAGTGCCGCTCCATGCGCAGCGGCAGCGTCTGCATGCCCTGCAGGATCAGGAACGCGTTCATCGGGCTGATCGCCGAACCCGTATTACGGAGCGCCACGGTACGAACGCGGCCGATGTAGGCAGCTGCACCCAGCGCCTCCGTGTACACGACGCCGTGGTAGGACTCCTCTGGCTCATTCAGCATATGGAATTTCTTGGGGTGCTTCGCCCAGGGGAATTCGCCCGCATCGACGATGACGCCGCCGAGCGAGTTGCCGTGGCCGCCCATGTACTTGGTCAGAGAGTTCACCACGATGTCGGCGCCCCAGGTGATTGGCTTGATCAGCGCGGGCGTCGCCACGGTATTGTCGACGATCAGCGGCACTCCGTGCGCGCTCGCCATGTCGGCGAGCGATTCGATATCCACGATATTGCCGGCCGGATTGCCGATCGACTCGCAAAAGACCGCTGCGGTCTTGTCGTCGACGAGCTTCGCCATCGCTTCCGCGCTATCGTCTTCGGCGAAGCGCACCTCGATGCCCTGCCGCGGCAGCATGTGGCGGAACAACGTGTAGGTACCGCCGTACAGCAAGGGAACCGTCACGACATTGCTGCCCTGCTCGGCGATATTCAGAATGGAGTAATTCACCGCCGCGCTGCCGGCGCTCAGTGCGAGACCGGCGATGCCCTCTTCCAGCGCGGCACAGCGCTCCTCCAGCACCGCGGTCGTCGGGTTCATGATGCGCGTGTAGATATTGCCTTCCACCTCCAGGTTGAACAGGTCCGCTCCATGCTGCGCGCTATCGAACTCGTAGGCGACCGTCTGGTAGATGGGCACCGCAACAGCCTTGGTGGCACTGTCCGATTTGAAACCGGCATGTATTGCGAGGGTCTGGTCTTTCATTTTTTCTCCTTCAGGCTCAGCGGGTCGTCGGGATCGACGCCTGGCATGAACTGTTGTTTTCGGTCCAGGTTAGTCACGCCATAGACGAGACCCAACCAGTTGTTGATGATGGCCTTCGCCGTGTCGCCCCAGGTGTTGTCCAGCAACCCCTGGACATCGGCTTCGAGCGTGTCGACGTAAACCTCCCCTGCCTCGCGGGCTCGCGCCGCCAGATCGAGCGCCGCAAGCGCGCAGCGCTCGGCCTCGCCCGAAAAGTAATTCTCGGGCAGCGGCGGCGGTTTGTCGCGCTCACGATTGGCATATCGAAACAACTCGCGCCGATACTCCTTCAGCAGGCTGTTCGCGTCATACTCGGGATGGCCCTGCATGTAAAAGACCCGGAACTGGTCGGGGCTCGCCGCCATGTGCACGCCGCCTTCGGTGCTTTCCGCAAGGATCGTGAGGCCCGCGGATTCGAGTTGTGCCCGGGAGATGTCGTTGTAGCGTGAATGCGGGACGTCGAAGCGTGTATTGATGTCCCTGAGCAGCGGATGGTAGGTCGCGCTGACACGGTGACTGTAAACGCCCCAGCGCTTTTTCGGCAGGGGCTGCCGGTCGATGCCGTGGAAATGTTTGAGCACCGCATGGGTCGCCAGGCACGAACACAGGATCGAGGTGACGTTGTCCCAGGCCCAGTCGACGACCTCCATGAGCGGCTCCCAGAACGCTTCGTCTTCCAGCTTCGGATTCGCAACGTTTGCGCCGGTAATGATGAGCGCGTCGAGTCCCGTGCCCCGCAGCGCCTCGAAGTCACTGTAATACCGCTCGATGTAACCGAGCGTCTCCGCGCTGCGGTCGAGAGCCGGCAGGGAAAACGGATACACGAAGAACTGCGCAATGCGGTTGCAGCTGCCGACGAGGCGGATGAACTGGCGCTCGGTCGCGCGCAGCGCGGCGTCCGGCATCATGTTCAGAAAGCCGATGTGCAGCTCGCGAATGTCCTGGTGTACCGCCCGATCGAGCGTGAGTACGTCGTGACCCTGGTTCCGCAGGTCAGTGAAGGTCGGCAGCTTGGAGTGGGCGACGAGTGGCATCCGACGGAGTTTAACGCGTCACCGGGGAATCCTGTGAATTCTCCCGAAACCGGTACCGCCGTCAGAGCCTGTACAGCATCGTCAGCACCACCGAGAAGCCGATCCACAGGATGACGATCAGCGGAATACCTGCTTTCAGGAAGTCCGTGAAACGATAACCGCCGGTGCTCAGGATCAGCAGGTTTGTCTGGTAGCCGAACGGCGTGGCAAAGCTCATGTTGGCGCCATACAAAACGGCGAGGACGAACGGCAACGGGTCGACTCCCAGCTGCTGTGCAGCGGAAATCGCGATCGGCGTGCCGATAACGGCTGCCGCGTTATTGGACACAATGTTGGTCAGCACCGCCATGATCAGGATGAACAGGCTGAGAATGACCGGCGGCGGCAGGGCTCCGGCGGCGTTAACGAACCCGGCTGCGAGGTATTCCGCCATACCGGTTACCACGAGCGCCTTGCCCATCGCGAGACTGGCGACGATCAGCATGATAACGGCGAGCGGCAGCGACTGGCCGACGTCGCGCCACGACAGACATCCAAGCGCAATCATCAAGCCGACGCCAACCAGCGCGGATACGGAAATCGGCACTGCACCGAGCGCGGCCGCCCCGACCACCAGGACAAGGACCACCAGTGCTCGCTTGGCGCGATGCGGCCTCGGAAGTTCGGTCGAACCGTCGACGACCAGCATCTTGTTTTCACTTTTCACGGCCTCAATGGCTTCGCGAGCGCCCTGCACGAGCACGACGTCCCCCGGGCGCAAGCGGACCTTGGCCAGTTCGCCGGCCTCCCATTCCCCCGGCACGCGCGCGCGATGCAGCGCCAGCGGTAGCAGCCCGAGCGACGGACCCAGGGAAACATCGGCCAGCGTACGCAGGTGCAGGGGTGAATCCCGGGTTATCACGATCTCGGCCAGTCGCTGCCTGCTCTCCCCGCGCAGCCTGCGCGGAGGGGACGCCTCGTCGTCGTCAGCAACTATCTGGAGCACGGCTCCAATCTGCGTCTCGAACCGTTTCAGGTTCTGCGGCGTGTCCTTGACACGCAGCCGGTCGCCTGGCAGCAACGTGACCGACGGCAGCCTGGCCAGTATCTGCGCATCTCCCCGCCGGACCTGCTCGATCCGCATCTCGCGATCCGTCTTGTCGAGCACCTCCCGGAGTGTTTTGCCGGCAGCGAAACCATCCTCTTGAATAGTGAGCTGCGCATCGAACACCCGCGGCTGGGTATCGGTCATCGGCATCGGGCGATCCGGCAACAGCCGCGGCACGATCAACCAGACGAACAAAAGGCCGACGGTACCCACCAGTACCGCAGGGAGCGTGATGTCGAACATCGCAATATCCGCGACGCCCATGTCCCGGGTGATTCCTACCACGAGCAGGTTGGTCGAGGTACCTATGGTCGTGCACATTCCGCCCATGATCGTCGCCAGCCCCATCGGCAACATGAATCGCGACGCCGGCAGCTTGGTACGCAACGCAATACCAATGAGTATAGGAATCATCAGCACCACGATTGGCGTGTCGTTGACGAATGCGCTCAACACGAATACGCCGATCAGCATCATCAGGAGCGCAGCTTTGGGTCGCCTTAGCCAGAGATCGCTGGCCAGCCGGGCGACTGGCTGAAGCGCACCCGTCGTTTCGAGCGACCTGCCGATAATGATTAGCGAGCAGATGGCGATCAGGGCTTCGTTCCCGAATCCGAGCAGGAATTGCGCAGGATCCACCGGCTCACCGTCGACTTCGTACGGAAACAGGTGGAATCCCGCAGTCAGCGCGAGTATTACGAACAGGCTGGAGGACTCGAGCGGCAGACGGTCGCGCGTAAACAGATACAACGCCGTAACAATCAGGAAGACGACGGCGATCCCGTGCGCATCGGGTGAAATTGTCTGCATAGCCGTCTCGCCGATAAGCACCTGTCCGTAGAGCGACGTTCCGCCGGTGCACAATTGGCGACCTTTCGACCGGCACCCGCGCCCAATATCCGACTATCGTGGTAAATTTTTACACACGCGGCCGTCGTGTGCACCGCAATCCGGCTGTTATCGCGGAGCTTGATTGCGCAATGACCTTAAATGGTCCATTCTGGGAGGTTGCGGTTTTTTTGCGTTGCCGCCACCCTGATGTTTTACAGCACGTTGTCATCGTAAAGCGGCTCTCCGACAAGCAGGAGATTGAAACGCTGCAGCCGCCCTCGGCCTCAGCATGAGACGCATCGATACCGAAGTCGTCGGCTTGATCACGCTGGTTGGCCTCACCACGATCGGAATACCGACGTACACGATCCAGTACGGCGGACGACCGTGTAAGCGATCGGCAACGTTCCGTCTCCTGCAGGCTGAAGGAAATTCTGATTCCCGCCGCGTCAATCGGCGCGGAGGACCGGACACGGAGTTGCCCCGATACCCACTTGCAAGTGAGGGGGGCCGAGTCGACAATGATCTGCCTCACTCCCGGAGGTATCATGCTGATCTTCCTGACCGCTGTCGGTATCGTTCTCGTCGTTTCGTTTCTCTGCTCGATCTTCGAATCCGTGTTGCTGTCGGTCACGCGGCCGCAGATCGAGGTACTCGGCCGCCGCCATGCGCACGCCGCGCGCCTGCTCTCGGGCTTCAAGGAGAATATGGATGTCCCGATCGCGGCCATCCTGATACTCAACACCACGGCGCACACGATTGGTGCGGCCGTAGCCGGAGCGAGTTATTCAAACGTGTTTGACGCCAGCACGCTGTGGATATTCTCGATCGTCTTCACTATCGCGGTCCTGCTGCTGACCGAGATCATCCCCAAAACCCTGGGTGTGAGCTATGCCACCCTGATCGCGGCGCCGGTCGCCCACGGGATCCGCCTGCTCACGGTGCTGCTCCGGCCGCTGGTCACCGTGAGCGAGGCGATTTCCCGGTCTTTGCGCCGCGGCGAGGCCGTCCCGGTGACCTCAGCCGAGGAAATCCGCCTGCTCGCCTGGCTGGGTCACCTGCGCGGCGCCGTCGGCCCGTTGACCGCCGGGATGATCGTCGGCGCAACTCAGCTTCGGCATCTGCACGCTGATGACATCATGTTGCCGCGCGAGAACGTGCGTTTCCTGTCGGCGTCCATGACGCGCGACGAGGCCACGGCCTATGTCCGCGAAACCGGGCACAGCCGGTTCCCGTTCACGCCGACCGGCGATTTCGACGACGTGTCCGGCGTCGTGCTCGTCAAGGACCTGCTGAACTGGCTGCTGCAAAACGACGCGCCCGAGATCGACTGGAACGCACTGCGGCAGGATTCGCTCGTTGTCCCCAACAGCGT
>JBFIHC010000048.1:0-23062 GCA_041601995.1 Woeseiaceae bacterium | reverse complement strand
GTTCCGGTTGCGTCGCGCCGTCAGCATGCGGCGCAGCACGTCATCGCGCAACAGGAAATGATGCCTGAGCGCAGCGGCGACGTGCCCGAGCACGACGATCAGCAAGGTCATCGTCAGCGCCTCGTGCACCTCGGCCGCGCTTTCCTGCAGGGCACGGTCCGTCGCGATGAAATCCGGCATGGGCAGGAAGAAGAAGGCCTTGAACGGCACTCGCGATGCATCGCTGACCCACCAGCCGGACAGCGGCACGGCGAAAAGCAGCAGGTAGAGCACCCCGTGCGCCGCGGCCGCGAGCCTGCGCTCCCATCGCGGCGCACCGGCCGGCAGGGCCGGTGGCGGGTTTGCCAGTCGCCACGCCAGCCGCATGACAGCCAGCAGCAGGACCGTCACGCCGATCGATTTGTGCCAGACGAAAAGGTCCAGTTTCCCCGGCGTGAGCTTCATCTCCTCCGCGATGCTGCCGATGACGAACTGCGCCAGGACCAGCGCCGCGATCAGCCAGTGAAATCCCCGGGCCGCCGCGCCCCAGCTATCCGCCGAGTTGCGAAACCGGATTGTCACTGCCCATGGACGGCAACGGGTTCACCGAGTACGTCCGTGTCCGGCTCGATCCCGAGGCCCGGTTCACCCGATGCGGCCATCCGGCCATCCACGCGCTGCGGCGCGCCCGTCGCATTGCGCACCGTAACGTAACTGTTGAAATCGGTCGCCGAGAATCGCAACGGTTCCGGTGTCGAATGCGCCAGGTGCGCGATCGCCGCAGTGATAATGTCGCCGCCCCAGCTATCCTCGATGGTCATGGGCAGGTTCAGCGTCACGCAGAGATCCCGGATCTGGCGCGCCTTCGTGAGACCACCGACCTTGGAGATCTTGAGATTGATGACGTCCATCGCACCGTCGTTGTGACCGCGCATCAGCGCCTCGATGTCCGTGATGTTCTCATCCAGAATGAACGGCAGAGTCGTGTTGCGCCTGACGATCAGGCTATGCTCGTAGGAGCGGCACGGCTGCTCGATATAGACATCGCAATCGCGCACGGCATTGACGACACGGAGCGCATCGTCGACCCGCCAGCCCGTGTTCGCATCGGCCACGAGCACCTCACCGTCGGAGAGCACCTCGGCAGCCGCGTGGATGCGTTCGATATCGTCTGCGGGATCGCCACCCACCTTGAGCTGGAATTTCGTGTAGCCATCGGCACGATGCCCCGCAACGTTCCGCGCCATCTCGTCGGCCGGCCGCTGGCTGATTGCCCGGTACAGGGCGACGCTGTCGCCGAACCTGCCGCCGAACAGATCGCACAGCGGCTTGCCGCAGACCCTGCCGAGCAGGTCCCAGCATGCCATGTCGATCGCCGACTTGACGTACGGATGGCCCAGCAATGCACGGTCCATGAGCCGGTTGATCGGGCCGATCGCCGTCGGGTCCTGCCCGATCAGGGTCGAAGACAGCTCCGCGATCCCGGCGCGCGCGCCCGCACCGAAAGCCGGCAGGTAGAAAGGACCGAGCGGACATACCTCGCCGTAACCCGACAGGCCGTCGTCCGTCACCAGCTCGACGACCGTGCTGTCGAACACTTCGACGTACTTGCCCTCGGACCATGAATACCGGCCTTCGACCAGCGGCAGGTCGACCTGGAATACTCGAATCGACGTGATCTTCACGGCTCGAATTCTACCAGCAGGTCTTTCGCGTCGAACTGCTCGCCAATGCGCGCAACAACCCGCTTTATCGTCGCGGCGCGTTCCGCCTTGATCGACGTTTCCATCTTCATGGCTTCCATCGTCAGCAGCGTATCGCCGCGCTGCACCTCCTGCCCCACCTCGACCGAAATCGTCGAAATGACGCCGGGCATCGGCGCACCGACATGGTTCGGATTGGCGCTGTCCGCTTTCTCGTTTTCGTGGTGCGCGGACTCCGAGCTGTGGTCCTGGACCTGCACCGAACTCGGCTGGCCGTTGATCTCGAAAAACACGCGCCGGTAACCCCGGTCGTCGGTGTCACCCATCGTCAGGAAGCGGATGACGACCCTGCGTCCGTTTTCCATCCTTACGACGATCTCTTCCTGCGGCCGCATGCCGTAGAAATAGACGTGCGTCGGCAACACGCTCACGTCACCGTACTCCTCGCGGTGCCGGCGGAACTCGGTAAAGACCTTCGGGTACATCAGGTAGGACGCGAGATCGAAGTCCGTAATCGGGTGCTCGTGCCCCTCGTTCAGCTTGCGCCGCTCCTCTTCCAGGTCCACTGCGGCGAGCAGGGCGCCCGGCCGCACCGTGATCGGTTCGCGGCCCTTGAGCACTTTCTGCTGCAGCGCCTTCGGGAAGCCGCCCGGCGGCTGGCCGAGCTCACCGGCAAACAGCGACACCACCGACTCGGGGAACGCAATGTCGGTCTCGGGATCGAGCACGTCCTCGATACGGGTATCCGAGGTCACCATCATCAGCGCCATGTCACCGACCACCTTCGACGATGGCGTGACCTTGACGATGTCGCCGAATGCCATGTTCACGTCCGCGTAGGCCCGCGCGACTTCGTGCCAGCGGCCGGCGAGCCCGAGCGATGCCGCCTGCTCCTTGAGGTTGGTGAACTGGCCGCCGGGCATTTCGTGCAGGTAGACCTCGGATGCGCCCGAGCGGATATCCGGCTCGAACGCGGCGTACTGTTCACGCACCTGCTCCCAGTAGTCGCTGATCAAGCGCACGCTCGCGAGATCGACGCCGGGATTGCTGTCCGTGTTCTCGAGCGCCGCAACGATCGCCCCGAGGCAGGGCTGCGAGGTCAGCCCGCTCATCGAATCCATCGCGGCGTCGAAGGCATCGACACCCTCTTCTACCGCCGCGAGCACAGTCGCCGCAGCGGCGCCGCTGGTGTCGTGCGTGTGAAAGTGGATAGGCAGGCCGACTTCCTGCTTCAGCTCCCGGATCAGCACCCGCGCGGCGGCCGGCTTCAGCAGACCAGCCATGTCCTTGATACCGAGTACGTGCGCCCCGGCCGCTTCCAGTTCCTTCGCGAGATCGACGTAATAGCGCAGGTCGTACTTGCTGCGCATCGGGTCGAGGATGTCGCCCGTGTAGCAGATTGCCGCTTCCGCGATCTTGCCGGTGTCGCAGACTGCGTCGATCGCGATGCGCATGTTCTCGACCCAGTTCAGGCAGTCGAAGATACGGAACACGTCGACGCCGGCCTCGGCCGACTGCTGCACGAAAAAGCGCACGACGTTGTCAGGATAGTTCGTATATCCGACGCCGTTGGACGCGCGCAGCAGCATCTGCTGCAT
Organism: Woeseiaceae bacterium; assembly: GCA_041601995.1. Taxonomy (GTDB): domain Bacteria; phylum Pseudomonadota; class Gammaproteobacteria; order Steroidobacterales; family Woeseiaceae; genus UBA1847. The sequence goes on along the minus strand of JBFIHC010000048.1, from coordinate 19,782 downwards.
CAGGTTCGGCATTGCCGCTGACAGGTCGGCCAGCCGCTGCCAGGGGTCCTCGTTCAGAAAACGCATCGCGACATCGAACGTCGCCCCGCCCCAGGACTCGACCGAGAACAGCCGCGGCAACAGCTGTGAATAGTGCGGTGCGATTCGCAGCATGTCGGCGGAACGCATGCGGGTGGCCATCAGCGACTGGTGCGCATCGCGGAATGTCGTGTCCGTGATCAGCGGGATCTTGCTGCGCTTCATGTACCCGGCCACCGCTTCCGGGCCGTCCGCGTTGAGGATCTGCCGCAGCCCGTCGACCGGGCGCTGCAACACAACAGGCGGCGCCACCGGCTTTTTCAGTGCCTTGGGCTGCCTGCGGCCCGCAACCTGCGCATTGCCGTTCACCATGACCTCGCCGATGTAGTGCAGCAGCTGCGCACCATCGGATTCGTCGACCTTCAGCTGCAGCAGGTGCGGCGTCTCGTCCACGAAGCGCGTGTTGTATTCGCCCCGTATGAATCGAGAGTCCGATATCAGGGCGTTCAGGAATGCGAGGTTGGTCTCGACACCGCGCACCCGGAACTCACTCAGCCCGCGCAGCATTCTATCGGTCGCCTCCGTCTCGGCCACGCCGGACGCCGTGATCTTGACGAGCAGGCTGTCGTAATGCCGGCCGATGACCGCGCCCGAATAGGCCGTACCGGCGTCCAGCCGGATACCGGGGCCCGCCGGACTGCGGTAGGCGACAATGTGGCCATAGTCGGGAATGAAGTTGTTGCGCGGGTCCTCTGTCGTGACGCGGCACTGGATGGCTGCGCCGCGCATCGCGATGTCATCCTGCGCGGGGATGCCCGAAGAGTCGACGTCGCCGATTCGTCCGCCCGCGGCAATCCGGATCTGCGACTTGACGAGATCGAGACCGGTGATCTGCTCGGTGACCGTGTGCTCGACCTGGATCCGCGGATTGACCTCGATGAAATAGAACTCGCCACTGTCCACGTCCTGCAGGAACTCGACGGTGCCGGCGTTGCTGTAATGCACCGACTGCGCCAGCCGCACGGCCGCCGCGCAGATTTCGTCGCGCTCTGCCTGTGACAGGTAGGGTGCGGGCGCACGCTCCACGATCTTCTGGTGGCGCCGCTGAACGGTGCAGTCACGTTCGAACAGGTGCACGACCTGGCCGTGCAGGTCGCCCATGATCTGCACTTCGACGTGGCGAGCGTTGCGAACGAGCTTCTCGAGGTAGACCTCGTCATTGCCAAACGCAGCGCCGGCCTCCCGGCGCGCTGCGCCAACCTGCTCGACCAGGCCGGATTCGTCCTCGATGACACGCATGCCGCGGCCGCCGCCGCCCCAGCTGGCCTTGAGCATCAGCGGATAACCGATCTCGCCTGCAAGCCGGACGATCTCGCCGTGGTCGTCCGGCAGCGGTTCCGTCGCCGGCATGACGGGCACATCCGCCTGGATTGCCAGTGCACGCGCCTCCACCTTGTTGCCGAGGCGGCGCATGATTTCCGGTGAGGGCCCGATGAACGTGATGCCGGACTCCGCGCAGAGGTGCGCAAAGGTCGGATTCTCGGAGAGGAAACCGTAACCCGGATGTATTGCGTCGGCGCCTGACAGGATCGCGATCCGGATGATGTCCTCCATGTCCAGGTACGCGTCGATCGGCCCCTTGCCCTCGCCGACACGGTACGCCTCCCGCGTGCTGAAACGATGCAGGGTCAATCGGTCCTCCGCCGAGTAAATACCGACGGAAGGAATGTGCAGCTCGTGCGCCGCGCGGAACACACGGATCGCTATCTCGCTGCGGTTGGCGACGAGGATCTTGTTAAACATTATTTATTTCGGCGAGGCTCTGAGCACTCAGATTGCCATACTTGCGACCGCTGGCAATAGTTACGGAAGACACAATAGCCCGCGGTGCCGCAACCGGGCACGGCATCGGAGACGAGAGACGCCGCCTACGGAAGCTCCCGGAGCATCTGCTGTGCGGCCTCCCGGATTGCCTCGTCGTCGCCGCGCCGTGTCGCGTTCGTCAGCGCGGTCCTGGCCGCGTCCGTGTTGCCGAGCTGGCTGTTTACGTAGCCCAGCGTCAGCCAGATTCGCTGGTGAGCGGGGTCCTTCGCCACGCCCTCGTTGAGCCTGCGCAGGGCCTCGTCCGTTCGGCCCAGGTAGAACAGTGTCAAGCCGAGGTTGTTGTGGGTCTCCGCATCGTTCGGTGCGAACGTCAGCAACCGTTCGTAAAGCTGTGCCGCATTCTGATACTGTCGATTGGCGAAGAACTGGTTGGCCTGCCGGGAAATTTCGGCCGGATCGCTCGGTGCCGGCCCGACGAGCCCGGGGGAACTCAGCCGCGACACCTCGGACGCCGTCATGCCGCGGGTCCATGCCGACGCCGCCGGGGCGCTCGACAACGCTTGGCTGCGCGGAGAATGCGTGTCCGGCATGTAATATTCGCGCGTAACTGCGAAAACCACCAGGCCGAAAAACACCTGGAAGACGAGGAGCAAGGTCCAGAACTGCTTGTCGCGAGTCATGATGTGCGGATATACCCTGGCTTGGCCAGGGCAAAATATACTATTCGCGGGCAGGATTTTCGCGGCTATCGCGTAAGGACATACCGATATTGCGGCCCGGCCCCGGGCGGTCGAAATCAACCTCGGACCCGGACCTTGTCACGCCCTGCAGGGCCGACTTGCGGCAAATCGGCTAGTGAATCTCTGCGGGCTTGTGCCGATTCAGAATCTCCATGATCTCGGAGCGGGTCGCATCCGGAACCATCACCCGGATCTTCCGATGATCCGTGTCGACCTTTATCTTCTCGTTGGGGATACCGGTCGAGAGAAGATCGTCTTCGACATTTTTGACCGTCTTGAAGTCCTTGTAGGTTGCTACAATTGCTGCGGTCATTTCACTTTCTCCCGTGTATTGAATACGCAATCACCGATTGCACGGGCCGCCAGGAGCAAAGCCCATCCCGACGGTATGTCCGATATTGCTGCCAAATGCCGATTTTCAAGTGGTGGGTAACCCTGATCCCCACTTGACCGTTGTTCGATCGATCCCGGCGGCGGCGGTGTTGGATGACCGCCGGCATATCCAGGAAATGCTCGATAGCGCAACGCGCAAGGCGCAGCAATACGACGACCGGCAATAGCTGCGCGCACTGCAGGTGAGGAAGCGACGCCGGGCCTGTAGAATCGGCGCGACCGACACGAGCGGGAGTTCGTCATCGTCACGACCGATCCAGCGGCCGCGAGCACGCCGATGCCATACGAGGCACCCGCCTGGGTGCAGGCAATGCACCGTTTCACCGACTACCTCGTCTGCGACTTCCTTGGCGGCCCGCGCCCGTGGAAGCTCGCCTGGGTGGTCAATTTCCAGAAGGCGGGGACGTTCGTGTTTCTTCTGACCCTGATCGCTTACTACCAGAACACGTCAGCGGCGGCCTGGATCTACACGGCCATGCACGGCAGCTACGGACTGGTGTGGATCCTCAAGGACACGGCGTTTCCCGACGCAAACTGGCAACGACGTATCACGATCGGCGGCGGGATCAACGCATTCGTCGGCGTGCTGGGCTGGTACTGGGTCTTCGGCTGGCTGCTCGTGTCCGGCGTTTCGCAGCCGCACTACCCGCTGCCCGACGTCGCCTGGTTCTGCCTGTGTATCAGTCTGTGCATGACCGGCTCTGCCATCATGATTGCGTCGGACGCGCAGAAATATTTCACGCTGCGGCTGCAGCGGGGGCTGATCACCGACGGCATGCACCGCTATGTGCGCCATCCCAACTACCTCGGCGAGATCATGATCTACGGCAGCTTCGCGATGATGGTCTGGCACTGGCTGCCCTTCGTGGTGCTCGCCTGCATCTGGCTCGGGCTGTTCGCCGTCAACATGGTGATGAAGGAAGCCAGCATGTCGCGCTACCCTGAGTGGGTCGCTTACAAAAAGCGGACGTGGTGGCTGCTTCCGTACCTGCTCTAGGCCGGCCATCGGAACCTATTTCTGCAATTCCTCACGCACCAGGTTTGCGAGCTGCTCCTGGCCGAAACTGGGCAGCTGCCGGCCATTGACGAAGTACTCCGGCGTGGCGACGACCTTGAGGATTTTCGAGTCCTGCAGGTCCTTGTCCATGCGCTGCTTCACTTCCGGCGAATTCATGTCGGCCTCGAGCTGGGTGACATCGAGCCCCACGCCGGCAATTGCCGGCAGGACCCGCTCGGGCTGCACGACGTGGTTGTTAACCCACTCGCGCTGCGATGAGAGCAGCGCTTCGAGGGTCTCCCAGTATTTGTCCTGGTTGCGGCTCGCCTCGAGAATCCTGACGACGTAATCGACGCCGTCGTGGAACGGCACGTGGCGAATAGACAGGTGAATCTGGCCGGGTACTTCGGCCATCCAGCCTTTCACCATGGGATAGAACAACGCGCAGGTCCCGCAGGCGGGATCGAGGAATTCGACGATGTGCACTTTGGCGCCGGGATCGCCGACCGACGGCGCGTGTTCGCTCGCCAGGGCTGCCTGCCGTGCGTCGTCCCCGGCCGACGATGACTCCGGACCGCCACATCCGGACAGCAATGCTGCCGATACCAGGAATGCGGTAACGAGACTCGTTCGACGATCGCGATATGGATTGCTCATGGCGGCTCCGTGTTCTTCGCCGCCAGGGACGGCATGTGGGTTGACTGCCAATTCTGGCAGATCGCGCGCGCCAAATCATCGCGGTCGCTTGGCGAGGGGGCTCTCTCGCTGTATTTTTGAGACCATGATCCGAAACCACCAAACCGGGCTTGCCGCATTGTCATGCGCCGCCGTTATCCTGTCAGCGTGTGGTGCAGATGTCGTACCGCCTGCCGAAGCGCCTGTCCGCTATCCCGCCGCCAATCTCTACGACGACGCCTATGATCCCGGCCCAGGCTGGCGGCTGGCGTGGGCGGACGAATTCGAAGGCGAGGTCCTCGACCCGGCCAACTGGCAGCGCCAGGTCGAGGAAGCCGGCCGCTTCAATGCCGAGTGGCAACGCTACACGGACAGCACCGACAACGCCTACATCGAGGACGGCTGCCTCGTGATCAAGGCCATCCACGAGACGGATGCGCACGGCCCCGACCAGTACACATCGGCCCGCCTGCACACGTTGCCGGAGAATGGCTGGCGTTACGGCAAGATCGCCGCCCGCATTCAGCTGCCGTATGGCGCGGGCATCTGGCCGGCATTCTGGATGCTGGGCGCCAACATCGACGAAAACGGCGGCGACACGCCGTGGCCGCAGTCGGGCGAGATCGACATCCTCGAGATGTACGGCTCGCGAGACAATGCCGTCGTCGAAGCCAATATTCACTACACCGGCAAGTCGGGCGCTCACGCGAACATGGGGGCGGTCGGAACCCGGCTGGACAAAGGAAAGTTCGCCGACAACTTCCACGTCTTCGAAATCGAGTGGGACGCCGACAGCATCCGGTGGTTCGTGGACGGCAAGCAGTTCGCATCGGCCCCGATTTCCTCGGAAGAGTTCTCCGAGTTTCACAAGCCTTTCTTCATCCTGCTGAACATCGCGGTCGGCGGCAGGAGCGCGGGCCGGGTCGACGAAACGACCCGGTTCCCGCAGACGATGTACGTAGACTGGGTACGCGTCTACCAGTAAACGGATTCAGCGGCGGGCGCATGGCCAGCGCTGTCGGCCCGGAGCACGCCCAGGTCTTCAGGGGCGCCATCTTCATTTGCGGGGTCGATTTCCGGGACAGGCGCAAACGGGGAATGCCGGACCTGGCCACGGGTAATCGCTACGTATTCCTGACCGGCAGCAGGATTTCAATCGCGCCGAGACACGCAGGGTGCAGCGCAACTACACGCGCGCAGACGTTGAGGACAACCCTGTTGCTGAAAGTCGCCGGTCGCTCCCGCAGCACCTCCGTCGGAGCCTCAGGGCTTCAGGTGTTTCGCCAGCAACGCCTTTACCTGGTCCCTCTCTTCGGCCGTGAGATTGCGCTGCAGGTCCTGCGTGTCCGGAGGCAGGTGGGCTCCCGGCTCACCGTGTGTCTGGAATACGAAATGATCGAACAGTGCGCGCCAGGCTTCACGCTGGACAGCCGGCAGCCCGGACAGCAGGAGCATGCTGTGAACAAGGCTCAGGAACGGCTTGTCGTGAACGGACTCCGAATCATTCCACCAGTAGTTGACGAGAATATTCAGCGGACCGAGCGACTCCACACCGTGCCACCAGAGTATCGGAACAAAAATGGCATCGCCCGGCTCCAGCATCGCTTCTTGCGCTGATTCGAGGGCCTCCCTGAATTTCGGGAAGCGCGAGTAATCGGGCGCACGAAGATCGACCATGCTGATCGGCGAGCCACCGGGCGTTCTCAACAGCGGCCCGATATAAAGGTTGCCGACCTGGTCGGGCGGAAACACGGTGAATCGCCGGCTGCCACTGACGACGCACGCGATGTTGTGGTTGTTGTCGAAATGAGCGGCTGTTCGCGTTCGGTTACCCAGCCAGATCCTCGGCGCGACCCGATCGTTCAGGAGCGGCATCGGGTTGTCATCCTGGAACTTCGGCAAAGTCTCAGTAACCGGAATCGCCTGCAGCGCGATAGCCGGGGACTCCGGGGCTTCCGCCAGCGACACGATCGTATCGAGGGCGGTACTGACCGTGACCCGCCGTTGCTCGAAGTTGAATCCCTTCAAATCCCCGGAGTAGAAGAAGCGGCCGTCGATCTGCGGAGCACCGACGATTCCGTTGACCGCACCCCCGGTATCGAACTGCTTGATGTAGTCTGCGACATCGGCCGGCGATCGAGTGCTCGCCTCGACGGCGGGCCAGTCCCGAAACAATCCTTTCATTACCGCCGGCTGGTTCCCGGGAAATATCTCGTTCTCGAAGACGCTTCGATCGACGTCGTGCCATTCCTTGATTTTCTGCAAAACCGGGCCCTCTGTGTCTTCCTGTCGTCGTGCCTGCGCGACGGGGGCAGGCGACACCGCCGTAGTCTACACGTCTCGGCCGCCAGCTTGATGCATTACCGGCGTGACAGAAGTTTCGCCCCGACTCCATGTTGCATAGACTTGCGGGTCTGTTTCGGTGCTTACAACGACGCTGGCCGTGCTGTTACCCAGGTTTCAATTCAGTCGACGAACAACGGTCCAACTGCTGCACCTCGCCCTCCCGATGGTGGTGTCGCAGGGCACGTTCGCCGTAATGATCTTCACCGACCGCTACTTCATGTCGCAGATCGACCCGGTACACATGGCGGCAGCGCTTGGCGGCGGTATCGCGTCGTTCTTCTCATTCTGTTTCTTCGTCGGGCTGCTCTCCTACACGAACGCGATGGCCGCGCAGTACCTCGGCGCCGGCGAGCCGGAGAAATGCCCGAAAGTCGTGACCCAGGGAATGATCATGACGGTAATGAGCACGCCGTTCCTGACGCTGGTTACCTTTCTCGTCGTCGGCATATTCGAAGGCATGGGACACGATCCGGCCCAGGTCGAACTGGAACGTTCCTACTACCTGATCCTGATGTCCGGGGTGCTGGTAACGCTTGCCAAGACCTGCATCTCGTCATATTTCGCCGGGATCGGCCGGACCCATGTCGTGATGATCTGTGACGTGTTCGGCCTGCTCGTCAATGTGCCGCTCTGCTACGTGATGGTGTTTGGCAAACTCGGCTTTCCGGCACTCGGTATCGTCGGCGCCGGCGTGTCCACCGTTGTCGCAACGATCCTTGCTTTCGCCCTGTTCGCCGCTTTCTACTTCGGCCGGGATCATCGAGAGCAGTTCCAGGTGCGTCAGTCGTTCTCACTGGACCCGAAGATACTGCGCCGCTTGTGGCGGCTCGGCTCCCCGGGCGGACTGGAGATGTTCCTCAACATCGCGGCATTCAACCTGTTCCTGCTCATGTTCCAGTCGTACGGCATCGCGGAGGGTGCCGCGGCTACCATCGTGTTCAACTGGGACATACTTTCTTTCATCCCGATGATCGGCCTGCACGTCGCCGTGATCAGCCTGATCGGCCGCTTCGTCGGCGCTCGGGACATGGCGCGCACCAACGAAGTCATGACCGCTGCCTTCAGCCTGGCGCTCACGTACTCCGCCGTGCTCGCGGTGGTCTACATCACGTATCGGTACCCGCTCGTCGAGGTGTTTGCTCCACCAAGCGGTGACTTTACCGCGGTACGCGAACTTGCCGCATACATGATGATCGGCCTGTCGAGCTACGTGATGGCCGACGCGATCATACTCGTTTCCGGCGGCGTACTCCGGGGCGCGGGCGACACGCGTTGGCTGATGGTCGCATCGGTATCGCTGCACTGGGCCATGCTGGTTGCGCAGTTCATGATCATCCGTGTATTCGAACTGAGCCCGAGGGTGTCGTGGATGGCCTTCGTCATGCTGGTGCTCGCCATAGCCCTGGTCTATGCACTGCGCCTCAGGGGGGGACGCTGGCGCGACCCCGGCGCACTGGAAATGGTCATGGCTGAGTAGACCGGGTCCCGCGACGGCATTTTCCTGACTAGGTAGACCTCCGAATACAACCGCATCGGCGTTTCTGCGAGACTGCTGGTGGCGCCCGGTATGCGGACATGAGGGCGTCATTGAGCGACGAGGCACTCGCGACAGATGCCCGGAGGCCGTCACAAAGAGGAGGCCCTCCTCCTCGTCCTGGCTGCGCTTCTATTGGTCGTCGGCGTTTTTGTCTATGCGATTGATCGCGACGGCGCGGCTTATTTCCTCGCTGGTTGGACCGCCGGCTACGGCGACGGCGGACTTTTCGGACCGCTCGCGGGTCACCTGCCCACTTTCTTCCATGTGCTGGCCATCGTCCTCCTGACGGCTGCCGTGCTGCGGCCGTGGCCGAGGCTGCTGCCTGCCATCGCAATCGGCTGGTTTGCCGTGGAGAGCCTTTTCGAACTCGGCCAGCTTTCCCCGCTGGACGCCCGCATAGCGGCTGCCCTGCCGGCATGGCTCGGCGACGTCCCCGTCCTAGAGGCAAGTGCCGCATACTTCATCAATGGAACCTGCGACCCGTTCGACATCCTGTCCATCGGACTCGGCGCGGCCGTGGCGTTCTGGACCGTTCGCCTGATCGAAAGAGGAGTCAAGCGATGATCAAGACAAGCACCAATCCCAGCCCATGGCGCGCCCTGTGGCTGCTGCCCGTATCGGTCTTCGCGGTACTGACCATCGTCGCAACCGGAGGTGGTGGCGGCGGAAGTGACGATGGCGGAGGCCTCGGCGGCGGCGACGATCTCGGCCCCGTAACGATCCTGCCGACCTACAACTTCCTGCTTACCAACCTCAACACTGGCGAACTGCTGACTGCGTCTCTCGGCAGCGGCCTTTCCGTGTCCATCGACATTGACGGACTGCTTCACAGCAGCGTTGATCTCTCGGTGAGCGCCGGCAACGAAGTCACCTTCCTTTCGTACGTTGGCCGGGCAGGCTCGCGCTTCGACCTGAATGTATCGAGTACCGGCGAGTTCCCGGCTGCCTCGCCCGTCGCGGTACTGTTCACCCAGGACATTACCGTTGACTTCGGCTCGCCCCCCTCGAGCGGGGCGATAGACGTCGTTGTGCCCGGCGAAACGGTCACGGTGACGATGACGGCCGTCGGCGTGCAGCTCAGCGTCAACGGCGGTGACGCGGTGTCCTACTCGTGGGACGAGTTCATGGTGCTGCTTGAGGACGAGGCCGCGGAGGCGTGGGTGCGTCGCGCGTCGCTCGCCGTCGGAGCGGTCGAGTTCACCTATGAACTGTTCTTCGACGTGGCCGAGATCCTGGACGACCTGGAAGTCGCGACACTGAGCAATCCGCTGGTCGAGAGTTGCGACATGTTCACCGGTACGCCGCCGGCCGGCGTTCTTCCACAGGGCGAACTGACACTGACCTGGTTGGGTTCGGGTGAGCTGTCCCCGGGCGACGACTTCGAGTGGTTATTCAATCAGTGCTGGCTCGATGAGCCGAACGACAGCACGGACGACCTGATCGACGGCACGATCCTGTTGCAAAACTATACCGAGACGGTGGACTTCAATACGAACACGCTGTTCGAGATCGGCTTTGGCGACCTCAACGGTCTTCCCGGCGTGGTGTTCGACGTGACCGTATCGGAGACGGTCGAAACGGACGGCGTATTCACGATTGCGCCGGAAGGCGTAGTCACCGTCACCGGCGGATTCGCGATGATCATCCAGGCGCCCTAGAAACCAAGCGGCGAGTCGGCGCTCGAGCGGGCGCCATTCGCTCGCCGTGCCCGGCTTAGTGCGGCGAGAAACCGAACAGCTGCGGGAACACGACCAGTATCGCCAGCACGATCATCTGCAGGGCAATGAATGGCACCACGCCGTAATAGATATCCGTGGTTCTGACTTCGGGCGGCGCAACACCTTTGAGATAGAACAGGCTGAAGCCGAACGGCGGCGTAAGGAACGACGTCTGCAGGTTCATCGCGATCAGGATCGCGTACCAGACCGGGTTGATGCCCAGGGCCGCTGCGATGGGTACGAGGATCGGCACGACGATGTAGGAAATTTCGACGAAATCGATGAAGAAGCCCAGCACCATGATTGCCAGCATGGACAGGATCAGGAATCCCCATTCCTCGCCCGGCAGGCTCGTCATGAAGTCCTCGACGATGTAGTCGCCGCCGGTGTAAGTGAACACCATCGAGAATGCGGTCGCTCCGATCAGGATCGCGAATACCATCGCGGTGATCTTGACGGTCTCCAGCGAACTCTCCCAGACCATGCGGATCGAGAAGCGGCCGTAAAACGCTGCCAGGAGGACGGCCCCGACTCCGCCGACCGAGGATGATTCCGTCGGTGTCGCCACGCCGGTCAGGATCGAGCCGAGCACCAGGACGATCAGCACGAGCGGCGGGACGACCGCTTTCAGTGCCTGGTAGACCTGGTGCTTCTTCGACCCCGTCATCTCCTCGAGCCGGATAGGCGGCGCCAGGTCCTTTTTGACCAGCGAAATGATGACGATGTAGACGATGTAAAAGCCGACCAGTGACAGTCCCGGCCAGAGCGCCGCCTTGAACAGGTCGCCGACCGGCTCCTGGAATACATCGCCGAGGATGATCAGGATGATGGAGGGCGGAATGATCTGGCCTAGCGTACCGGCAGCACAGATGGTCCCGGTAGCCAGCCGCCTGTCGTAGTTGTACTTCAGCATGACCGGCAGGGAGATGACGCCCATCGCCACCACGCTGGCGCCGACGACGCCGGTCGATGCAGCCAGCAGCGCGCCGACGAGGATCGTCGAGATCGCGATTCCACCGCGAACCTCTCCGAACAGGAAGCCCATCGATTCGAGCAGGCGTTCGGCAAGATTGGATTTCTGCAACACGATGCCCATGAAGATGAACAGCGGAATGGCCATCAGGATCGTATTGTTCATGATCGACCAGATGCGATGCGGCATCAGTGCAAAAATTCCCGGCCCCTCGGCCAGCAGGCCGAAAATCACCGCGACGCCGCCGAACGTAAACGCCACGGGGAAGCCGAGGAGCAGCAATAGCAGCGCAACCGCGAACATGATGAGGCCGATCATGCTTGCTCGCTCCTTCGCCGCTGACCGGCCTGCGTCACGAGAAGTACGGGAACCGCCGCTGGCATCACAGGATCTCCGGGCGGCGTTCCGGCGGCTCCTCGAGCCCCCTGAAAATATTGATGTTGTGGATGACGAATCCGCTGGCCGAGACGACCAGGAACACGAACGACGCCGGGATGACCAGCTTGATCAGCCAGCGGTGCGTCAATCCGCCCGGATCACCACTAACCTCGCCCGAACTGAACGCCTCGTGCACGTACCAGACAGAACCTTCGATGATCAGCACGCTCAACGGCAGCAGGAGCAGGATCGTGCCACCAATATTGACGATGGCCTGCGAGCGCGGCGAGAAACGATCGTACAGGACGTCCACTCGCACGTGACCGTCTTCCTTCAGCGCATAGGCGATTCCGAAAAGGAACACCATCGCGAACAGGTGCCACTCCATCTCCTGAAGCGCGATCGATCCGGTCTTGAAGAAGTAGCGCATGATCGCGTCGTAGAAGACGTTGATGAGCATGAGCAGGTTCAGAAAGCCGGCGATCCAACCCATCACGTCGGAGAAACGATCAAAGAATTTCTCGATTTTCAGGAGCATAAGGTGCTCTTGGATCGGAGTTGCGGGCTCCCGGCCGGGCCGGGAGCCCGGCTCGGGCTATTCGAGATTGTCCGTGAGATACGCGTAGTCGGAAATCGCGGTCCACTTGCGCGCCATCTTGCTGTAGGCGTTCTGTGACTCGAGAATTTCCTTGAACATCGGGTCGCTGGCTGCGGTTTCAGCCAACAGCTCCTGGTTGATGCGCTTCATCTCGGCAATGATCTCGGGCGGCAAGGTACGGATCTTGACGTCCGGATAATCCTTCTCGATGGTCGCCCAGTTGACCGCGCTGTCATGGTAGGAGCGCGCGTACATGTCATAGGCCGCGAACTGCATGGCCGTGACCAGGATCGCCTGCAGATGCGCAGGCAGTCCGTCGAACGCTTCCTTGTTCACCATGAACTGCAACTCGGTGGCCGGCTCGTGCCAGCCGGTGTAGTAGTAAGGCGCAATCTTTTGGAAGCCCATGTTGAGGTCCAGGGAAGGCCCGACCCACTCCAGCGCGTCGATGGTGCCGCGATCGAGGGCCGTGTAGAGCTCGCCCGGGGCGATATTGGTGACGACGACACCCAGCTTCGACAGAATCTCGCCCGCAAACCCCGGGATGCGCATCTTGAGGCCCTGCAAATCGGCCAGCGTATTGATTTCCTTGCGGAACCAGCCACCCATCTGGTTACTGGTGTTGCCACCGGGGAAGCTGTAGACGCCGTGCTTGTCGTAGACCTTCTTCATCAGGTCCATGCCGCCGCCGTAATAGAACCAGGCATACTGTTCCGGGGCGATCATGCCGAAGGGCATCGTGGAGAAGAACATGGTGCTCGCGTCCTTGCCCTTCCAGTAATACGAAGCGGAGTGACCCATCTCGTACTGGCCGGCCTTGACCATGTCGAGGATACCGAAGGCCGCCTTGTGTTTGTTCGCCGAATCGATGCGGATCTCGAGCTCTCCGCCTGACATCTCCTTGACCATGTCGGCCATCTTGATGACCGCGTCGCCAAAGATCGGGAATCCGGTTCCCCAGGTCTGGGCCAGTTTCCAGACGATCGTTTCCTTCTCGACTTTGCTTTCTGCCGGCGCCGCAGACTGCTGTTGCTGCGGTTTTTCCCCACAAGCCGACAGAGTAAGCAAGGAGACCAGCACCACCAGGCCGGTGAGCGGTTTCATGGCATGCTTCATCTGTTTCATTGCTTTTCTTCCTTTCAGACAGAAGGAAGGGAAATTCTAGCGCGTTCGGAAAGGAAAAGCGCCGCGAAACGCCGTTTGCTGCTGCCAGCGGGTACAATTGAGCCAATAAGAGGCCGAAGCATCGGCCCGGGGAGAGGCTCAATGAGCAAAGTCGGCTATAAAGAGCTGGTGGAGGCTGCCGAAGCGCGGATACGAATCATTTCCGCCAAGGAGGCGATCGGCAAGCTGGGCTCGGATGACGTGGTCTTCGTCGACCTGCGTGACGTCAGGGAACTGAAACGGGAAGGCGGCATACCGGGCGCCTTTCACTGCCCGCGAGGCCTGCTCGAGTTCTGGATCGATCCGGAAAGCCCTTACCACCATGCCGTGTTCGCCGAGCCGAAGGAGTTCGTCTTTTTCTGCAACCTGGGCTGGCGCTCCGCGCTCGCGGCAGACATCGCCCAGCAGATGGGACTCAAGACCTGTCATATCGACGGCGGCTTCGAAGCCTGGAAGTCATTCGGCGGGGAGATTGCGCAGGTCACGAAATGATTAGCCGCGAGAGCCCATCACCCTGGCCGGATGTCCGGGACGCGACGGTCGTGTTCGTGCTCGATGCGCGCGACGATTTCGAGGCCGGGCTGCTGCGCGACTGGGTCGAATCCAGCAGGCCGCAGGACGGCTCGGTTTGCCGCTATTCGTTCATCGAGCTACCGCGACGTCGGGCACACGACGGGTTGGCCGACCTGCCGCAAGAGGGCGGCAACGTCTGGCTGCAGCCGTTGCGCATCGCCTGGTTGCCGGCGCCGGACCGGCGCCGCGACCGCCCGCTGCTGGACCTCTTTCACGGGCGCATTGCCGAACCCGGCCGCACCCGTCGCCGCTGGCTCGCGAAGCACCACCCGGAAAGGCTCGCCTGGATTGCCGGCGACGGCGCCTGGCTCGATGACATGCGCCGGCGGCAGGCCGAGGCAGCGGCTCACGAGGACGGGTTTGCCGAGTTCGTAGCCAACCAGGCGCTGATCGCGCTGGAGCGTTCCGAGCGCATCTTCCGCGGTGCGAGGTACAAGGTGCCGCGCATCCTGCCCGGCGAGGTCTTCGCCAATACCGACTTTCGCAACCTGGTCGCCAACATCGCGCAGCAACGCGATCGCTCCGTGCAGGACGTGCTCGCGCAGGCCGAACGCTACCTGCGCGAAATGGCGGCAACGCAGACGCCGTTCACGATCGAAATGATCAACACGCTCTATCGATGGGCCTGCCGCAGCCATCACCATTCGACGATCGACGTCGACGATGCACAGCTTGAACGGGTCGCGACAGCGATAGCCACGCGCCCGGTCATCTTCCTGATCAGCCACAAGTCGATGCTCGACACGATGGCGCTGTCGCTGGTGCTCTACGATGCCGACCTGCCGCTGCCGCTGACTTTCGGCGGCATCAACCTGAACACTCCGGGTCTCGGCGCACTCGCGCGGCGCAGCGGCATCATTTTCCTGCGGCGTTCGTTCCAGGACAACGAGATCTACAAGTCGACGTTTCGGCGTTACATCGACTACCTGATCGAGAAGCGCTTCTCGCTACTCTGGGCGCTCGAGGGGACCCGCTCGCACACCGGCAAGTTGCTGCCGCCGCGATTCGGGCTGTTCAACTACGTGTTCGAATCGATACAGAGGACCCGGCTGTACGACGTGACGTTCATCCCCGTCAGCGTCGCCTACGACCAGATCACGGAGGTCGAGGACTACTCGATCGAGCAGCGCGGCCAGACGAAAAAGCCGGAGGGACTCACCTGGCCGCTGCGCTTCCTGCGACGGGGGCGCCCGCGCGGACAAATCCACCTGCGGTTCGGCGACGGCGTAACCGTGAGAGAACTCGTCGAGCCGTCGGAACTCGAAGCCGGCATCGACGAGCAACGCAAACAGACGCTCGTTGCTACGCTGGCATTCGAGGTCGCGGTACGCATGAACGCGGCGACGCCGATCACGGCCACGGCGATCATCACGTTGATTCTGCTGGCCGCCGGCAACCGTGCCCAGAGCCTGGCCGAGATACAGGGGATTGCGCGCGCCGGCGCCGCCCTGATCCGGCGCCGGCATCTCGAGATCGTCGGTCGCTCGCAGTTCCAGGATGCCGATGCCGTGCTCGCAACGCTCGCCGAACTCCACGCGACGGGCATCGTCAGCTACCTCGACGAAGGCACCGAACGCCTCTACACCATCAGTCCGGACCAACACCTGAATGCCGCCTACTACCGCAACACGGCCATTCACTATTTCATTCTCGACGCGTTCGTCGAGATCGCGCTGCTCGACGCGGCAGCCGACACGAAAGACCCGTGCGAGGTATTCTTCACCCGCACCAACGAACTCAGGGAACTGTTCAAGTTCGAGTTCTACTTCCCACGACGAGCAGATTACCGTTCTGAGATCGAGAAGCGCGCGGGCGAGCGCTTCGGCGAGTGGGAGGACACGATTCGGCGCGACGAGGCGAGCGCGCGCGATTTGCTCAGGGACGTCCAGCTACTCGTCGCACACGGTGTGCTTCGCTCCTTTGTCGACGCCTACCGAATCGTGGCCAACGTTCTTGCTGATGCGGGTGCGGAGGCCGTTGACGACGAAAGTGATTTCCTCGCGCAATGCTTGAAGACCGGCAAGCAGCAATTGCTGCAGCGGCGCGTGTTCTCGGCTGAGTCGATCTCGAAGACGCTGTACCAGAACGGCTTGCAACTCGCGAATTATCGGGGGCTGCTCGCGACAAACCAGGAACTCGAACGCCGCAACCTGCACGACGAGTTCCGCCGAATCACCGACCGTCTGGACGAGATACTCGCGATCACGCTGGCCAAAGGCAGCTGATAACCGGTGACACGCGTGATTGTCTGGAGCACGACCCGCAACAGGCGGTTTGACCCGGTCTTTGTCTAAGGCCCGAGGCCCCAGACCAGCAGGAAGGCGCTCAGGCTCGCGGCCGCGAGGCCCGTGATCACGAACCCCGCGAGCGTTCCGACAGGCAGTGCAGCGCGCCGCCGGGCCCGCACAGTCAGCGCCAACGCGACCAGGCCCGAGAGCCCGGCCAGCACGCCCGCCCATGCACCGAGCGCCCCCCAGCCGACCAGGCCGAAGATCGGCAACATCTCGGACAGTTCGTAGCTGACGTACCCCGCAGCCGCGAAAATGCCGAGCGACGCGGTGCCGAACAACGAGGCTGCCCATGTCGCCACGCGCGCACCTTCCGCAGGGGCCGGCTGGCGCTTCTCGACCCGCCGCACGAGGGGCGCGAAGGTCAGCACGAGGAACCCGACGACGACGCCCAGCGCGCTTGCGCCGCCCCAGGCCGCTACCCTCGGCAGGTCGTCCTTCTGCTCCGTCACCAGCACGGCGAATCGTGGCGCGGCCGACGTACGGTACAAGGAACCGAGGAACTCCGGCGCCTCCATTTCGTCGACGCAGCTCAGGTCGGGCTCGGCCCTCGGGTTGTCATAGAACTTGTTCAGGAGGTCGCCGGCGCACTCAACCGACCTAGATGGTCCGTGCCCGGCGTACGGGAACTCGATATAGGTGCCGTTGCTGAAACCTGGCGCGATCAGGTGTGCCAGGGGCGGCGGCGTAATCGGGTCCATGTCGCCCTCGATCAGCAGGGTCGGTATGTCCGTTTCCACGGCGGCGAAATCTTCCATGGGCAACGGCGGCGCGCCCAGGTCGACACACATTCGCGCCCAGGCCTCCGGGTCGCCTTCCGCCGAGATGGCGTTGGTAAGTACCGGGAATTCCGCCCGGTCCGCCTCGGTCGACGCGATCGCCGCTTCCCGGTAGCCGTCGTTGCACATGATCGCGTCGTACATGCCCTGACTGATGCCGGAGAACCAGTCCGTCCCGGCTGCCGCAATCGCCTTGAATATCGCTTCGTCCCGGTTCTCGACGGCGTCCGCCCAGGCATGAATGATTGCCGGAAGAGCGGAGTAGTTGGATTGTTCGTAAAACAGCGTGAACGGCAGCAATGTGGCGACGTCGCTCAGGAAGTACACCTTACCGGTTGGGTAGGTTTCGGTGTCCTTCACATCCACGACGATGGGATTGTCCTTCGTAGCGAGCGCCGCATCACGCACGCGCTGGCCGAGGTCCGGATAACGGCCCGCGCAGGCCTCGTCGGCCTGGCAAAGCTCGTCGAGCATGCCGAGGTCGCGGTCGTACCAGTTGACGAAACGCCAGGACAGCACATCGGCTCGCGCATCGAGCGGCACGATTGCGTCGAGCGCGACCGCCAGTATGCCCTCCGGATCCTCCTTGATGTAAGCCTGCCCCAGTAGCGTGCCGTAGGAGATGCCCCAGACGTTCCACTTTTCGAAGCCCAGCGCGATACGCAGGGCCCTGACATCGCGCGCATTCTCGATCGTGTTGTAGGCGGTTATGTCCACCCCGGCCGCCATCGCGTTGCGCGCGCACTCCTCTGCCGCGATGCGCGCCGCTGTGGCGCTCTTTTCGAGCGAGTCCACGTTGCCCACCGCGGGATTACGCGTGATGTACGTTTCACAGAAGTCGCCGGAATTGGCGATGCCGCGCTGCTCGAGGATATAGAGGTCGCGGTGCTTGCGAATGCGGTGATCCTTGAAGCGCTCGACGTAGTACTCGGCGGCAGCGCCCGGACCGCCGGTCAGGTAGATAACCGGGTCGTCTCGCTCGCCGGGCTCGAGCCCCGAATCCTCATCGTACCTGTCTTCATCCCAGGTCGAGTTCAGCTTGATGAAAAGTAACTCGATAAACCGGGAGTCCGGGGCTTCGCGATTCTCGGGCACCTGCAGCAGCCCGCAATCGATCTCGCCGGGCTCGTACTCGATTCGCCCCTTGAAAGGACACACGAGCACGTCGATGCGATAGCTGTCCCGTGCGTAGAGATTCGCAACGTCCGCTTCTGCGTCGACAGGCCCCTGCGCATGCGCATGGACGGCGCCCAACAAAAGCAACGTGACGAGGAATCTCTGCATGGCCGGTCTCCGGCTTGTTGTCAGGCTGCGAATCTAGCACGCACGGTAAACGAATGCCGTTTGTATGAATCGGGGTAGAATTCCTCCTCCTTCAAGGTGCTCGAACACATCGACCTGAACGAATGACGTATTCCCCGATCCGCGGCGTGCTGGTTCCGCTGCTCACGCCCTTCAACGACGACATGACCGTCGCGACGGATCTTTACGTCGCGCATGCGAAATACCTGCTCGACGCGGGGTGCGCCGGGCTGGTGCCTTTTGGCACCACGGGCGAAGCGCTGTCGGTCGGCATCGACGAACGCATTGACGCCGTCCGCGCACTCGTCGAGGCCGGCCTGGACCCGGCGCTGATGATCCCGGGCACCGGGCTATCGAACGTCGCGGACACCGCACGCATCTCCCGCGCCTGCCTCGACCTGGGATGCGCCGGCGTGATGACGCTGCCGCCGTTCTATTTCAAGGAGGTGGGCGAAGAAGGGCTCTACCGGCATTTCGTTCAGCTGGTCCATGCGATCGGAGAAAGCGCCCGCCTGTTCCTCTATCACATCCCGCCGATCGCGATCGTCGGCATACCGGTAACACTCGCGGCACGGCTGCATGCGGAATTCCCGGAGCAGGTCGTCGGTATCAAGGACAGCTCCGGCGAATGGGACAACACCCGCGCATTGCTCGGCATCGACGGATTGATCGTCTATCCCGGCTCGGAGCTGCCGCTCGTCGAGGCACTCGAACTGGGCGCACCCGGCTGCATCGCGGCGACGGCAAACCTCAACGCCGGCGCCATCGCGAAGCTGATCGACGCTCATTTCGAAGGCGATTCCACACGCGTGCGCGAACTGCATCGGGATGTGAAGCGATTCCGCCTGCTGCTGCAGGACTACGCGCCGATTCCCGCACAGAAGCGTCTGCTCGCACTGCTTACCGGCGACGAGCGCTGGGCGAACGTGCGGCCACCACTCACGTCGATGCCCGTAGATGAGGGGCGCGAACTCTTGCAGACCCTTCGGCAAGAATTCGGGTTTCGGGCAGCCGGCGGTCATTAGGTGACGATCTGACATGGCATCGATTGCAGTCATAGGCGGCGGTCTCGCGGGGCTGACGGTAGCGCGTGAGCTCACCGCCGCACATCGTGTCACCGTCTTCGAAAAATCCCGCGGCGTCGGCGGCCGCATGGCGACCCGCCGTGCCGCTCCGTTCCAGTTCGACCATGGCGCTCAGTTCATAACGGCGCAGAGCGACGCATTCCGCCGCTTCCTTGACCAGCTGGTCGCAGCCGGGGCGCTCGCCCGGTGGCCGGCCCGCTTCGCGGAATTGCACCGAGCCCGCATTTCGGCGCGCCGGCAATGGGGCGATGACCACCCTCACTACGTCGGTGCGCCCGGCATGAACGCCATCGGCAAGCACCTTGCTGCAGACCTGGACATACGGCTCGAAACACCCGTTCACTCACTGGCGCGCCGCGACGGGCGCTGGCTGCTCTCCGGCGATGCAGCGCAG
>JBFIHC010000047.1:0-23180 GCA_041601995.1 Woeseiaceae bacterium | reverse complement strand
ATGCAGATCCGTGGTGGGCGTAGCTCAGTTGGTAGAGCCCCGGGTTGTGATCCCGGTCGTCGTGGGTTCGAGTCCCATCGTCCACCCCAATCTCTTCACTGGCTTTCCGGCCGCCATCCTGCTGGAAGAACCGGGATCGATTGTCGGTGATCCCGGTCGGTCATTCTGGCCGGCTGAAGTGGTCGCTGCGCGTCGACGCAAGCGACCGCGGCGGCCGGCAGATCGGCTAGTCACAGTCCGCGTCGGATTCCAGGGCCGACCGCTGTGCTTCGCCGGGCGCTTCGTCAGCAGAACTACCTGCGTCGAAAACGACGAGCCATTCGTTATCCGCCTTCCGGCGCCAGACGGAATTGAAAGTGCCCCAGGACTCTGTTATCCCGCCGTGTTCGTCTTTGTCGAGCATGCGATACGGGCCGCGCGACAGCGCAAGGTCGCCGGACT
This sequence comes from Woeseiaceae bacterium, assembly GCA_041601995.1. Classification (GTDB taxonomy): domain Bacteria; phylum Pseudomonadota; class Gammaproteobacteria; order Steroidobacterales; family Woeseiaceae; genus UBA1847. The sequence goes on along the minus strand of JBFIHC010000047.1, from coordinate 22,739 downwards.
CGAGGACCTCGATGAACTCCGGCCGCCACTTGATGGTCGGCAGGTCGCCTGTGAAGAATACCGACCAGGCTTCGGCGATTGCTTCCCGGCCGCGAGTGACCTGGCCGCCGATGAATCGTGCGTCCGGGTCGACGAAGGATGCAAAGGCGTCCCGGTCCTGGGTTTCGACCGACTTGCTGAAGCCGATTTCACGGCAGCGGATTTCGTCTGCAGAGTCAGGGAATGCCGGAGCAGCGAGTGCCATCAGGACCCAAATTGCTGCCAGTTTTTCCATGGGCATTCTCCCCAAAGATCTTTGCCTGATTACGCGGTTTGAGCTAGTATCGCGCGTCCAGCCAACCCGCCTAAAGCACTTTTCGTTCTTTGCGGGCCGGAGATAGAACGGGCCTCTAGCTCAATCAGGCAGAGCAACGGACTCTTAATCCGCAGGTTCGGGGTTCGATTCCCCGGGGGCCCACCACTTCAGACACTCCGCCGCAAGCTTATTCCGCAAGCAAGCGAACCGGGCACCTCGAAAAAAAGCAATCAAAATGCACCACCACCGCTGCTGGCCGGTGATGTTGGTCGCAATGCCTTCCCACGTAAAGTGCGCCCGCATCAACATGTCGGCACCGATCAGGCCACGGCAGGCCAGGCAATCATTCGTGCCGGCGTACTCGTTCTCGGTGAAGTATCCCGCGTGCGGCGCCTGGACTTCGTAGGCGCCGCCAGCGATCGCGTTGCAGTCGAGTACGTCCACGACGCCGTCCCCGTTCAGGTCCTCCTCGGGGTCGGCCTGGCCGATGCCGTTCAGATCCCAGCAGGCAAGGCCCGCCGCGCCGTCGATCCCGTCGGCCCCCGGTGCGCCATCGTCTCCTTCGCTACCGGCGATCGTTAAGGCGAGCAGCACACCGCAAAAAGGTTCGCAATGCGAAATCTCGTGCTTTTAGCCCGTCTCATTTCTGACCTCGTCAGGTCAGATGAATTAGAACTTCAGAGTGTTCTAATAGGAATCGATGACCGAAAAAGTACGGCGGTACCGGTAGTCCTCAATTGGCGGTGATGCCCGGCCATTACGGGGAATCCACTATTGCTGGAAATCCGGCATTTGCGCGCTTTTGCTGCGCTGCCGCACACGGCCCATTGCGTTACCCGGTGCCGCTTTTCGCGGTTGCCCCGGCGTCATGTTTCCGTCAGGAAACCGTCAAGGCGCGGTCATGTCCTGGGCCAAAGTCGCCAGCATCCTGTGCGGCAGGTCAGTCATGAGAGGGGACACGCCATGATCGCTCGACCCAGGCCCATGCCCGGCATCGTCGGCTACGCCTCGATACTCGTCATTTTCGCCTGTCTGATCGGTCCGGCGCTGGTCTGATTGCCGGGCCGATCGTCAACGATACGTGCAGCAGGTGCTGGCCGACGATCGGAAGTGTTTTTCGCCGTGCGTCCTGACGGTTTCGCAGGTCTGCCTGGCGGCGAACTGGCACTTGGCGAAAGTTTCCGGGTCGAGCATGCCGAGGCCCTTGAAGCCCGAGCATGCGGCTTTCATGTTCTCATGAAACTCGACGTCGCATTCTTTCCGGGACATGCCGTAGGTTGCGGCGCCGTGGCGGTAGCAGAGATCGTGTGTGACGCAGGCGACGTGGAACTTGTCGGCCTGCTCCTCGTAGTCCTCGCTTACCACGAGCACGGCCGTCGGAATGGAGCACCCGAGGGGTTCGGCGCCGCCGCAGCGAGGCGCGGCAGGGCTGGAGGCGCAGCCGCAAAAGGACAGCGCGAAGAACAACGCGCACAGACGGAGCATCATGCGCTGAATTTACCGCATCGCTTTCAGGAATCAGCGGTCAGGACGTCTTCGCCATACACCCGCGTATCGGGTCCGGTCAAGCCGCTGTCCGGTCGCACTCGAAGGCCCAGTTCTGCCGCGATGACACGCATGGCCGCTTTCGCTTCCGACTCGCCCCTGAAGCCCTCGCCGACGACCATCCTGTTGCCGTCCTGGTCGAGCATTTCGATCGCGTAGTAGATGACGTGCCTGCCGCCCGACTGCGCCTTCATCGAGGATTTCTTTTCGAATCGTGCGAATCCCGAACGCGGCATACGCTTGCGGCTTACCGGCAGGCCGAGCCAGCGGCGAACGGCGTTGATGGACGTGCCGTCCAGTGACACCTCCAGCGAGTTCGTCATCATGTAGAACGCACCGAGAGCGACCAGGGCGCCCACGCCGCCAAAGATGCTGCCGAAGATAGTATGTCCCTCTCTAACGACCAGGTGCCAGCCTGCGCCTGCGAACACTGCTCCGACAAGTAATCCGGCGACGTTTGCGCCAAGATAGCGGCCCATCGGATAGAACATCGACTTGCCCACGGGCCGATGCCGGACGCGGATGAGCTCACGAACGCGTCCCTCGGCGAGCGCGTCCTGCTCGTCACGTCCGCGCCGCATGGCGCGCTCGGCGAGATTGCGGGATTGCCGCGCTGTGGCGTAAACGGGTATGTCGTAGTCACGGTCGATATCCGTCCCGGCCAGCTCGGCCCGCAGGTTGAGCCGCCAGCGGAAATAGCTGTCGCCGTCTTGCGCGGCATCCGATTCGTCGAGACCTTCCGGCACATCGAAGCGGAAAGACAGCCGGGTACCCTTGCTGCCGGGTTCGGCATGAGCGACGAGTTCGTTCTGCCATCGGGCTTCTTCCTGCCGGCTGCGGTTCTTGCCGCTGCCCGACATGTAGCTGTGGAGGTTGCTGAGGGTCACGTGAAACCTCGCCGTGCTGTCGAAGGGCAGCTCGAGATCGATCGTGCCGCCCACGTGGCCGCCGATGGAGCCCGGGAACGGATCGAGCGTGACCGGCGCGGGGCCGAAGCGGCGCCATTCGAGGGTGCGCCGTACGGCCCAGGCCAGCAGTCCGAGACCAACCAGCGGAAAGACCAGGGCGATCAGGGCCAGGTAGTTCTGATTCTCCACCACCTCCCGGTAGGCGATGAACGGTGTGACCGCCGAGATGGCGTTCCAGAACGCGGCAAATGCCCAGGCGCCCCACATGGCCGCCTTCGAGCCCGAGCGGATCTCGGGCGTTTGCCAGGCGTCATTCAGCAGCCAGGGTGCCTCCTGGTATTGCAGTAGGGTCGTATCTTTCTGTTCCGCGCCCATCCACGTGTATACAAGGAGACCGAGACCGATGCCGCCAAATACGAAAACGAAGATCGACTTGAAGCCGACGAGGCCCCAACGGATGTCGCGGTCGATGATGGACTCTGCGGGTGCCGCGGGATTCACCCACACGGTGATCGGTCCGTTGCGCGAGTGCATTGCCGCAAGCCGGTTCCCGGTCTCGGTCTGGTAGTTGCCGATGTTGTCGGCGCCGCTTGCCAGGGCGACACGGCTGCCCTCGTAGACCCGGCCGCGAAACTGATAGCTGTAGCGGGCGTATGCCTGGTAGGTATAGGAATCGTCACCGGAGTGCGTGTCGTAGCCTGCTGCAACCAGCCGCGCCTGGACCGGTTCCCAGCCCTGCATCCGCCACGCGTCGTGGAACGTTCCGCCGATCGAGACGAGCATCCACACACCGACACCGAAAAACGGCAGTGCGAACAGCGTAGCGAAAATCCTGCCTTTCATGCCGATCTGCCCCGGCCACGGTTACCTTGTTGTCGAAATTAGCAGGCGGCCGTGGCCAACACTGTGAAACAGGTCGGAAAAAGCGCTTTGCTTATAAAGACTTGCGTGCAGCACGCCCGGCCGTCAAATGTCCGAGATGGACAGCCTTGCGAGCCGCGCCGTCTTCTTGTCGTGATGCCGCTGCATCTTCCGGAGTATCCGGTCCAGCGTGTGGATCGCTTCGAGGATGCTGGGTCCCTTGTTCAGCATCACGCAGTCTGCACGCTGCGACATGGCGGCGTCCGTGATTTCCGCGCGGGTCGGCGTGCCCTTCTTGGCCGCGCCCTCCAGTACCTGGGTCGCCCAGATCACGGGTACATGCGCGGCTTCGCACATCCACAGCATCTCTTCCTGGATCTCCGCGAGCCGCACCCAGCCGCATTCGATCGCCAGGTCGCCGCGGGCGATCATCATGCCGGCCGGGAACCGTCGCATGATCGCGATCAGGATCTGCGGCAGCGCATGGAACGCGCGCTTGGTTTCGATCTTCGCGACGATGGGCAGGTCGCGATCGGGGTACTTGCCCAGTTCCTGTTGCAAGGCAATGACATCATCCGGCCGTCGCACAAAGGAGAGTGCCACGATGTCGGCGTGTTCGACGATGAACGCGAGGTCCTCGCGGTCCTTTACCGTGATGCCCTCGAGCTCGAGGTCGGTGCCCGGGAAGTTGATCCCCTTGTTGCCCCGCAGGCGGCTACCGGTCGGTTTTGCGCTGCTGATGCGCACCAGGATCTCGTCGCTCGACACCTTCTCGACGATCCCCTGGATGCGTCCGTCGTCGAGACTCACAGGATCGTTGACCGCCACCTGCTCGAAGACTTCCACGGGCCGGCACGAGATATGCGCGGGCACCGTAACCGCATCGTTCTCATCGAGTAACGCGGGCGCACCGGGTGCGCCGTCGCGAGTGAGGGTCAGCGCGTCACCCACCTGCAGCACGATGGGCTGCTCGACGGGCGGCAAATCACCGAAGCGAAACTCAAGCTGCTCGCCGGTTGTCCGCGATACCAGCCGGAATCCGAGGTCGGTGGCGATATAGGCCGTCTTGTAGAGTTCCAGCACCAGTCCCTTGTCGTCCTTCAAGACGACCTCGAGCTTGCGTTTCCGGCCGCGCGAATCCTTGAAGCGTAATACGTCGCCGATCTCGGCCAACTCGATTGCCCGTCGCGGTACCGGTACCACCGCGGATTTCGTGCCGGTCCAGGGTTCGTCATCCGGGACGCAGCGCACGCGCCGGGGAGCGAGCACCCGGCCGCGCGCATCCCGTCGTGGCCGGAGCCGCAGGACCCTGGGGCCGGGCTGCAGGAGCCCGGTGCGGAATTTCGGTCCGCCGAGGTCCATCATGATCCGGCACGGCTTGCCGAGTTCGCGGCATGCACGGTGCACGTTGCGGATCATGGCGAGCCAGGTCTCCTGCGAGTCGTGCGCACAGTTGATCCGTGCGAGTTCCATTCCGGTCGCCAGGAGTGCACGCACGTACTCCGGATCGTCCGCGGCAGCGGACGGCAGCGTCACCATGATCGGCACGGCGCGTTCCGCCGGCGGTTCTCCCAGCAAGGCGCGCGCATGCAGTTGCAGCCGCTTTTCGCCCGGCGGGAAGGGCAGGTGGCCGGCGTCGCTGTCGGCAACCTGGTCCGAGTCGAGCCGCAGCAGCGCATGCTGAACGGCATGGATGCTCGCGAGCACGTGGTGCTCGGCGCGACCGAGCGAAGACAGGCCGAGTTCGGCCAGCCTCTCCTGCAGTTCCCCGATATCGAATTGCCGCAGCGCCACGTAGTGCAGCAGGTTGCGCGCACTCGCCGCGAAGTCCGGGTGCACTTCCTTCAATTCGGGTTCGAAGCGTGCCTCGAGCGCCTCGGCACGCTCGCGAACAGTCTGCAGTTGCTGCCAAAGCGACCGCAGATCGCCGCTTTCGAGCGGCGGGTCAGGGGGCGAGACGGTCGATTCGCCAGCGTTCATCATTCAGCCTCGTATACAGAAAGCGGTCGTGCAAGCGGTTCTCACGGCCCTGCCAGAACTCGATCTCTCGCGGTGCCACCCGGAATCCGCCCCAGAAAGACGGCAGCGGAATCTCCCGGTCATGGAACTTCTGCTTGAGTTCCTCGAACTTCGCCTCGAGCAGGGAGCGAGTCGAGATAACGCTGCTCTGGGTCGACACCCAGGCGCCGATCTGGCTCCCCCGTGGCCGCGTTGCGAAGTACCGGAGCGTTTCGCTCGTCGGAATCTGTGTGGCCGTGCCGCGGATGGAGATCTGGCGGCCGAGTTCACGCCAGAAGAACAGCAAGGCGACATTGGCATTGACGGCGATCTGGCCGGCCTTGCCGCTTTCCAGGTTGGTGAAAAAGACGAACCCGCGTGCGTCGAAGTACTTCAACAGCACCGTGCGCGACGCGGGTCGATGGTCAGCATCCACGGTGGACAGCGTCATCGCATTCGGGTCCATGCGGTCCGACTCGCACGCGTCGCGAAACCAGCGCTCGAACTGCAGAACCGGGTCGTCGAGGAGATCCTCGCGCTCGAGCGCCGGGCCGGTCGCTGAACGCCGCAGGTCGGAGACGTCCATGCCGGAGAGCGGTAGCGAGTCGCCGCGGTCACTGGTATTCACAGCAGGGCTCTGGGGGAAAGCGTACGTGAAGCTATCCTAGGGCCTGTCAGTACCGTGAACAAGGCCAGCGCCGCCGCGAGAAGCACCAATAATCGCGTATTCTTCGCTATAATGTCCGGCTGGACGGTAGTAACGGGTTCCACAGTCAAGCCGGGCTCGGTCAAGCGAAAGTGGCGGAATTGGTAGACGCGCAGGATTTAGGTTCCTGTGGGGTAACCCGTGAGAGTTCGAGTCTCTCCTTTCGCACCAGCTATCGCTGTATAATCCATTGATTTTTAAGATTTAATATTTCGCCAGCCGTGCCACGAGGCGCGCCTGGCGGCGGAAAGGATTGAAACCATGCAGGTCACTGTCGAATCGACGGGAACGCTGGAGCGGCGCATGCGCGTCGAGCTGCCCGCCGAACGTATCGAGAAAGAGGTCGACAGCCGGCTCAAGTCGGTCGGCAAGAACGTGAAGATCAAGGGCTTCCGCCCGGGCAAGGTCCCGGCCAAGGTCGTGAAGCAGCGCTACGGCGCGCAGATCCGGCAGGAAGTCCTGTCGGACCTGTTGCAGCAGAGTTACTCGGACGCCGTGCAGCAGGAAAATCTCAACCCGGCAGGCGGCCCCAGGATCGAAACCGAATCCGAGGGTGACGGCAAGGGCTTCGCCTACGTTGCGACCTTCGAGGTAATGCCCGAAATCGAGCTCAAGGGACTCGACAAGATCAAGGTGGAGACGCCTGAAGTCGAGATTGCGGACAGCGACCTCGATGACATGATCGAAAATCTCAGGAAGCAGAAGGCGACCTGGACGGAGGTCGACCGGGCGAGTGCGAATGGCGACCGCGTCGTCGTCGATTTCGAGGGCAAGCTCAAAGACGAGCTGATCGAAGGCGGGCAGGGCAAGGAAGTGCCCGTGATCCTCGGTCAGGGCCAGATGCTCCCCGATTTCGAGAAAGGGCTGACCGGTATCAAGGCTGGCGACGACAAGACGTTCAAGGTCAAATTCCCGAAGGACTATCACGCGGAAGACCTGCAGGGCCAGAAAGTCGAGTTCTCGATCCACGCCCACCGCGTCGAGGAACAGACCTTGCCGCCGGTCGATGACGCGCTGGCCGAGATGTTCAGCGTCAAGGAGGGCGGGCTGGAGCAGTTCAAGAAGGACGTAATGGACAACATGCGGCACGAGGCGGACCAGAAGGTCAAGGCGAAGGTCCGCGAACAGCTCATGGACGGCCTGCTGGCGGCGAACCCGCTCGAGATACCTCGGGCCCTCAAGGACCAGGAGATGCACTCGATGCAGCATGAAGCGATGCAGCGGCTCGGTATCGAGGATCACGACAAGGCACCGCCGATCGAGAACTTCGCCGAATCTGCCGAAAAGCGCGTGCGCCTCGGCCTGCTCGTTCGTCAGTTGATCACCGATGAAAACATCAGGATCGACGAGCAACGCGTGCGCCAGCACGTCGAGGAAATGTGCGCCGGTTACGAGAACGCCGAAGAGATGGTCAACATGTACATGAATACGCCCCAGGTACGGCAGCAGGTCGAACCGGTCGTGCTGGAACAGATGGCATTCGATCGCTTGCTGGAGCATGGCAAGGTGAAGGCCAAAAAGGTCGGCTTCAAGGACTTCATGAACGACTGACCGCCACATTGGCGTATCTGAACGCACGGATTCGTGAGAAAATAGGCACTTCGGAATCGCAGCAGGCAAAGGTATGAGCGCAACCGCACTGAATCTCGTTCCCATGGTCGTCGAACAGACGGCGCGCGGCGAGCGGGCCTATGACATCTATTCGCGACTCCTCAAGGAGCGCGTCGTCTTCATCGTGGGGCCGGTCGAGGACCACATGGCCAACCTCGTGGTTGCGCAGTTGCTGTTTCTCGAGTCGGAAAACCCCAACAAGGACATACACCTTTACATCAACTCGCCGGGCGGTGCAGTGACCTCGGGGCTGTCGATTTACGACACCATGCAGTTCATCAACTGCGATATCTCCACCATCTGCATCGGCCAGGCGGCAAGCATGGGCGCGCTGTTGCTGGCGGGCGGTACGAACGGCAAACGTGCTGCGCTGCCGCACTCGCGCGTCATGGTGCACCAGCCAAGCGCCGGTTTTCAGGGCCAGGCCACCGATATCAGCATCCACGCCGCCGAGGTGCTGGAGCTGAAGCGGCGCCTGAACGAGATTATGGCGAAACACACCGGGCAGACCGTGGAAACGATCGAGAAAGACCTGGAGCGCGACAACTTCATGAGCGCCGAAGCAGCGGTGAAATACGGGCTCATCGACACCGTCCTCGAGCAGCGCAGCGAGGTGAAGGGCAAGAAAAAGGACTGATTTCATAGAAATCAAGCCTTTAACGTGCGTTTGGTCGCAGATGAGACGTGCCGCTTTGCACCCCGAAATGTCGCATGTTATATACAGTTCCAGTCCTAACAGACTGATTTTTGAGTCACAGAGGCCGATCCTGCATGAGCGATGAGAACCGCGGTAAGAGCGAAGACGGAAAGCTCCTCTATTGTTCTTTTTGCGGCAAGAGCCAACACGAAGTACGCAAGCTGATTGCAGGCCCCTCTGTTTTCATTTGCGACGAATGCGTCGAACTGTGTAATGACATCATTCGCGAGGAACTCGAGGATTCCGGCGAGGCCGGCCGCGACAAGCTGCCGAAGCCGCACGAGATCAACGCCATCCTCGATGAGTATGTCATCGGCCAGAGCCGTGCCAAGAAGGTGCTCTCGGTCGCGGTGTACAACCATTACAAGCGGCTGAACGATCGCCTCGACGAGCGCAAGCAGGACGATGTCGAACTTGCAAAATCGAACATCCTCCTGATCGGGCCGACCGGCTGCGGCAAGACCTTGCTTGCCGAGACGCTGGCGAGGCTCCTGAACGTGCCGTTCACGATTGCGGATGCCACGACGCTCACCGAGGCCGGCTACGTCGGCGAAGACGTCGAGAACATCATTCAGAAGCTGCTGCAGAAATGCGACTACGATGTCGACAAGGCGCAGACCGGCATCGTTTACATCGACGAGATCGACAAGATCTCGCGCAAGTCGGACAATCCGTCGATCACGCGCGACGTGTCCGGTGAGGGTGTGCAGCAGGCGCTGCTCAAGCTCATCGAGGGCACGATCGCCTCGGTACCGCCGCAGGGCGGCCGCAAGCACCCGCAGCAGGAATTCCTGCAGGTGGACACCGGCAATATCCTGTTCATCTGCGGCGGCGCGTTCGCGGGCCTCGACAAGATCATCCTGAATCGTTCCTCGAAAGCCGGAATCGGGTTCACCGCCGAGGTGAAATCCCAGGAAGACCAGCAGAGCATCGGGGAGTTGCTAACGGACGTCGAGCCCGAGGACCTCATTCGCTACGGCCTCATTCCCGAGTTCGTTGGCCGCCTGCCGGTCGTCGCGACGCTCGAGGAGCTCGATGAGGACGCGCTGGTCACCATTCTCCTCGAGCCGAAGAACGCTCTCACGAAACAGTACAAGAAGCTGTTCGATATGGAGGGCGTGGACCTCGAATTCCGCGACGACGCCCTGCGCGCCGTTGCCAAGAAAGCCATGGAGCGCAAGACCGGTGCCCGTGGCCTGCGGACGATCCTCGAAAACGTGCTGCTCGACACGATGTACGACCTGCCATCGGCAACGAGCGCGAAGAAGGTCGTGGTCGACGAAGCCGTTGTCACGGGCGAGACCAAGCCCTATGTCATCTACGAGTCGGACGAAACCCCGACCGCCAATATCGAACAGCAGTCCAGGCGCCCGACGGGCTCGGACGGCGCCTGAGTATTTATACGTCCCCGAGGCTTGGGTCGGGGGCGGTAGGAGCGGTTCTCGAACCGCGATCGGGTCGCCGGCCCGGGGCGCGCTCGCAATTGTAGGAGCGGTTCTGGACCGCGACTTGCTCGAACCCTGATCGCGCGCCGAGGCGCGCTCCTACAGGTTGATTTCCAAGTACGGAGCCATATTTCCCCCGCATTCTCCAACAGGGAATCGAAGTGACTGACCAAGAACTGATTAGCAAGCAGGACGTGTCTACGGAAGATCGCATCCCGGTGCTGCCGCTGCGCGACGTCGTGGTCTATCCACACATGGTGATCCCGCTGTTCGTGGGCCGTGAGCGGTCCATCGTTGCGCTCGACCGCGCGATGAACGAGGACAAGCGCATTCTCCTGGTTGCGCAGAAAAAAGCGGAACTCGACGATCCGCAGCCGGCGGACCTTTACGAGGTCGGCACGCTGGCGACGATCCTGCAGCTTCTCAAGTTGCCCGACGGTACCGTCAAGGTGCTCGTCGAGGGCGGCGAGCGCGCCACCATCGACAACATCGCAGTGGGCGATCATTTCGCCGCCGACATAACCGTCCTCGCCGAAGAAGATCGTCACGATGAACGTGAGATCGACGTGCTCGTGCGCTCCATCATTGCGCAGTTCGAGCAGTACGTGAAACTGAACAAGAAGGTGCCGCCGGAGATCCTGACCTCGCTGTCGGGCATCGACGAGCCCGGACGCCTCGCCGACACGGTCGCGGCACACATGTCGCTCAAGCTCTCGGAAAAACAGCGCATCCTCGAAATCCAGGATATCAAGACGCGGCTGGAGCAGATCCTCGGCATCATCGAGGGCGAGATCGACGTGTTGCAGATCGAGAAACGTATCCGCGGCCGCGTCAAGCAGCAGATGGAGAAGAGCCAGCGCGAGTACTACCTGAATGAGCAGATGAAGGCCATCCAGAAAGAACTCGGCGAGATGGAAGACGCACCTAACGAGATCGCCGATCTCGAGCAGAAGATCGAGAAGGCCGGGATGTCCGGGGAAGCCCGCGAGAAAGCGACTTCCGAGCTCAACAAGCTGAAGCTGATGTCGCCGATGTCGGCCGAAGCCACTGTCGTGCGCAATTACATCGACTGGTTGCTGAAAGCGCCCTGGCAGAAAAAGAGCAAGGTTATCAAGGATCTCAAGCGCGCCGAAGACGTGCTCGAGGCCGATCACTACGGCCTGGAGAAGGTCAAGGAACGCATTCTCGAGTACCTCGCCGTGCAACAGCGAGTGAAAAAGCTCAAGGGCCCGATACTGTGCCTGGTCGGCCCCCCGGGTGTCGGCAAGACCTCGCTGGGCCAGAGCATTGCGCGCGCCACGAATCGCAAGTTTGTGCGTATGTCGCTGGGTGGCGTGCGTGACGAAGCCGAGATCCGCGGTCACCGCCGTACCTACATCGGCTCGATGCCGGGCAAGATCATCCAGAACCTCGGCAAGACCGGTGTGAGGAACCCGCTGTTCCTGCTCGACGAAGTCGACAAGATGGCCATGGATTTCCGTGGCGACCCGTCGTCTGCGCTGCTCGAGGTGCTCGATCCCGAACAGAATTCGACGTTCCAGGATCACTACCTCGAGGTCGATTTCGACCTGTCCGACGTCATGTTCGTCTGCACGGCGAACAGCCTGAATATCCCGGCGCCGCTCCTGGACCGCATGGAGGTCATCCGCATCCCGGGTTATACCGAGGACGAGAAGCTCAATATCGCGACCCGTTACCTCATCCCGAAGCAGATGAAGGAGAACGGGCTGAAGGAAGACGAACTGCGCATCAGCGAGAGCACGGTCCGCGACATCATCCGGCATTACACGCGTGAATCCGGCGTTCGCAACCTGGAGCGCGAGATCTCGAAGATCTGCCGCAAGGTCGTGAAACAGCTGCTCCTGAAGCCACGCAAGAGCCGCGTTACGATCATGCCGAAGAGCATCGAGAAGTACCTCGGGGTGCGTCGCTACCGGTTCGGCAAGGCGGAAGAGAACGACCAGGTCGGACAGGTCACCGGGCTGGCCTGGACCGAGGTCGGCGGCGAGTTGCTGACGATCGAGGCTGCGGTCGTGCCGGGCAAGGGCAAGCTCACGCACACGGGCCAGCTGGGCGAGGTCATGACCGAGTCCATCCAGGCCGCGATGACCGTGGTACGAAGCCGAGCGAGCGTGCTGGGCATCGACAACGAATTCCACCAGAAGCTGGACGTTCACATCCACGTCCCTGAAGGGGCCACCCCGAAGGACGGTCCGAGTGCGGGAGTCGGCATGTGCACGGCACTGGTGTCGTCATTGTGCGACATCCCCGTAAGGAGCGATGTGGCGATGACGGGCGAGATCACCCTGCGTGGCGAAGTGCTGCCGATCGGCGGCCTCAAGGAGAAGCTCCTGGCTGCACATCGCGGCGGTATTTCAAAGGTATTGATCCCCCAGGAAAACGAAAAGGACCTGGCGGAAATACCGAAGAACATCAAGGACAAGCTGACGATTGTTCCAGTGAAGTGGATCGACGAGGTTCTGGAGCAGGCGCTGACCCATATGCCGGTTCCGGACACCGAATCCGGGGACAAGAAGTCGGAGCCAAAAGCGGCCCCGAACGAGCAAAAGTCCGAGGACGTCGTCCGCCCCCACTGAAGTCCTGAAACCCGCGTGGTTAAAGGATATTTGACCCTCCAAGGGCCACTTGGTATAAGCATCGCACCCGCCGGTGGATGCACGGAGCCAGCGGCGGCGATTCAGCGGATTGCGAACTTTCAGGGGGCGCGCGCTGGATTGATCTTTCAACAATCAATCTGCAAGGGTGAAGCTTATGAACAAGGGAGAACTGATTGAGGCAGTTGCCGGTAGTGCTGGATTGTCCAGGGCGGACGCAACGAAAGCGGTCGACGCAGTACTCGACAGCATCACGGGCACATTGGCGAACGGTGGTTCGGTCTCGCTGGTAGGCTTCGGTACGTTCTCGGTCAAGGCTCGCGCCGCACGCGCCGGCCGCAACCCGAGGACCGGTGAAACCATCCAGATTCCGGCCAGCAATGTACCCGGATTCAAGGCTGGCAAAGCCCTGAAGGCTGCTGTAAACTAGCGCGCCCTTCGTGGCCGCGGGCCGGTAGGAGCGCGGTTGTAGGGGCGATTCTCGAACCGCGATAAGGTCGCGTTTCAAGAAGAGCTGCTACCGGAAGCGCTGCTGCAGAGAAGCGCTCCTTTCGATTCGGGGTGCTTAGCTCAGCTGGTAGAGCATCGCCCTTACAAGGCGAGGGTCGGCGGTTCGATCCCGTCAGCACCCACCAAGGTTTGGAGTGGTAGTTCAGCTGGTTAGAATACCGGCCTGTCACGCCGGGGGTCGCGGGTTCGAGTCCCGTCCACTCCGCCATCTAAAGAAGTTCCGTCCCCGTCGTGGGACGGGACTTTTTTTTTGGCCAGTCGCAGGGTCTCCTGTCGGAGCGCGCCTCGGCGCGCGGTTGTCGCGGTTTCAGAACCGCGCCTACTAATATAGAATTCCCGCCCTTATCCCGGGCCCGTAGCCCAAGCAAGAAGACTTCACATGCTGCAAAAAATTCGCGAAAAGTTCACCGGCACCTTCGCCCTGGTGATCCTGGCCCTGATCGGCATTCCGTTCGTATTCTTCGGGATCAATTACGACTTCACCGGCTCCAGCTTCGCCGCCAAGGTGGACGGCGAGGAGATCTCCGCGGCGTACTTCGAACAGCAATACCGGGCGGAGCTCGCCCAGCGTCCCGAATTTGCGAACCTCAGTGCGGCGCAGCGGCAGCAGCTGCGGCGGTCGCTGCTGGAGCGCCTGGTGCGCGATCAGCTGGTGCGTAATTACCTCGGCGAGCACGGTTACCGCATCGGCGACAAGCAGCTCACCGGTCTCATTCAGCGCGAGCAGGCGTTCCAGGTCAACGGCAAGTTCGACCGCGACACCTACGTCGACTACCTGGCTGTTCGCGGCCGCGAGCCCCGTGAATTCGAGGAAGCGCAACGACAGTTCATGCGTGAATTCCAGCTGCGATCCGCGATCATGGCATCCGCCGTGGTGACACCATCCGAGTACCGTCGGTACCTCAACCTCGCCGCCGAGCAGCGGCTGGTGACGCTGGCGACACTCGACGAGAATGTCGTCGCCGACGAAATCGAGATTACCGACGAGCAGATACAGGCCTTCTACGACAGCAACCCAACGATGTTCCAGCTGCCCGAGTCTGCCGATGTGCAATACATCCGGATCAGCCGCCAGGACGTTGCTGACGGCATCGAGATCGACGAGGCAAGGCTGGCGCAATATTACGAGGATGAGAAATACCGGTACCTGCAGGATGAACAACGCCAGGCGCGGCACATCCTGATCCAGTTCGGCGACGACGAGGAAGCGGCGCGCACCCAGGCGGAGGACATACTCATGCGAATTCGCTCCGGCGATTCGTTCGAGCAACAGGCGAAAGAATTCTCGATGGATGGCGGTACGGCAGCACAGGGTGGCGATCTCGGCGTGCTCACCGAATCCCAGTTGCCCGACGCGCTCGGCGCGGCCATCTTCGGGATGGAAGAGGGTGATCTGCAGGGGCCGGTGCGCTCCGACTTCGGCTTCCACATCATCCGCCTCGACGACATCCTCGAGCGCGGCCCGTTGCCGCTCGATCAGGTCCGTGGCGAACTGCTCTCGGAACTGCAGGGACGCGAAGCCGATTCGCTGTACCTCGATCTCGAGCGCCGCCTGTCGGATGCGCTTTTCGACCTGAGCGACATGCAGGCCATTGCCGAGGCGGTCGACGCCGAAGTACAGACGATCGAGGGCTTTACACGCGACGGCGCAGCGCCCTTCGGCGCGAACCAGGCGGCGATCGATGCCGTGTTCTCGGATGCCGTCCTCACGGGTGAACAGATTTCCGAGGTGATCGAGCTCGATGCGGACAGCGCCGCAATTTTCCGCGTGACGAAATACAACGAGGCTCAGCGGCAGCCGCTCGAGGAAGTGCGTGACGAGATCGAGGCACAGGTCCGCTCGCAGCAGGCCGAGACGCTGCTGGCGCAGCGCGCCGAGCAAATCCTGGAGGCAATCGACAGCGGCGAGGATTTCGGCACGGCAGCCGAAGCTGCGGGCGCAACGGTCAGCGAGCCGACGCTGTTGACCCGGCAGGATACCGAGACCGACCAGCTCGTCGTATTCGAGGTCTTTGCAGCGCCGAAGCCGACCCAGGATTCGCCTGTAACGGGGCGCGTACGGGGGCTGGACGGCACCTACACGGTCTACAGCCTGGAGGCCGTACTTCCGGGCCGGCCGGAGTCGATTCCACTGGCGCAGCGAGATGCGGGTAAAGCGCAGCTCGCGCAGGAATCGGGCGTGGGCGACTATCTCGCGTTCGTGCAGTCCCTGTACAGCGATGCCGAAGTAGTCATCAACCAGGACGCACTGGAAGAACAGGACCTGCTACAGTAGCGGCGAGCCGCGCACAGGGGGAGGTATGCCCAAGCTCGAACTGCACTGGCAGATCCTGATCGCCATCGTGCTTGCCGCGATCGTCGGCGGCATCGTCTTCAACAGTTTCGAGTCCACGGGCGTCGAGCCGACCCTGTTCGGCGTACGCTATCTGGCGATCTTCGACTACATCGGCCAGATCTTCCTCAATGCCCTGAAAATGATCATCGTGCCGCTGATCACTTCGTCGATCATCGTCGGCGTTGCAGGCATCGGCTCCGGCGGTAACCTCGGCGCGCTGGGCGGCAAGACGCTGCTGTTCTACGGAACCACGACCCTTGCGGCAATCCTCGTGGGCCTGTTGCTGATCAATGCGGTCGGTCCGGGTTATGTGGATGGCGAGCCCGCCAAGGACCTGCTCGCGCTGGACGCTCCGGTCGAGGAAATCGCGGCGAAGGTAGAGGGCCGCGGTGTCAGCGACGTCGCGCAGGTCTTCCTGCGCATGGTTCCGGAGAACATATTCAAGGCCGCGGTCGAAGGGCAGATGCTCGGTCTCATCTTCTTCGCCATCCTGTTCGGCTACTTCATGACGCACCTCGACAACGAATTCGCCGAGCCGCTGTACCGGTTCTGGGATGCCGTGTTCCACGTCATGATGAAAATGACCGAGTGGATCATGAAGTTCGCCCCGATCGGGGTCTTCGGGCTGGTCGCCGGGGTAATTGCCGAGACCGGCTACAAGGCGGCCGGACCCCTCGCGACGTTCGCGATCGTCGTGCTGCTCGCACTCGCCGTGCACGCCTTCGTTACCTTGCCGCTGTTGCTGCGTTTCGTCGGCGGGGTCAAGCCGTACGCTACGCTGAAAGCCTGCGCGCAGCCGATGCTCACGGCCTTCTCGACCGCGTCGTCGTCGGCAACGCTGCCGGTGACAATAGATGCCGTCGAGGACAATGTGGGCGTATCGAACAAGGTATCGAGTTTCGTGCTGCCGCTCGGCGCGACGGTCAACATGAACGGCACGGCGCTCTACGAATGCGCGGCCGCCATGTTCATTGCGCAGGCGTACGGGCTCGAACTCACGTTCGGCGTGCAGTTCTCGATCGTCGTGATCGCCCTGCTGACCTCGGTCGGCGTCGCCGGCGTGCCGTCGGCATCGCTGGTCGCCATCGCGATCATCCTGGCTGCGGTCGGCCTGCCCATCGAGGCGATCGGCGTGCTGATGGTATTCGACCGCATCCTCGACATGGCGCGCACCAGCGTCAATATCTGGGGCGACTGCTGCTGCGCGACGATCATTGCGCGGCTGTCAGGCGAGGAGACGAAGGTCGCCTTAGGGGGCGAATCCCCCAACTGAGTCCCGGTGAGATGCTGTTTCGCCGCAGGCGATGCCTGCTGACTGTTGCAAAGCGAATCAGGCAACTACATCGCCCATCCTGAAAATGGGCAGGTAAATCGCGGTCGTCCAGACGGACATCACAAACAAGAATACCGCGATATACGCGCTGACCCCGACGAAGACCAAGCGACTTAACGCCGGGAGTTCATCGCCGAAACCCGCGAACAAGTCCGTCACCGACGGCACCGCAAGATATATTCGGGTGCAGCCCCATAACGAGACGATCACCAGCATCGCCGAGTGAATCAGTATCCAGGGCTTTATCGGAGTAGCGCCCGACGTCGAGACAGAGAACTCTGGCAAGGGTACGCCAAGGATCATTCGCTCAGTCCTCCTCGTCGAACACCATCCCCATGATGTTGGCGCCGGCGTCGACGAAGGTCGTCTCGCCGGTGATGCCGCTCGCGAGGTCCGAGCACAGGAACGCAGCGGTATTGCCGATCTCCTCGATCGTCACCGTGCGCCGCAGCGGCGACGCTTTCTCGGCGTAGCCCAGCATCTTGCGGAAGCCGCCGATGCCGGCGGCAGCCAGGGTCTTTACCGCGCCGGCGGAGATCGCGTTGACACGAATGCCCTTGGGACCGAGATCCGCGGCGAGGAAGCGCATGCAGGACTCGAGGCTCGCCTTGGCGAGGCCCATGACATTGTAGTTCGGTACCACCTGCGTGGCCGCGTTATAGGTGAGCGTCAGGATGGCGCCGTTACGCCCCTCCATCATCGGTAGCGCGGACTTCGCGAGCGCGGCCAGGCTGTAAGCCGAGATGTCGTGCGAGATCTTGAAGCCTTCGCGGGTAATCGACTCCGTGAAACCGCCTTCGAGCTGCTCACGCGGTGCAAAGCCCACCGAGTGAACGAGGACGTCGAGCCCGTCCCAGGACTTGCCGAGGTTCTCGAACACGGCGTCGATCTCCTCGTCGGACGATACATCGCAGGGGAACAGCAGGCCGGTGTCCTGGCCGAGTCGTTCGGCGAGCTTCTCGACACGCCCCCTTAGCTTGTCGTTCTGGTAGGTAAATGCGAGCTCGGCGCCTTCGCGCGCGAATGCCTCGGCGATTCCGGTTGCAATGGAACGATCGCTCGCGACACCGACGATGAGTGCCCGCTTGCCGGCCATGAATCCCATGTTGATTCCCCTGGATCGAATGGTTGTTGGCTTATAGTAACCCGTCGCGGCTCGAATGTAGCAGCGGTTCTCGGGCCGCGCTCGCGCGCGGCAGCGTGCTGCTCCGGCAGCTGCCTAGCTCGACTGACGGGTGACGTCGACGTACATCGTCAGCTTTTGCCCGGGCCGCAATATCTTGTTCTTGTCGATGTTGTTCCAGCGTGCGATGTCGTTGATGGACACGCGGAAGCGGTTTGCGATGAGGTACAGCGAATCCCCGTTGCGCACCGTGTAACGCAGTTTGCGCGTCGTGTTGCCGAGCGTCGTCGCTGGCGACATCCTCGGCGAGTCCGCGACGGCGTCCGTCCACACCACCAGCTTGCGGCCGACGGGCAACGGGTCTCCCGGCGCCATGCCGTTCCACGCGGCCAGCTGGCGGTGCGTGACCTGGTATTGGCGGCTTATCGTCCAGAAGCTCTCGCCCTTGCGCACCACGTGCTCCACCTTGTTGCCGGCGCGTTTGCGATTCTGCGTCTTCGCGAGCCGCGCATCGGCACTCTGGCTGTATGCGGACAGCGGCTTGCTGGCGACAGGGATAAGCAGGTAGTGACCAGCGCGAATCGTGTTGCCGCGCAGGTTGTTGGCCTCGCGGATTTGCGACACGGTGGTGTTGTAGCGCTCCGCGATCTGCGAGATTGCCTCGCCGTTTCTTACCTTGTGGCGCTTCCAGCGCACACGGTCGCTTTCGGGGACATCCGCGAGCGCAGCGGTAAACCTGTCGGCAGCCTCGATCGGCAGCACGAGCCGGTGCGGCCCGGCCGGGTCGGTGGACCAGCGGTTGTAACCCGGGTTGTAGGCGTAAACGGTGTCCACGTCGAGGCCGGCGAGTTCGGCCGCGAGCGCCAGGTCAAGCTGCGAGCCGATGTCGGCCACGATGAATTGCTGTTCGTCGACGATGGACGGCAGTGTCAGGTCATAGGCAGCGGGATTGGCGACGATGTCGACGAGCGCGAGCAATTTCGGCACGTACATGCTCGTCTCGCGCGGCAGCTTCAGGTTCCAGAAGTCGTCGGGTTTTCCCGCCGTGCGATTTCGCTTCACCGAGCGGAGGACGTTGCCTTCGCCGGAGTTGTAAGAGGCGATCGCGTTGAGCCAGTTGCCCCCGTTGAGTTCATGAAGGTACTCGAGGTAGTCGAGCGCCGCCCGCGTCGAATCGACCACGTCGCGGCGGCCGTCATACCACCAGTTCTGGCGTATGCCGAACCGGCGCGCGGTACCCGGGATCATCTGCCACAGGCCGGCGGCGCGGCCGTGCGAGTAGGCAAACGGGTCGTAGGCACTTTCGACGATCGGCAACAGTGCCAGCTCGAGCGGCAGGCCGCGGCGCTCGATCTCGGCGGTAATGTAGGGGAGATAGCGCTGGGCCCGGGTGAAGACGCGGTCGAGATAGTCGGGATGCCGCACAAACCACCGGCGCTCGGCCGCGATGCGCGCGTTGTCCTCGTACTCGAGCGCAAAGCCGAATCGCAGCTTCGCGAGCAGGTCGTAAGGCTGCGCCGGGCCGTAGGTTTCCAGCGTCAGGCCGTCGAGCGGCGAAATCAGCGTCAGCGACGGCTCATCCCGCGCCATGCCCGGCGGGAAAACGTCGCCCGCGAGCGGCTCCGCGGCAAGTCCGCCGGCGGCGAACGCCAAAACAGTGACGCCTATGGCGCCAACGGCCCTGATTCTTTGCAATAATTGCCGGCAACCGGCGTTATGTCGTTTGTGCATCGGGATATCCTACTGACGGAATCCGGATCTGCAAGGTGCAGGGATCACAAACGTGAACACGAAACAGGAAGTCCGATGGGCAATACCGCCAACAAGCAGCTAATGGAGTTCGAGACCTTGCAGCGCTGGCTCGGCACGCCGCTCGGGGACTCGCTGCTGCAGCAGGAAACCCGCGTCGTGGAGGAGGCGTTCGACGGCATATTCGGCGAGCACTGCCTTCAGCTCGGCCACTGGGGCGATCCGAAGGCCTTCCTGCGGCTGGCGCGGACCCAGCGCTGCGCCCTGATCAGCGAGTTCCTGCGCATCGACGGCGTGTCGGCCATCGGCCAGCTGCACCGCCTGCCCGTGCAGGCCGATTCGATCGATGCCGTCATTCTGCCGCATACCCTCGATTACAACGACCGGCCGCACGCGATCCTGCGCGAGGTGCACCGGGTGCTTCGTCCGAACGGGCAGCTGATCGTCCTCGGATTCCGTCCGGGCGGCCTGTGGGGCCTGAGACGCCTCGTGCCCGGCGCCGGGCTGCCGCCGGGCGAACTGCACCTCCTGTCCGAGCGGCGCCTCAGGGACTGGCTGAAGCTCCTCGACATGCGGATTCACGGCATGAGCGGCTATTTCTTCCGCTGGCCGCTGCCGGGTCTCAAGGGCAAGGCATCGGCGCAATGGGAACGGCGTGGCCGGCGCTGGTGGCCGGAGCTCTCCGCGTGCTATATGCTCTCGGCGCAGAAACGCATCAGCACGCTGACGCCGGTGCGCCCCGTGTGGCGCGCAAAGCCGAAAGTCGTCGCCGGGCTGGCCGAACCTTCCACGCGAGTGTCAAGAATCCATTTTGACCAATAGAATCCGCTTTGAACCAGGCAGTTGAGATATACACCGACGGCGCCTGCAGGGGGAATCCCGGGCCCGGGGGCTGGGGCGCGGTGCTGATTGCCGGGCCGCATCGCAAGACGCTGCACGGCGGCGAGCCCGAGACGACCAACAACCGCATGGAGCTGACCGCCGCCATCGAGGCGCTGAACGCGCTCAAGGGCAGGCAGAAGGTCGTGCTGCATACCGATTCCAGGTACGTGATGCACGGTATCACCGAGTGGATGGCGAACTGGAAAAAACGCGGCTGGAAGACGGCGGCAAGAAAACCGGTCAAGAACCAGGACCTGTGGGTCGCGCTCGACGAGGCCATCGCTCGCCACGACATCGAGTGGCGCTGGGTCAAGGGCCACAACGGGACGCCCGGCAATGAAGAGGCGGATGCGCTGGCGAACAGGGGCATCGACGAGCTGTAACAGCGGTTCTCGAACCGCGACAACGTTGAGCATCAACCTATGCGACAAATCGTCCTCGACACCGAAACCACCGGCCTCTCGACGGGCCAGGGGCACCGCATCATCGAGATCGGCGCCATCGAACTGGTCAATCGGCGCCTCACGGGCCGCGATTTCCACCGCTTCCTGAACCCTGAACGCGACATCGACGAGGGTGCGGAGCGCGTGCACGGCATCAGTCGCGCCGATCTCGAGACGGCACCGCGGTTTCACGAGGTCGTGGACGAGCTGATTGACTTCATCAGCGGCGCCGAGCTGGTGATTCACAACGCCGAGTTCGACGTGGGGTTTCTCGAGCACGAACTGCGCCTCATGAAACATCCGCAGCCGTCTGTGACCGACCATGCGCAGGTGCTGGACACGTTGTCGCTGGCCCGCGAATTGCACCCGGGACAGCGCAACAGCCTGGATGCGCTCTGCAAGCGCTACGAGGTGGATGCGTCGGGCCGTGACCTGCACGGCGCGCTTATCGATGCCGACCTGCTGGCACGTGTGTACCTCGCAATGACGGGTGGACAGACGGCGCTGTTCGTCGAGGAGTCCGAGACCCGGGACGAGGAGCGGGAAGGGGGGCCGGCGATCCGGCCGAGCCGGCCGGGGCTCGATCTCGTGGTGTTGCGGGCCTCGGAGGCCGAGAACGCGGCGCACGAGGCGATGCTGGAGAAGCTCAGGGAAACGGGGGAGTGCGTCTGGGACAGGCTCTGACGCGCCCATCAAGCTGCAAAACAGGGCTGGAAACGTCTAGAATCACCCGGCCACTACAACAGGAATAACCATGGCTCATTCGTTTGCGGGTGCTCTCCGCGGGAATTTCCTCGGCAATTCGCCGAACTGGTACAAGTTCACGATCATCGGGTTTCTCCTAGTGAACCCCGTTCTTGTGATGATCGATCCGTTCCTCGCCGGCTGGGTACTCGTGCTCGAGTTCATCTTCACGCTGGCGATGGCCCTGAAATGCTATCCGTTGCAGCCGGGCGGCCTGCTCGCGGTGGAAGGCATCGTCCTGGGACTCGCAACACCGGAGATGGTTTTCCACGAGGCCGAGGTGAATTTCCCGGTCATCATGCTGCTGATGTTCATGGTGGCGGGCATCTACTTCCTGCGCGAGATGCTGTTGTTCGTGTTCACGAAGATCCTCCTCGGCGTGCGATCGAAAATCCTGCTGTCGCTGATGTTCTCCTTCGCGGCGGCTTTTCTGTCCGCGTTTCTCGATGCGCTGACCGTCACGGCCGTGGTCATCACGGTGGCGGCCGGTTTCTACGGCGTTTATCACAAGGTGGCGTCGGGCAAGCGCCTCGACATGGACCACGACCCGACAACCGATGCCGAAGTGGTCGAGCTGCACCGTGAGGATCTCGAGCAGTTCCGCGCGTTCCTGCGCTCGCTGATGATGCATGCAGCGGTGGGTACGGCGCTCGGCGGCGTGACGACCCTGGTCGGCGAGCCGCAGAACTTGCTCATTGCCGAGGTCATGGACTGGGAATTTGTCGAGTTCTTCCTGATCATGGCTCATATCTCGATGCCGGTGCTGGTGGTTGGACTGATTACCTGCGCCCTGCTCGAGATCACCGGCACGTTCGGCTACGGCACGCAGCTGAACGACAAGGTACGCACCGTGCTCGAGGAATTCGACCGCGAGATGAGCGAGGCGCGCACCCGCGAGCAATGGTTGACCATCATCGTGCAGGGTATCGTTGCCGGGGT
>JBFIHC010000046.1:0-23236 GCA_041601995.1 Woeseiaceae bacterium | reverse complement strand
GGCAGCGTTAATGCCGCGGAATTACGACGCGTCAGGCGGCTACGGCGGCTTCTTCGACGTGCTGCTGGCGGACGACATCGACGCGGACGGGATAGGCGAGCTGGCCGCAGCGACGGCCCGGGCCGGAACCTGGATCGTGCCTACCGAAACCCTGGTGGAACAGCTCATCAACGAGGTGCCCGCGAGCCAGCTGCGCAGCCGGGTCGAGATGCAGTACGTGCCCGAGGCCACAATCGAGGGCTGGGTGGCGGCGAAACGACAACAACAGCAGGAACGCGGCTACAGCGCCGACGTTGCCGCGCAGGCGATAGAGTTGCGCCGCTTGCTGATACGGGAGCTGCACGGCGCCGGTGCCGGCATCCTGCTCGGCTCGGATGCGCCCCAGGTATTCAACGTGCCCGGCTTTTCGCTGCACCGTGAACTTGAGCTGATGGTGGCGGCGGGTCTCACGCCGTTCGAGGCACTGCGGGCCGGCACGGCGAGCGTCGCACAATTTCTGGGTCTGAATACGGGCGTCATAGAAGCCGGGCGCGACGCCGATCTCGTCATGCTCGATTCGAACCCCCTCGACGATATTGCCAGCACACGTCGCGTACACGGTGTCATGGTGCGTGGCAGGTGGTACTCGGCCGCCGACATCGAGGCGCTCCTGGCGCGCTTCAGGCTCGATGACCGCGGCTGACCGCGCTGGTTTGCAACCAAATCGCCGCGAGCGGCGTCTTACCGGTAACCGTTCAGACGCACAATTGCCCAGGGAGTTATCGATGCGTGGATTTATCGTGATGGCCATGTTCGCCGTGAGCCTGTCGCATGCCGGCTTGCGCGAGTACACGGAGGTCAGGAACCTCGAGCTGGATGCCTCCGGATTGTCCGAGATATTTATCGACGCCGGCGCCGGGTCGCTGGTCGTCAGCGGCGTCGAAGGCAGCAATGAGATCGTTGTCGTCGTAACGATAAGGGTCGACACCGACGACGTGGACCAGGGCGCGGAATTCGTCGAGAAGCGCTTGCGCCTCGGCCTCGAGCGCGGCGGCGACAGGGCGGAACTGGAGGCGGGCTTCACCCCGGGATGGGATTGGGGTAGCGAAGCTGCGGTGGACCTCGACGTCCGGATGCCGGCAGGGCTGGCGCTCGCTATCGACGACGGCTCCGGCCCGATTACGGTCGATGCCGTGTCGAGTTCCGTCCGAATCGACGACGGCTCGGGCCCGATCGAGCTCCGCAATCCGGGCGACGTCGACATTGACGACGGCAGTGGCTCGATCAGGCTCGAGAACGCGGGCGCCGTGAAGATCGAGGACGGTTCGGGATCGATCACCATTGTCGGGGCCAGGGGCGACGTCCACGTGGAGGACGGGTCCGGGAGCATCGAGATCCGGGGTGTCCGCGGCAGCGTCACCGTCGACGATGGCTCCGGCGACATCGAGATCGACGACGTGGAGCGCGACCTGATCATCGAGGAGGAGGGCAGCGGCTCGCTGCGCTATACGAACGTGCGGGGCACTGTCCGCCAGCGCGATTGAGCGACTGCTGCGACGCGGTCGGTAATCCGCGCATGGCTTGAATGCACTATTTCGCGCCCGCACAGCCCGCCGGCAATGGCGGGCTTTGT
Source organism: Woeseiaceae bacterium (assembly GCA_041601995.1). GTDB lineage: Bacteria > Pseudomonadota > Gammaproteobacteria > Steroidobacterales > Woeseiaceae > UBA1847. The sequence continues at coordinate 21,624 of JBFIHC010000046.1, read as the reverse complement.
TTTGTCGGGCTAGAATGAGGCCACACCCGCAGAACGCGCGCGGCGCCAGGTTGCGCGGACAACATGCCGTTTTCGGCCATATCAGGGGGATCGATGAAGCTGGTCACGCATCTGCTGAAGGCAAAAGGCAAACAGGTAATTTCCATCTCGCCGGATGCCTCGGTACTCGAGGCGATCAAGCTCATGGCCGAGAAATCCATCGGCTCGCTCGTGGTGCTTGACAAGCAAGGCAAGCTCGCCGGTATCGTCACCGAAAGGGACTATGCCCGCAAAGTCATCGTCATGGGACGCTCGTCGAAAGATACCCGAGTGGCGGACATCATGACGACAGACGTTCTCACGACCGACGGCGACGACACCGTATATGCCTGCATGGAACTCATGAGCGAGAAGAAGATCCGGCACCTGCCGGTCGTCGAGGACGGACGGGTGATCGCGATGGTGTCTATCGGTGACCTGGTACAGGCGATCATCGCCGATCAGCAGGAAGAGATCGAACATCTCGAGCACTACATCAGCAGTTGAACCATGAGTGACAATTACGATGTCGACGAACGGGTGTGGAAGCTGTTCGACGGCTACGTGCACGGTTCGATTACGCGCCGTGAGTTTCTCGACCGTGCGGCGCGCGTTACGGCCGGCGGCGTGTCCGCCGCGACGCTGCTGTCTGCGTTGAGCCCGAACTACGCGCTGGCGCGGCAGGTCGACCCCGAAGACCCGTCAATCTCCGTCGCTTACAAGAAGTACGCGTCGCCGCGAGGCGCGGGTGTGATGCGCGGCTACTTTGCGCGCCCGTCCAAGACCGGACACAGGCTGCCGGGTGTCGTGGTCATCCATGAGAACCGCGGCCTGAATCCCTACATCGAGGACGTCGCACGGCGCCTCGCGGTTGCCGGTTTCGTCGCCTTCGCGCCGGATGCGCTGACGCCGCTCGGCGGCTATCCCGGCAATGACGACGAAGGCAGGGCACTGCAGCGGCAGCGCGATCCCGAGGAAATGACCGAGGACTTCGTGGCCGCGGTCCATTTCCTGCGCGATCACCCGGACACCACCGACCGCGTCGGTGCCGTTGGCTTCTGTTTCGGGGGTAGCATGGTACTGGAACTCGCCGTCCGGGTGCCGGACCTCGGCGCCGGCGTCGTGTTTTACGGGCGCCACCCGGAGGCGGGGCGCGCTGCTGCCATCAAAGCCCCGTTGATGCTCAACCACGCGGAGTTGGACGAACGGGTCAATGCCGGCTGGCCGGCCTTCAAAAAAAGCCTCGAGGCAGCCGGCGTCGACTACGTGAACCACGACTACGCCGGCGTTCAGCATGGGTTCCACAATGACACCACCCCGCGCTACGACAAGAATGCGGCTGAACTCGCGTGGGCCAGAACCGTCGAATTCTTTGGAATGCACCTGGAATAACGACGGTTGAAAGGGGGTTCGCGCAGCGAACCCGGCAAACATGACTACAGCTCGACTCCTGCCACTGCTGTTGCTGCTGGGTTCACTGGCCCATGCACAGGCGCCCGCCGCGCAATCCGGGGCGGTGGCGAAGACCGTGATTGGGCCCGCCAATGCGGATCTTGCCGACGGCGCTGCGGCGCTGCGAATCGGGGACGCGGAGGAGGGGGTCAGGCTGACCCGGCGCGGCCTGGTGACGGCCAGCGGCCAGCGCGAACGGGTGGCCGGCTATTCCAATCTCTGCGCCGGGCTGGCGATGCTGGAGCGGCTCGAAGAGGCACTGCAGGCTTGCAACCGTGCGCTGCAGCTCGACGACGAGCACTGGCGCAGCTACAGCAACCGCGCGCTCGTCTATCTCAGGCAGAAACGCTACCCGGAGGCGGAACGGGATATATCGCGCGGTGAGGCGCTGAACCCGAACGCGCATACGCTCAAGACGCTCAGGGCGATGTATCGCGATGCCGTCGATCCCGTATCTCCGGCCATCATCATCGACGATCGACGCGAGGCCGAGGCAGATGGGACCAACCGATAGGCGATGGCTGCCCCTTGGGTTGCTGCTGCTCGCAACCGGCGCCGCGGAAGCGGAATCCAGCGTCACTCGTCTCGAAGACCACAGGCACGAGCGCGTTCCGCTCAACACCGTAGCGCCCGCGTACCCTGCTGTCGCGCGCCGCGAGCGCATCGAGGGCGACGTGCAGGTCTGTTTCAACGTGAATCGTGAGGGCAGGCCGTATCGGATAGCCGTGCGCAGCAGCACCAACCGGATCTTCGAGAAACCGGCGATCCGCGCGATCAGGGCATCCCGCTACCAGCCGCTGCCGAAAGACCGGGAAGTGCCCGCGATCAAGACCTGCCGGACGTTTCGATTCAGGCTGGAGTCCGCGACCGCGGACTGACTCAATCGAGCAGGCCGGCAGCGAGCTTCGCCGAGCGCAGCGTGTTGGCCATCAGCATCGTGATCGTCATCGGCCCGACGCCGCCGGGAACCGGCGTGATGGCCTTCGCGACCTCGCATGCTTCGTCGTAGTCGACGTCGCCGACCAGTCTCGATTTTTTTTCGCCATCGACTTCCGTCTCGATGCGATTGATGCCGACATCGATGATGACTGCACCCGGCTTTATCCAGTCGCCGCCGACCATGCCGGGGCGCCCGACCGCGGCAACAACGATATCGGCGCCGCGCACCACTGCGGGAAGGTTTTGCGTGCGGCTGTGGCAGATCGTCACCGTGGCATTGCGCGCGAGCAGCAGGCTGGCCATGGGCTTGCCGACGATATTCGAGCGGCCGATGACGACCGCGCTGAGGCCCGACAGGTCCGAGCCCAGGTGATCCTCGACCATCAGCATGCAACCTGCGGGCGTGCAGGGCACAAATGCGTCCGCAGTGTCACCGGCCGTCAGCTTGCCGATGTTGATGTAATGAAAGCCGTCCACGTCCTTCGAGGGCAGTATCGACTGCGTGATGCGTTGCTCGTCCAGGTGATCGGGCAGCGGGAGCTGCACGAGAATGCCGTGGATGTTCGGGTCCTCGTTGAGCGACGCGACGAGATCGAGGACCTCTTCCTGGGTTACATCGGCCGGCAGCGAATGCCGCAGCGACAGGAAACCGCAGGCTTCCGCCGTGCGCTTCTTGTTGCGCACATACACCTGGCTCGCCGGGTCCTCGCCGATGATGACCACCGCGAGCCCGGGCTTGATACCGTGATCGCGCCACAGCGCCGCGGTTTCTTCCGTGATCTTCTCCGACAATTCCGCCGCTTTGGCCTTGCCGTCAATGCGAATAGCAGTCGCCATCAGTCGGTTTCCTCCAGGGGACAGGCGCGCGCATGGTAACGCCGGTACCAGTTTGCGTAAACTGCGCCATCTACCTAGCACTATCGCAAGCGAATGCAGACAATGACCGAATCCTGGCTGGAACGCTGGCGCGAGGGGCGCATCGGCTGGCACGAGGAAGGCGGCAATGCCAGCCTCAAGAAACACTGGCGTGCTGAAGGCAAGCGTGTCCTGGTGCCGATGTGCGGAAAGTCCGTCGACATGCTGTGGTTGGAAGAGCGCGGCAACAGCGTCATCGGCGTGGAACTCTCGGACATCGCGGCACGGGCGTTCTTCGAGGAGAATGACCTGCGCTACACGGTCCGCGAGGGCCGTTTGCCGGCCTACATGGCGGAAGACCGGGACATCACGATCTTCTGCGGCGACCTGTTCGACTTCAATGACGCCGGATTCACCGGCTGGTACGACCGCGGGGCGTTCGTCGCGACCCCGGCCGCGCAGCGCCCGGCCTACGCGGCCCACATCAATTCGCTGCTGGAACCGGATGCCTGCAGGCTGCTGATTACACTCGAATACGACGATGCGATCGCCACCGGCCCTCCGTTCTCGATATCCGGCGAGGAAATTCGCCGCTACTGGCCGGACTTGAAGGAAATCGAGCGCTACGACGATATCGAAAACGGGCCGCCGAAGTTTCGCGAGGCCGGGTTGCAGGAGATGTTCGAGTCGGTCTGGTGCTGACGGCCGGCCAGAGACGGCCTACAGAACGCTCGCTGCTGCGTCCTAGATTCCCATCTTGGCCAGCAGGTCCGCGATCTCGCGGGTGATGCGTTCGGCAACCGGGTGCGTGGCGGCGAAGCGGGACTCGAGTTCCCTCGCGCTGTCGCTCAGCGTGTCATCGCTGCCGGGCGCGATCTCGTCGAGGTCGTCATTGAGCTTGGACAGCAGTCCGCGCGTCTCGTCGTCGATCTCACCCGTCGATTTCAGTTCCCTGTCGAGTTCCGCGAGAAGTTTGCGGATACGTTCACTGTTCAATAATCTGCTCCCGCGATGGCATCAGGCCACGTCTTCGATGTCTTTCAAACGCAGTTCGTGCTTGCTGACCGGCAACTCGCGAATACGGATGCCCGTGGCGTCGTAAATCGCGTTCGTAAACGCCGGCGCGATCGGCGGCGTGCCGGGTTCCCCGGCGCCGCCCGTCATCCCGCCGCCGTTGAGGATGTAGGTTTCGACGTCGGGCGCCTCATCCATGCGCAGCATCCGGTAGTCGTGGAAATTCGACTGCGCGACGGCGCCGTCTTCTATCGAAATTTCCCCGTACAGCGCCGCCGTAAGGCCGTACGCGATGCCGCTCTCCATCTGCGCGGCGAGATTGTCGGGGTGCACGGCGAAGCCAGGGTCCACGGTGCACACGACGCGCCTGGCGATCGGCCGGCCGTCCACGATCTCGACGTCCACCACCTGTGCGACGATGGTGCCGAAGGAGCGGTGTATGGCGATGCCCCGGCCCATGTTGTCCGGCAGGTTTTCGCCCCAGCCGGCTTTCTCGGCGGCCAGGTCCAGCACCGCGCGGAACCGCGGCGAGTCGGCGAGCAGGGCCCGCCGGTAGCCGTAAGTGTCGCGCCCGGCGGCCACCGCCATTTCGTCGATGAACGACTCGGTGAAGAACGCATGCAATGAGTGATCGACGCTGCGCCAGAACCCCCAGGGCACGTGCGTTTCGCTGTCGCTGTACACGATGGCCTGGTCAGCGATTGCGTACGGGATGTGCGGCGCTTGTTCGGGGTCGTGCTTGTTGACGTAGACGTTGTGCCATGCGACAGCATTGCCGGAGGCGTCGAGTCCGCCGCGAAAGCGGCTGATGCTGGCCTGGCGGTAATGGTCGTGGCGCATGTCTTCTTCACGCGACCAGATCAGCTTGACCGGGTAAGGCGCATCCGCGGCGAGTCGCGCTGCCTGAATCGCGAAATCGTCGAACGCACGCCGTCCGAAGCCGCCGCCCAGGTACTGGTTGTGCAGGACAACCTGCGACGGGTCCAGGCCGATCGCTTTCGCTACCTGCTTTGCGAAGCCCAGCGGGTTCTGCGTGCCGAGCCAAAGCTCGCAACGGTCGTCGTGCACCCACGCCGTGCAGTTCATGGGCTCCATGGTTGCGTGTGCGAGGTACGGGACGCGGTATTCCGCTTCCAGCACCCGGGCCGCCGCGTCCAGTGCGGCCGCCGCATCACCCGTTACGAAATCGTCTTTCGCCCTGCCGCCGGCAGCGGCCGAGTCGAGTTCATCGCTGAACTGCTGAAATATGCCGGCCTGCGACGCGCGGCCGTTGCCGCCGTCATCGAATTCGACCGCGAGCCTGTCCAGCGCTTTCTTCGCCTGCCAGTAACCGTCGGCAATGACGGCTACCGCGTCGTCGAGATTCACGACCTTGCGGACGCCCGGCATGCCCTGGATCGAGGATTCGTCGATCGACACCACGCGGCCGCCGAAGATCGGCGCCGCCTCGACCGCGGCGTACTTCATGCCGGGCAGGACCGCGTCGATACCGAAATTGGCAGACCCGTCCACTTTCGGCGGAACATCGAAGCGCGGCGGCGACGTGCCCATGATGCGGAACGCATCGGGGGCTTTCAGTGCGGGCTTGTCCGGCAGAGGCAGTTCCGCGGCGGCCGGTGCGAAGTGGGCGAACGTCGACTCGCGACCACTGGCCTCGTGACGAATCATGCTGTCGGCGGCTGTGAGTTCGGTAACCGGGACGCCCCATTCCGCGGCCGCCGCTTCCAGCAACACCGACCGGGTCGCGGCGCCGGTGACGCGCATGGCAACCTCGCCGGTCGTGCGAACGGACAGGCTGCCGCCGGTTATCTGCAGCCCCATCATTTGTGTGGCGCGGAAGAACAGTCCGTCCACGGAATCGATCAGCCAGGCCGGGAAGTCCATGCCGGCCGTCGAATACCCGCGCGCCAGCGCATAGTTCGCGAACTCCTTGTGAGCCGGTGCCTCCTCGAAGCGCACGGCCGACCAGTCGGCATCGAGTTCGTCCGCGAGCATCATCGCGAGCGCGGTATGTACGCCCTGTCCCATGTCCGCATGCGGAATGATCGCCGTAATGGTGTTGTCCGGTGCAATTTTCAGCCAGACATCGAACAACGCCTCGCCGTCGGCGGCAACCAGCCCCGTCACCCTGCCCGAACGTTCGCCTCGGCGGATGGCGACGCCGAACACCACCACGCCGCCGGCGGCAACGCCGGAGGTGATGAACGCGCGCCGGGTCCACTTACCCATTGTCAGCCTCCGCCGGTCGTGCATTCGCGATCGCGGCGGCAGCACGCTTGATCCCCTTGCGGATGCGCGGGTAGGTCCCGCAACGGCAGACGATGCCCGACATCGCGGCATTGATATCGGCATCGGTGGGTGACGGCATACGCTCGAGCAGCGCCGCAGCCGCCATGATCTGGCCCGACTGGCAATAACCGCATTGCGGGACCTGCTCATCGATCCAGGCCTGCTGGACCGGGTGCAGGCCACCCTTGCCGCCGTTGACGCCCTCGATGGTGGTTACCTGGCGGCCGGCGGCGGCCGAAGCCGGCGTTACGCAGGAACGCACCGGTCTACCGTCGACGTGTACCGTGCATGCGCCGCACTGCGCGATGCCGCAACCGAACTTGGTGCCGGTCAGGCCGGCGTAGTCGCGGATCACCCACAGCAGCGGCGTGGACGGGTCGACGTCGAGGTCGCGCGACTCACCGTTTATCGACAATCTGAGCATCGGTTCTCGTCTTCCGGGCTGCGTCGGGTCACGGTACTCCAAGGCATAAGAGCGGGCAAGTCGGCTGCGGATGCCGCGCAGGTATGCGGGTTCGGGCTACAATGCGGTGCTCCGAAAGCGGCATCCGGGGGAGCGGGTGAGGCTATTCCTAAGGCAGGCGCGGGGCGCCCTGATATTCGGCTTGCTGGCCGTCAACACCGTGTTCTGGTTCGTGCCGGTGATGGCGCTCGCTGTTCTGAAACTCCTGGTTCCGCTGGCCGCCGTGCGCCGCGCACTGACGCGCGGGCTCATGTGGTGCGCCGAAAACTGGATCGCCGTCAACGCGCTCGCGCTGCGGGGCTCCGGCTCGCGGAGCTGGCGTGCCGAAGGCGCCGAGGCGCTGAGCCGAAACGGCTGGTACCTGGTGCTGGCCAACCACCAGACCTGGGTGGACATCGTGGTGCTGCAGGTCGCCCTGAATCGGCGTATTCCGCTCCTGAAGTTCTTCATCAAGCAGCAGCTCATCTGGTTCCCGCTGCTCGGCCTCGGGTTCTGGGCCCTCGACATGCCGTTCATGAAGCGCCACTCGCCGTCCTACCTGGCACGCCATCCCGAAAAGAGAGGCGCCGACCTCGAAGCAACGCGCAAAGCCTGCGAGAAATTTCGCCACACGCCGACCTCGGTGATCAATTTCATCGAGGGCACGCGCTTCAGCGAAGCGAAGCGCACCGCGCGGCAGTCGCCTTACAGGTATTTGCTGCCGCCGCGGGCGGGTGGCATCGCCGTCGCGCTATCGGCGATGGGCGAGGTCTTCGACTGTATCCTCGACGTTACGCTCGTGTATCCCGATGGCCCGCCGAAATTCTGGGACATGGTCTGCGGTGATCGCGTCGATGTAATCGTTGACGTCCGGTCGCTGCCCATCGACCCTGAAATCGTTGCCGGCGACTACCAGAATGACCGCGAATTCCGCCGCGAAGTGCATCGCTGGCTGGGCCGGATATGGCAGCAGAAGGACGAGCGGATCGCTGCAATCAAGGGCCGCGTCGCGTAGACTGCTCGAATCATTCTGCTGCGGAGGGCGCCATGGCCGACAGCCGCCACTACGACACGGTCGCCTTCGATGTGCGCGACAACGCCACGATGCTGTTTTTTGCAACGACCACGGAAACCGGTGACATCGACAAGTACCTGCTTCTCGTTCGTACCATCGAGGACGATTTCGACGAGTCCATGCATGTCGAGATCAACGACAGGCAATTCGGAGGCCACGATTTGCTGAAGGAAGCAGAGCTCATTGGCAACATGCTGACACTCCGGTTCAACGAGGCGGTCGATGCCCTGGACGGGGCGAGCGAGCTGACGCTGACATTCACGGAGACGCAGGAGAACCTCAACAGCGTCGAGTCCGGCGCGTTCCGTGTGCTGGGCGATGCACTCAAGGGTGGTAGCGCCTGATTTACAGACTGTACATCCTGCGCTGCGCTGACGGCAGCCTGTATACGGGCATCGCGATCGACGTTGCCCGTCGGCTCGAGCAACACCGGAAAGGCGTGCGCGGCGCGAAGTACCTGCGCGGCCGCGCGCCACTGGAGCTCGTGTTCGAACAGGCCGCCGGTGACCGGGCCGCGGCGCAACGGCTGGAGCATAGCGTCAAGCGACTCAGCAGGGCCGAGAAAGAGGCGCTGATCGGTGGTGACCTGTCGCTGCTGCGGACCGCCGAAGCCAGAAGCGCTCAGGCATCCGGCGCCTGCTCCGGGTAAAGCACCAGCGGTTCGCCGAAGACCGGCAGGAACAGTTGCGTATCGCGGTCCCAGGTATCGCGTATGTCCCGCAGCCACCCCGCGGTCCTGGCGAAGTTGTCGATCAGCTTCGGGGGTAACACGATTTCGCCGAATGGACGCGTCTGGTCTTCGAAGTGCACGGGAAAGACGCGGGTTGCGCCGGTCGAGGTCACCACGGCCTGCCAGTAGCGCTCGGCGTAGTTGCGCCCGAGGCTCTCCAGAAGTCCAACGCCGAGCATCACGACGTCGGCCTGCACGTTGTCGAGCGCACCTTCCTTGTAACCCGCGCTGCCCTGTACGATGGTCGTGCCTTGCGGGTGCGAGATCACGATCGAGTAACTGCCGCCTTCCCGCCACGCCGTAATCGGGGCGGGTAGCTCGATCGGCTCGTCGACGGTCCCGGCCAGTGGCACGTCGCCGCGCAGGCCGATCGGCGCATGCAGTGCCGGCACCAGCGTGACCGTGAAGTCGCCGAAGGTGTATGGCGTGTCGGTCTCGGCCACGACGATCTGGTCGTCCGGCACGCCGTAGCCGCGGGCGATATTCGCGGTGGATTCGGAACCGAGAATCGATGCGCTGCTGCGAAGGGCGATCGCGCCGACGTCCATCGCGTGATCGTAATGCGAGTGCGCGGGGACGATGGCAGCGAGCCGGCGTATCCCGTATTCGTTCATCACGTAATTGATCATCGGGGCGTCGCAGTTCACGGGCCTGCCGGTCAGTGATTCGAACAGCGTTGGACGCGATATGAAGCCGTCGACAAGTATCTGCGTCTCGCCATCATCGAAGAGCAGTGTCGTGACGCCCAGCCACGTCGCCGTCACCGCGGTGTCGGGCGCATCGTCGACGACCTGCGGGTGCAGCCCGGTGTCCGCGATATCGGCGCGCACCTGCCAGGCCCAGGTCAGCAGCGCGGCGAGCAGCACGAGCAGGCCGGCGATGGTGAGTACCGCACGCCTCGTGTAGCGTCTTACATCCTGGATCGTGACTCTCGTCATCGCGCGAAGATACCATCAACGTCCGCACCGGGCACCGCCCGCGGGGCGGGAATCGAACGTGGCCTGCCGGTCACGCGGCTGGGCGTTCGCTGTTGCTTGCTCGCCGGGGCAGCCTGGTTCCTCGCGTGCCGTGAAGTCCAGCGCCTTGCCGGTTTCGAGCAGGGTCTTCAAACCGGCGATAACGGTCGTGTAAACGAATTCGCTGTTACTCAGGTTCGTTATCCTGCAAAGCATCTCTGAGATTGAGGATGGCTTCCGCACGCCGGCCGGAGTAGCAGTCGAGCCGGCGGCGGCCGATATCGGCGATCGGCAGCGGATTCAGTTAGCGCAGCTTTTCCCGTCCCTGCCAGTGGCAATTCACGAGGCCGGCCGCTTCGAGCACCGCGAGGTGTTTCGCGACCGACTGCCGCCGCATGCCGAGCCCGTCGACCAGCTCCGTCAGCGTCTGGCCCTGCCGTTTCCGCAGGCGGTCGAGCAGTGCGCGCCGTGTCGGGTCGGCAAGGGCTTTGATAACGGCGTCGAGGAATTTAAATGCAGCTAAACGGCTGCATGTCGAGCCGACTACTGGCCGGCGGCAAACTTGGCGAGGTATCCGGTCAGGGGAGCGAGGTAGTTACCCATGGCATAGCCGAGCAGTGCCATCAGCACGGACACGGGCACGAGGCTGGGTTTGTGATGGGCGGCGACAATGGGAGCCGACGCTGCCGCCCCGATATTCGCGGCCGAAGCGATAGCGACGCTGTGGACGTCGACTCTGAACAGCCATGCGCCGGCGAGGCAGAACGCGCCGTGGATGAAGATCCAGATGAACGCACCGAGCAGGAATGCCGGTGCCTGTGCGAGTCCGGCGATCTCGGCGCGTGCGCCGATCCCGGCGACGAATATGTAGACCAGCGCGGTCCCCATCGCGGTGGAGTTGGGCAGTCGTGAGACCGGCGTCGCCGACAGCAGCAGCGCGACCGTCGTTACCAGCAGGATGCGAGTCGTCGATTCGCCGAACACGGGTGCCAGCGGCTCGACCGTGGTGCCGATCCATTGCGAAATAGGAGGCGCCAGCGCGATGCCCATCCAGGTGATACCGATGACGACGGCGGCGAGGAATACGTACTCGGGCATGGTCGGCGGATGTTCTTCCTCGGTATGGTGTTCGGCCGCCGCTTCCATGGCGGCGAGCCGTTCAGCAGGCACCCGGGCCCAGGCGTTGAAGCGGTCCGCGAAGTTGCGCGACATCAGCAACAGCGGCAGCCACACGATGTAGACTGCGTTGTCGGCGATCACGGCGAGGCCGAACAGCTCGCTCGACGTGCCGAGCATTTCCTTCGTTGCCGCCATGTTGGCCGTGCCGCCGATCCAGCTGCCCGCCAGGGCGCCGAAGCCCGTCCACGCGTCCTCCGACAACCAGCGATGCACGATCATGTAAGAGACCACGCCGCCCACCATGACGCCCGCCGTGCCCATCAGCATGACCAGCACACCCTTGCCCATGATGCGCACCACCGCCGGCACATCGACCTTGATCAGCATCAGCACGATGAACGCCGGAAGCGCGTAAGTGCTCAGGCCGCTGTAGACGACGGACTTATTCGGGATGACAGAAGCGCCGCCGATATCCACGTTGCTGAGGATTACGGGCGTGATGTAGATGAACAGCAGCGGCGGCACGTACTGGAACAGCCTGGCACCCGTGGCGTGCTCGAGAAAAAAGAAGAAGCCTGCGACGGCGCACAGGATGGCCAGCACGCCGATCGGCGAGGAAATCAGGGCTGCGGCTTCAGGCATACGCGGCGGTTCCGGCGGCAACAAAGCGCCCGAGTATAAAGCATCGCGCGACGGCGGGCGGTGGGTCGGATCAGGTGAAGCCCAGCTGGGAGGCGTGATCCTTGCGTGTTTCCTCGTCCGTAAGGGCCGCCGACTGGACAGTCATCCAGGCGGCGTCCCAGTCCTCGACCTTGCTCGGGCCGAAGACGAATTTCGCGATGTAGCTGTCGAGCTGACTGACGCGGATAACGTTTTTCGGCGGCGCCGAAGTGAATTCGACGGAACCGGTGAAGATGACGAGATTGGCGACCGGCACTTCGGGAACGACCTTCTGCAGCGCTCGGGTGCGGCCTTCGTTCTGGATCAACGGATTCAGGAAACGACGTCGCATGACACCATCCACGTTGGTCCACTGTGGCTCGTCAGGCTCACCGAAGACGACGCCGTTGTAGTGCTTCGTCTGGATGCAAAGTATGCCGCCGGCCGTCAGGATGGCATGGTCGATCTTCGCGATTCCGCCGTAGGCGCCCGGCAACAGGAAGTCGTGCAGCACGTCCTTGCTGCGCGCCGCGAGCGCACGCCGGATCCGGTATTCGCCCAGCCGCGATACGAAATAGTGGGCGACCTGGGTCGCAGCCCTGCGGAAGATCAGCGTCAGGAACAGCGCGCCGCCGATCGTGAACATGAACACCGCGGGGCCCACGCTCGTTATCCCCGTCGCAACGGCCGACTCCGCCGCTACCGCGGGCAGCGCGATCAAGGGCAGGCCGGTGAGCAACGATCTTAGGATTCCGAGCATGCGGCTAGGATAGGCCCGATTTGCTGGGAAGTTAACGTAATGCGTCACGTTTTTGATCGCTCCCCGTTCCCCGGATACGCGAGGTAATGACCTTCGATCTCGGCCACGCCGATCCGGGTGCCGTAGACCCGGCTCAGCAGGTCGGGCACCAGCACGGCCTTCTTCGGACCGTCCGCGGCGATTGCGCCGCGGTCGAGGACCACCACGCGCTCGACCTCGGGCGGAATCTCGTTCAGGTGATGGGTCACGATGATAATGTTGCAGCCGTCTCTCGCGAGAGCCCGGACGCGCGCCAGGTAATCGAAACTCGCCGCGAAATCCAGCCCGGACGTCGGCTCGTCGAATACCAGGGTGTCCGGGCGATGAACCAGTGCCCGGCCGAGCAGGCAGCGGCGCTGCTGCCCGGTCGACATCGAACCCAGCGGAGTGCCGGCGAGCTCTGCAATACCGAGTTCGTCGAGGATGCCGTGAGCGGCCGTGATCCTGTCTTCGCCGATCCTCTCCCGCAGGATGCCGTGCACCCCGATACTGGAAAGGAAGCCCGAAAGGACGACCTCGAGCGCCGTCGTCGATGGCCGGTAGCGCTGCTGGAGGTCCTGCGACACGATGCCGATATGACGGCGCAGTTCCCAGACGTTCCATCGTTCGCGGCCGAGGATACGCAACCATGATCCTTCGCGCTCCACCGGGTACAGTTCGCGGTTGATGGTCTTGAGCAGCGTCGTCTTGCCGGAACCGTTCGGGCCGAGTATGGCGACGCGCTCGTGTTGGGCGATCGTGAGCGTCAGGTTATCAAAGACACGCGTGCTGCCGCGCCATATCGTCGCGTTGCGAATATCGATGAGTGGCGGCTCGTCCATTCGCGGTGGCCGGGCGCCTCAACCCTGGCGGCGCAGGTCCTGCTCGAGGATCGACTCGAGTTCCCTTGCTGCGTCTTTTGCCGACTGGATCAGCCTGTCCTCCGAGTCCTGCAGCACATACTGCTCGAGGAGCAGCTTCTCGTCGGCCTCGCGGAACGTGGCCGAAATGTGCCGGGCGTCGTTCTCGCTCAAGCCGAGCGCGGTGAGAACGCTCTCGCCCATTGCAAGGCTCGATAGCAGCGTGTCGCGAAAGATGTGATCAACGCCGACGTCCATCAGCTTGTGGGCATGGCGCCGGTTGTGCGCGCGCGCGATGATCCTGAGATTCGGAAACTGGCGCTTCGCGGTCTCGGCAATGTGCAGGGAGGTTTCCATGTCGGCCGTGGCCAGGACGAGTATTTTTGCGCGGCTTGCGCCCGCGGCGCGCAGAACCTCCGGGCGGGCGGCGTCGCCGAAATGCACGCTGTTGCCGTAACGTCGCACGATGTCGACCTGCGAGGCATCGATCTCCAGCGCCGTAAACGGCATGTTGATGCTCTGCAGCAGCCGCCCCACGATCTGCCCGACGCGGCCGAAGCCGGCGATGATGACCTCGTTATCTTCTTCGGGGATGTCGTCGAACTGCGGCGATTTCGTTGTGCCGAGTTTCGTACCGTAATACTCGTTGAACAGGTACACGAACGGCGTCAGCAGCATCGATACCGCGACCGCGAGCACCAGATCGTCGATGAGCCCGGCGGGGACGAGACGCTCGCGCGCGGCCAGGGCGAACAGCACGAAGGCAAATTCGCCCCCCTGCGACATGACCGCGGCAAGACTGAGGGCATTGCGCCGGTCGCACATGCCGAACAGCCGCGCAAGGACGACCAGTACCACCGCCTTCGACACCATGAGCCCGGCGACGAACAGCATGATCCTTCCCGGCACTTCCAGCAGCAGGTTTACGTTCACGGACATGCCGACCGCGATGAAGAACAGTCCGAGCAGCAGGCCCTTGAACGGCGCGATATCCGCTTCGAGCTGGTGCCGATACTCCGAGTCGGCCAGCAGCATGCCGGCGATGAACGCGCCGAGCACCATCGACATGCCGGCAAACTGCATGAGCAGCGCCGAACCGATGACCACGAGCAGCGCCGTGGCCGTGAACAACTCCGGGATTCCCGCCGCCGCGACGGTTTTCAGCACCGGCTTCAGCGCTATGCGTCCGCCGACGATCAGAAGGGCGAGCGTGCCGATCATGAGCCCGACTTCCGCCGGATCGAAGCCGCCGTCGAGGCCGTCACGAGCACCGAGCAATGGCAGCAGCGCGATGAGCGGGATGACCGCGAGGTCCTGGAGAAGCAGGATCGAAAAGGCTGCCCGGCCGTACTGGGTGGAAAGTTGTTTCTTCTCCGCCAGGATCTGCAGGACGAACGCGGTCGATGACAGCGCGAGGATCAGGCCGATGACGATCGAGACTTTGGTCTCGAGGCCATACAGCCACGCGAGGCCGGCGATGAGCGCCGCGCTCACCAGCACCTGCGCGGTGCCGAGGCCGAATACCATCTTGCGCATGACCCAGAGGCGGGCCGGCTTTAGTTCCAGGCCGATAATGAACAGCAGGAATACGACACCGAGCTCCGCGAAATGCAGGATGTGTTCCGGCTCGTGGATGAACCCGAACCCGAAGGGACCGATCAGGATTCCCGCGCACAGGTAACCGAGGACGGAACCAAATCCCAGGCGCTTGCTGATCGGCACGCTGATAATTGCCGCAAGCAGATAGATGATGGATTCCTGGAGAACGTCCACGCGGTGGCCCCGAGGTCAGCACCAAGGAATCCGCAGTGTAATCGCAGCCGATTGAGGTCGCGAGTCCTTCGACAGGCAGCGGTTTTCCATTACACTGGCCGAAAACGTCCAGGATCGTTCTATGAGTGACTGCACACCAGGGCGCCGCGCGATCGTGGCGGGCCAGCTGATCATGCTTTGCATCGTTGCCGCCTGCGACCGTACGGAAACGGGTCCGGGAGCAGACGAGCAGGTGGCCGCCGTCGAGAACGTCGAAGCGATGGCGCGCGAACACGCGGACGATACCGCCGAACCCAGCGAAGCGGCCCTGGTCGAGCCGCAACAGGCGGTGACGGCCGAGCGCCTCGCCTACGCCGAAGTCGGCGACGAACTCGTTTACGGCTACTTCGCATTTCCGTCCGATATGATCGAACCGCTTCCGGCGGTCATCATGATCCACGAATGGTGGGGTCTGAACGACAATATCCGGTCGATGGCGGAGCGCCTTGCCGGTGAGGGATACATCGTTCTCGCGGTCGACCTCTTCGGTGGCAAGGTGGCAACCACTCCGGAGACCGCGCGGCAGTTGATGATGCGCGCGGTAGAAAAACGCGGTGCCCTGACCTCGAACATGGAGCAGGCTTACGCGTTCGTAACACAGACGGCGGGCGCACCACGTGTCGCTTCGCTCGGCTGGTGTTTCGGTGGCGGCTGGTCGCTCAATACGGCGTTGCTGTTCCCTGAGGACCTCGATGCAGCGGTGATCTACTACGGTCAGGTGACGGACGACGAATCCCGGCTTTCGCCCCTGCAGGTGCCGCTACTGGGCCTGTTCGGCGCGGAAGA
Organism: Woeseiaceae bacterium; assembly: GCA_041601995.1. Classification (GTDB taxonomy): domain Bacteria; phylum Pseudomonadota; class Gammaproteobacteria; order Steroidobacterales; family Woeseiaceae; genus UBA1847. The sequence goes on along the minus strand of JBFIHC010000046.1, from coordinate 5,839 downwards.
CCGTGGCGTCCGGCTGGAGTCCGTGCAGGCGTTCGAAGCCGCGCTCGAGCGCCTCGGAAAAGAATACGAGATCCATGTCTACGAGGGCGCCGGCCACGCATTCGCCAATCCCAGCGGCACCAATTTCAATGCCGAGTACGCCGAAGATGCCTGGAAGCGGACGCTCGGCTTTCTTGGCGTCCATCTCGGTAAAGGCCCGACCTAGTCCGCTGCGGGCGCTGGCCCGGCGGCGGGAGCGATGCAATCCAGCCTGATGTCGAGGGGTTCGACAGCGAACACGATCGACTGTTTTTCGACACGCGCGCATCGCAGTGAAGCCTGGACGGTCAGGGCCGACCTGAGCAGGATCGACTCGCCTTCCGAGACGGGGTCGACACAGAATTCCCGCAGCGCAAAGGGCGCCAGTTGGCTTGGCGACACGCGCATGGTCACGTCGAGGGTCGTTGCTGCCTGCAATTCGTCGCCGCGCAGGGTGGTTCGCGTGTCCGCGATCGTGATCGACAGGGACTCGCGCCGACCGCTTTCCGCGCAATGCGGTGAGAGGCTCAGTGCGAACTCGAGTTCCGGCAGCTGCACGAGATTGCGGCCGCCCTGCTGGGCCGCGAGCACGGCCACGGCAGGTTCGGCGCTGATTTGCAGCCGGTCGACTTCGACGAAGACGAGGTACAGGCCGGGCAGCAGAATGGAAGGGGTCAGCATGCAAACTCTCTCCTGCGGGAACGGTCGAATTATAGGAAATCGATTGGTGGTAATCTCCATCACAACCGCATCTCCGGGAACTAACATGATCCGTAAGGCTGCGCATCTTACCTACAGGACGGCCCGCCGAATCGCCGTGCTCGCCGTCGGCTCGACCGTAATAGTGCTGGGCATCGTGATGCTCGTTACGCCGGGGCCGGGCCTCGTCGTCATCCCCATTGGCCTTGCCATACTCGGCATCGAGTTCGCCTGGGCACGCTTGTGGCTGCGCAAGGTGCGCGAAAGCATCAGCAACCAGGCCGCAAAAAACCACGCATCACGCGCGCAGCGGCATCGCGATCGCGCTCAAGGCTGAAGGATTCGTCCTTCCGAAAAAAGAAGGCGCCGGAGTGCTGTATTCGATACTCGATTCAGCGGGCCGATCCGACACGGAGCGGACTCCGGCGCCCAGGTTTAGCGGCAGGGGGGTGCCGCCGGACCTTCCTGGTCCTGCTACGCCGGCGATCCTGCCGGCGCTGTGCGAGGCGGCTTGCTGACCGGGCGGTAGGGGGAGAGAAACCCGGTCGCGGTCCACCTCAGGGGGTTCGTCGCAACTGCAGGGGCGAGCCCCTCGCAGTCATGACTATGTGCGGCCGTGCGTCCCGATATCAAGTGGGTCGTTGCCGCGTTGGTGCGTGGTCTGCCCCTCAGGCGACGGTGCTCGCTGCCGCGAACATGACGCTGAGCAGCACGACCAGCATGCCAGCCAGTGCGAGCCCCTCCTCTCTGTAGTTCTTCATGACAGTCACTCCTTGTGGTTGAGCCGGTAGTCCTTGCGGGCCGGGCAGTACGAACTACCAGTTGTTAGTGCAGGACTCGTGCCAACTTGAAAAACCCAATTAAATTAGCGGCTTATACCAACTGCTGTATTTACGAAAAACCGTTAATAACGAAAAGTCGTGAGCCTGATTACGATATTTCGTATAAACTCGCGCGATGAGCAGGAGTGACGACTACCAGTGGCTGTTTCGCAAGGCCCCGATGATGGCGACGGCCATCGACAAGGACGGCTGCTACCTCGATGTGAACGACGCGGTCGAGCGGCGGCTCGGCTACGCGCGCGACGAGATGATCGGCCGCAAGCCACTCGATTTCGTTACCGCGGAGAGTGCTCGCCGCATCCAGGAGGAGTTCCGGCCGGCCCTGCGCCGCACCGGCAAGCTGGAGAACAAGCCGCTGAGTTTCATCGCGAAATCCGGCGAGGTCGTCGACTGCATGAGCGACGCGATCATCGAGTACGATCCCGATGGCCGCTTCGTTCGCACGATCGCGATGTACGCGGAAGTGACCGACCAGGCGCGGGCCGCGTTCAAGTACCGCGATCTGTATCGCCTGACCCCGGCGATGCTGCATACACTCGATGCCGACGGCCACATCCAGACGGTCACCGATCACTGGTTGCAGAAGCTCGGCTACACGCGCGAGGAGGTCCTGGGCCGACCGATCACGGACTTCTACAGTGACGCGGACCGGCGCCGTTTCGCCGGCTCCCGGCTCCAGGAGGCGATCAATCGCGGCGAATTCACCAACGTCGACCGGCAGATGGTAACGAAAGACGGGCGGGTTCTGGACATCGTCATGTCTTCCATCACGCACCGCGACAACCGGGGCAAAGTCGACCGGATGCTGGTTGCTTCGAAGGACGTGACCGAACGCAAGCGCACCGAGCGTCGGCTGCGCCGCACGCTGGCCGAGAATGCCCGGCTTCGCGAGGAACTGGAGCAGGAGCGCGATTACCTCAGGGAAGAAGTCAGCGTTGCCATGAACATGGGTCGCATCGTCGGCACAAGCCCGGCGCTGCGGCGTATGCTGAAGCGGGTCGAAGCGGTGGCGGAGACCCCGGCAACCGTGCTGCTGCAGGGTGAATCCGGCGTCGGCAAGGAACTGGTCGCGCACGCGATTCACGCACGCAGTCCGCGTGCCGAAGGACCGCTGGTCAAAGTCAACTGCGCGTCCATTCCGAAGGAATTGTTCGAGAGCGAATTCTTCGGTCACGTCAAAGGTGCGTTCACCGGCGCCCATCGCGACCGGGTCGGCCGTTTTCAGCTCGCCGACGGCGGAACGATATTCCTTGACGAAGTCAGCGAGATTCCCCTGGAGCTGCAGGGGAAGCTTCTCCGGGTCCTGCAGGAAAGCGAATTCGAACGTGTCGGCGATGACGCCACACGTTCCGTGGACGTGCGCGTCATTGCGGCGACCAACCGCAACCTGGAGCAGCAAATCGTCGACGGCAAATTCCGCGAAGACCTCTTCTACCGGCTCAGTGTGTTTCCCATCGAGGTTCCGCCATTGCGGGACAGGGGCGAGGATGTTATTCAGCTCGCACAGGAGTTCCTGATCAAGACCTGCAAGGATTTCGGTCGCGAGCCAATGACGCTGACACGCGGACAAGCCAACAAGCTGCGAGCCTACGACTGGCCCGGAAACGTCCGTGAGCTCAAGAACGTCATCGAGCGCGCGGTGATCCTGTCGCCGGGCAACGTACTCCGGCTCGAAGCGCCCCTGCCCGAGGCGGCTGTCAGCGACGCGGGCGTGGAGTCCGAAGCGTCCGCCGCTCCCGAATTTCTCACCGAGCAGGAGATGCGCGAGTTTCAGAAGAAGAACACGATCGCTGCGCTGAAGCAGGCGAACTGGCGCGTATCCGGCCCCGGCGGCGCCGCCGACCTGCTCGGCATCAAGCCGACGACCCTCACGGACCGGATCCGGACGCTCGGCATCAGGAGGCCGGCCAGGCGAAGCCGCGCATGACGCCCGCGACGATCAACCGCCTTCTGGTTCTCGCGGGCATCGTCGTATTCGCGATCCTGTTCCGTACCCTGCCGGTCACGGAATGGCTGGAGCAGCTCGCGCGTCTGAACGAGCGTCACCCTGTCGCCGTTCCCGTTGCCTACGTTGCCGCGGTGACCGTTGCGACGGTCGCGCTGTTTCCCGGATGGATATCGATGATGCTGGGCGGACTGCTGTTCGGTTTGCTGCCCGGGTTGCCGTTCGCATTGCTCGGGATTACCGCGGGTGCGTTCGGCGCGTTTCTCGCAGGACGGGCACTGGGACGCACGTGGGTCGAGCAGCGCATGGGAGACAGCCTGAAACTGCAGGCCCTCGACGAGGCCGTGAACACACAGTCGTTCTATATCGTGTTGCTGACGCGCTTCGCCATCGTTCTGCCCTTCAACCTGCTGAACTACGCGTTCGGCCTGACGCGGGTTTCGGCCGTGACCTACGTGGCGGCCACAGCCCTCGGCATGTTGCCTGCCGTGCTTCTGTACGTTTATCTTGGCACTCTCGCGGATGATTTTGGCGCTATCATCGCCGGCGATGTTCGTCCGGCAAGCGGTGCATACTGGATCGCGGTTGTCGCGATCGCCGCGATCGCCATGGTCATCTGGATCGTGCAGCGGGCGGCCAGGCGTGCGTTGCAGCAACAGAAACTCGACTAGCAAAAGATCACTCATATGAAGTACAGGCCAGTTCTCGGCTTGCTGCTATTCGGCAGCCTGGTGTCAATCGCGATGGCGGAGCCGGCCGAATTGCCCGAGCCGGTGCGCAGAATCCTCGACATCCGCAAGGTGCCGCACGATTCGCTCAGTGTTTTCGTGCAGGATGTCGACAGTGGGGAAGTGGTTGTGGAATGGCGGGACGACGTGCCACGCAACCCGGCCTCGACAATGAAACTGCTGACGACGCTGGTGGGCCTCGACACCCTGGGCCCGACCTACAGGTGGACCACCGATGTCTTCGCGCTCGGGGAGGTTAGGGACGGTCGGCTCGACGGCGACTTGCTGATTCGCGGCGGCGGCGACCCCTTCCTGGTCACGGAACGCGTCTGGCAGATGCTGCGGCTGGTTCGCCAGGCCGGAATTCACGAGATCGATGGCAACCTGCTCATCGACGACAGCTACTTCGAGGTCCCGGCACACGACCCGGCAGAGTTCGACCGCCAGCCGCTGCGCGCTTACAACGTGGGCCCGAATGCGCTGTTGATGAATTTCAAGGTCGTCCGTTACTGGTTCGAGCCGGACCACGACCGCAATGCGGTAAGGGTCTGGGTCGATCCGCCGCTGGAGAACCTGCAGGTCGAGAACAAGCTCGCGCTGCGCCGCGGCTATTGCGGCGGGTACCAGCGCGGTATAACGATCACGGCGAACGAGGCGATCGACAAGATGATCTTCAGCGGCCGTTTCCCGACGGGCTGCAAGAGTTATGCGATGGACCGCACGGCCCTCAGCCACAACGAGTTTGCCTACGGGCTGTTCACGTCGGTGTGGCGGGAATCCGGTGGCGTGTTCAGGGGTGGCTGGATGAACGCCAGGGCGCCCGAGGATGTCGAGCCCATCGTGTCGTTCCAGTCGTTGCCGCTCGCCGATATCATTTCCCGGGTCAACAAGAACAGCAACAACGTGATGGCCCGGCACATCCTCTACACCCTGTCCGCCGAAGTACTGGGACCGCCGGGCACGGAAAGCGGCGGCCGCAAGGTCGTCGAGAACTGGCTTGCAGATACCGGCATCGAGTTCCCGACGCTGCAGCTGGACAACGGTGCCGGGCTTTCGCGGCAGGCACGCGTTTCTGCACGCGAGTTCGGCGCGCTGCTCGAACTCGCCTGGCGCAAGCCGTACATGCCCGAGTATCTCGCGTCGATGGCCGTGTCCGGACTCGACGGCACGCTGAGAAGGAAGTTTGACGATGCCGAGCTGACCGGCCAGGCGCACCTGAAAACGGGGTCGCTGGATCATGTCGCGACAATCGCCGGGTACCTGCAGGCGAGGTCGGGGCGGCGCTTCTGCGTCGTGATGCTGCACAACCACGAGGATGTGCACCGGGGCCCGGGCGAAGAAGCCCAGGTCGCGTTGCTGCGGTGGTTGTACGAGCAATAAGTGTAAAGACTTCCGACGCTGCTGTAGTACACTCGCGGCGGGCAAGGGAGGACCAGATATGCGATTAGTGATCGGGCTGCTGGCTCTGCTGCCGATGCTGGCGGCCGCGGAGACGGGCTATGTCACCGACCGACTGATGCTCGGCCTGCACCAGGCCGAGGACACCAGCGACCGGCCTTTCCGGTCGCTCGAGAGCGGGACCCGTTTCGAGGTGCTGTCGCGGGATC
>JBFIHC010000045.1:0-23285 GCA_041601995.1 Woeseiaceae bacterium | reverse complement strand
CGTCGCGGATGGCAGCTCTTCGCACGCCTCGAGCGCCTGCTGCAGTTCGTGCCAGGCTGTCGGCGGGTCGACCACGACCAGCACGTGGAAGCGGCAACGTCGTGACAATTCGCGCGACTCGTCGAAGCTGCGGGCGTTTTCCACGGCGAGAAAATGCCTGGACAGCCGCTGCCGCAGGCGGGATGCCTCGATGCCATCACCGAGGACGAGTATCGACGCGGGCTGTTGCAAGGGCGGTTACCACCGGGTGTCCAACGGCACGAACGCCCAAGCGTAAGGTGTGCGACAAAATGACGCAATACCACAGTGTCCGTGCGACTATTTGTTGCTGGCGTCGCGCCAGCGCATCTGGAAGAATGACCGTAAACGTCGCTGCTGCGTGACGCTCGACACCTGTCCTGCGCGCCGGCGAAGCATTGCATGGAGAGCCGCAAGCACCGTGACCGGGTCCGGAGCATGAACGAATTCTCGTCTGCCGTCGCCGCAGCGCTGTCGATGATCGCGACGCTGAACGCCGACCTGATCGAGATTGTCCTGCTTTCTCTGCAGGTCAGCCTCAGCGCGGTCGTGATCGGGTCGATCATCGCGCTGCCGCTGGGCGCGCTCATTGCGCTGCAGAGCTTCCCCGGCAGGCGTGCGGTCGTGATCCTGCTCAATGCGCTGATGGGACTGCCGCCGGTGGTCGTCGGCCTGCTGGTTTACCTGCTGCTGTCGCGGGCCGGGCCGCTGGGCTCGATGGGCTTACTGTTCACGCCCACCGCGATGGTCATCGCGCAGAGCATCATCGTGCTGCCGATTATCGCGGCGCTGTCGCGACAGACGATCGCCGATCTTCACGAGGAATACGACGAGCACCTGCGGTCGCTCGGGTGCACACGCCTGCAGAGCATAGCAACGCTGCTGTGGGACGGGCGCTTTCGTCTGCTGACCGCGATCATGGCGGGTTTCGGCAGGGCCATTGCCGAGGTCGGCGCCGTGATCATCGTGGGCGGCAATATCCAGCACGCCACCCGCGTGATGACCACCACGATCGCGCTGGAAACGAGCAAGGGCAATCTTGCTCTGGCGCTCGGGCTCGGCATGATCCTCGTCACGCTTGCGCTGGGCGTCAACGCGGCCGCGCTCGTGATCTCCGATGCGGCGAGACGGCGCTATGGTTGATAAAGCACCCAGGGCCGAGGACCGTGGCTGCATCCAGGCGGAATCGCCGGGTGATCACCCCCTGCTGCCGCTGGTTGCACGCGGCGTGAAGTTCGAAATCAACGGCCGGCAGATCATAAAGGACGTGTCGTTCTGGATCGGATCGTCCGGCCGGACCGTCATTCTCGGCCCCAACGGGGCCGGCAAGAGCGTCATGCTGCGCCTTTGTCACGGCCTGCTGCAGCCGACGAGCGGCGAAATCCGCTGGGGTGATCTCTCGATTGCCGAAGCGCGCGAACAACAGGCGATGGCGTCGCAACACCCGGTGCTTCTGCGGCGCACCGTGCGAGATAACCTGCTGCACGTGCTGCGCGTCAAACGCGTGCCGCGCAGCGAACGGCAAGCCCTGGTCGACGCGGCTCTGGAGCAGGCGGGACTGGCGGGTCTCGGTGCGCGGGCGGCCCGCACCCTGTCCGGCGGCCAGCAACAGAGACTGGCGATCTCGCGGGCCTTCGTACTCAGGCCAAAAGTCTTGTTGCTTGATGAGCCCACCACGAACCTGGACCCGGCCGCCGTGCGCGGCGTCGAGGAGCTGATTGGCGCTATCGGCGCCGCCGGCACCAAGATCCTGATGACCACCCACGACATTGCGCAGGCCAGGCGACTGGCCGGCGACGTAATGTTCCTCAACGACGGCAGCCTGCTCGAGCATGCGCCGGCGGCCGAGTTCTTCACATCGCCGAAAGACCCGGTGGCCGCCGGGTTCCTGGCCGGCGAGCTGCCGGCCTAGGCGACGATCACTCACCAGTCGTGACGACCCGGGGACCTGCTTGACCATGCGCAACGAGACAGAAACGCCACGCGCGTTCACGCGGTTGCCCGCGGTGCTCGCTCTCGCGGCCCTTTTGATCACGGGCACCGTGCACGGGGAACCACGCTCCATCACCGTCGCCTCGACGACGTCGACGCAGAACTCGGGGCTGTTCGACTGGCTGCTGCCGCAGTTCACGGAAGCGACCGGCATCGAGGTGCAGGTCGTCGCCGTCGGCACCGGGCAGGCCATCCGAATCGCGACGAACGGCGATGCGGACGTGCTGCTGGTGCATCACGAGAAGTCGGAGCGGAAGTTCGTGGATGACGGCCTGGGCCTCGCGCGCCACCCGGTCATGCACAATGATTTCGTGCTGGTGGGGCCGGCGGCAGATCCTGCCGGCATCCGCGGGATGCACGACGTCGCGGCAGCGCTGCGCCGCATCGGCGAAAGCGAGGTCGTTTTCGTGTCGCGCGGCGACGACAGCGGCACGCACAAGAAGGAGCTGGAGCTCTGGGCGGCAAGCGGTTTCGACCCGCGTCCCGCGAGCGGTTCCTGGTACCGGGAGGCGGGTTCGGGCATGGGCGCGACCCTCAACACGGCGGGCGCCATGGGCGGTTACACGCTCAGCGACCGTGGCAGCTGGCTGAGCTTCGGCAACAAGGGCGGCCTCCGGATTCTCGTCGAGGGCGACGCCCGGCTGCACAACCCCTACGCCGCCATCGTCGTAAACCCAGAACGGCACCCGCACGTGCACGTCCGCGAGGCCCAGGCCTTCGTCGACTGGCTGACGTCGACGCGCGGGCAGGCGGCTATTGCCGCGTTCCGCGTGGACGGGCAGCAGCTGTTTTTCCCCGGCGCCGAGCCGGACACCCGTGCCGATGACAGGCAGCGCGTTGAGTAACGCGTCGGCCACTGTGCGCGAGCAGGTCACCGGCGTCATCCTGGCGGGCGGCCGTGCGACGCGCATGGGCGGCGTGGACAAGGGACTCGTCCAGATCGGCGGCCGGCCCATGATCGCGTGGGTCGTCGATACCCTGCGTCCGCAGGTTGCGGACGTGCTGATCAACGCCAATCGTAACCACGACAGCTACCGCCGCTTCGGCTGCGGGGTCGTGGATGACGGCGACAGCGAGTTCCGGGGCCCGCTGGCGGGCATGGTCAGCGGCATGCGTGCGGCCCGGACGCCTTACATCGCCGTCGTGCCCTGCGATTCGCCGCTGCTGCACGACCGCCTGGTGCAGCGGCTCTATGACGCCGCGCGGGCCTCAGGGGCTTCCATCGCGGCCGCCCATGACGGCGAGCGCGTGCAACCCGTGTTCGCGCTGCTCGCCTGCCAGCTGCTGGACGATCTGGCTGGTTATCTCGATGACGGAGAGCGTAAGATCGACCGGTGGTACGCCCGGCACGGGTACGAGAGTGTGGACTTCAGCGACGTGGCGGAGTCGTTCGCCAATATCAACGCCCCGGACGACAGGCGGGCACTCGAGCAAGCGCTCGCGCTGCGCACCACGGCGGCAGACAACTAAGCGCAGGACATGAGCAGCAAGACCAATGTCGATTGTTGCGCCGACGGCCACGAGGGCCCGGCGCTGAAACTCACCGATGCATTGGCCCGCATACTGGCCGAGGTGCAGCCCGTCGGCGGCAGTGAAATGCTGGCCGTGCGCAGCGCCCTGGGGCGGGTGCTGTTCGCCGACGTCGTGTCGACGATCAACGTGCCATCACATACCAACTCGGCGATGGACGGCTACGCGATGCTCGGCACCGGCCTTTGCGCCGCCGGCGAGACGCGGCTCGAGGTTGTCGGGACGTCGGCGGCAGGGCGGCCTTTCGCGGCTGCCGTGGGTGATGGCCAGTGCGTGCGCATCATGACCGGCGCGCCGATGCCCGCGGCAACCGATACCGTCGTGATGCAGGAGAACGCCACCCGCGAAGGCGACACCGTGATCATCGGCGCCGGCCAGAAGCCCGGACAGCACGTGCGACAGGCCGGCGAAGACATCGCGGCCGGCAACGTCGCGCTGCGCGCGGGTACCCTCCTGTTACCGGCCCAGCTCGGCATCCTCGGATCGATCGGCGTGAGCGAGGTTAGCGTCCGGCGCCGTCCGCGCATCGCGTTCTTCTCGACGGGCGACGAGCTCCGCAGCGTCGGTGAGTCGCTGGGCGAGGGGCAGATTTACGACAGCAACCGCTACACGATCTACGGCATGCTGTCGCGCCTCGGCGTCGAGTTGCTCGACATGGGCGTGATCCATGACGATCGCGATGCGGTGGAACAGGCCTTCGCGAGAGCGGCGGCGGCGGCCGACGCCATCGTGACCTCGGGCGGTGTATCCGTGGGCGATGCGGACTACGTTGCCGAAACGCTGGAGCGCGCCGGCACCGTCGGCTTCTGGAAGGTGGCCATGAAACCCGGTCGGCCGATTGCTTTCGGGCGCATTGGCAATGCGCTGTTTTTCGGTTTGCCGGGCAACCCCAACTCGGTGATGGCGACCTTCTACCAGCTGGTGCAGCCGGCGCTGCAGGCGCTGGCGGGCATGCCGGACCCGGCGCCGCCGCTGACGATGCCGGCGGTATCCGCGTCAGCGCTGCGTAAGAAGCGCGGGCGTCGCGAATTTCAGCGCGGCGTGCTGTCACGCACCGAAGACGGGCGGTTCGTCGTGCACAAGACCGGCCACCAGGGGTCCGGCGTGCTGAGTTCGATGGCCGCGGCCAACTGCTTTATCGTGTTGCCCGAAGACGCCGGCCCCGTGTCCGAGGGCGACGAGGTAACGGTGCAGCCGTTTGCTGCGTTCGTGTGAGCGACGCGCTGCGCAACATTTCCAGACAGTGAGCCCAGCATGAGCAAAAGCCCGAAAGAGCGCGAATTCGTCGCGCTGAATATCGCGGTCCTGACGGTTTCCGACAGCCGCACGGACGCAACCGACAAGTCCGGCAAACTGCTGGCCGGCCGGCTCACCGATGCCGGGCACCAGCTCGCCGGGAAGCGCATTGTGCCCGACGACGTGTACACGATTCGTGCCGTCGTGGCCGGCTGGATAGCCGACCCCGGGGTCGATGTCGTGATCACCACGGGCGGTACCGGCGTCACCGGCCGTGACGGCACGCCGGAGGCCGTGAGCCCGCTGCTGGACAAAGTCATCGACGGCTTCGGCGAGACGTTCCGCGTGATTTCCTGGGAGCAGATCAGGACCTCGACGATCCAGTCGCGGGCGCTCGCGGGCGTCGCCAACGGCACCTATGTCTTCTGCGTGCCCGGGTCGACCGGTGCCTGCGCGACGGCCTGGGACGAATTGCTCAGCGCCCAGCTCGACATGCGCACGCGGCCCTGCAACCTCGCCGAACTGATGCCGCGCCTGCTCGAGACGTGAGTGACGCACGGCGCGGCGCTGACACGATGACGCTGCTCGTCGGCACGGCGAAAGGGCTGTTCCGCGTCTTCCGCGACGCCGCCGGCGAGGCCTGTCGCATCGACGGGCCACACCTCGCCGGCTACTCGGTACTGCACACGCTGGCCGCACCCGACGGTACGCTGTTCGCCGCAACGTCACACAAGGTGTGGGGCGCACATATCTATGCCAGCGAAGACCACGGCGCATCGTGGACCTCGCTGGAAATGGCGCCGGGGTACCCGGCGCAGAGCCGCCGCGGCGCGACCCGGGCGGTCTGGTACCTCGCGCTGGCCGGGGGTACCTTGTTCGCCGGCATCGACCCGGCCGGCTTGTTCCGCAGCGACGACCGGGGCCGCACTTGGCAGCCGGTCGACGGGCTCAACGAGCACCCGACCCGTTCGACCTGGGAGCCGTCGAAAGGCTGCTTTGCCGTGCATTCAATCTGTATCGATCCACAGGCGCGCGGCACCATCGTCGCGGCCGTGTCGGCCGGCGGCGTTTACCGCAGCGAGGACGGCGGCGACACCTGGCAGCCGGCGAATGCCGGCGTGCGCGCCGAGAACCTGCCCGAGCGTTATCCCGAGACCGGCCACAACGTGCACCGGGTCATCATGCACCCGGCGCGCCCGAGCCGCCTTTACCGGCAGTGCTACAACGGCGTCTACCGCAGCGACGACGGCGGCCGCAGCTGGACCGAGATCACCGACGGGCTGCCGAGCGATTTCGGCTACGGCATCGCCACCGACCCGAACGACCCGGACACCGTGTTCCAGATTCCGGAGTCGAGCGCGCACCTGCGTGCGCCGGTGGACGGCAAGCTGCGCGTCTACCGCAGCCGCGATGCGGGATCGACGTGGGCGTCGGCAAGCTCCGGCCTGCCGAGTGAACACGTCTACGTGACGGTGCTGCGGGAGGCCATGGACATCGACGTGCGCCAGCCCTGCCGCGTCTATTTCGGAACATCGGGCGGGCAGCTGTTTGCGAGTGACGATGCCGGCGACAGCTGGAGGCAGCTTGCGAGCTACCTGCCGCGTGTGCTGAGCGTGAAAGCCGTGGAGCTCGTTTCCCGATGACTGCGCTGATCGACGCGCTCGACGCGCGCCGCGGCATCGTCTGCGCCGTCGGGGCGGGCGGCAAGAAGTCGGTGCTCTACCAGCTGCTGCGCGAGCATCGCGGGAACGTGGCGCTCACCGCCACCGTGCACACGACCGAGTTCCCCGACGATCTCGTACTGCGGCAGGTCATCGACGAGGATGCGAACCTGCAGGCGCGGGTAATCGCCGTTGCTTCCGGCGCTCCGATCGCCTATGCCTGCACCTCGAGCAAGCCCGGCCGGCATGCGGGCGCCGCGCCGGCGACCATTCGGGCCATTCACGACGCGGCGGGCTTCGACGTGACCCTCGTCAAGGCAGACGGAGCACGAATGCGCTGGATCAAGGCGCCGGCAGCGGACGAACCGATCCTCGTCCCGGGTGCCGATATCGTGATCCCGGTGGTATCGGCGCGTGCAATCGGCGAGCCGCTGAGCGAGCGGGTGGCGCACCGCGTCGACCGGGTGGCGGCCGTGACGGGCGTGGCGCCCGGCGAGACCCTGACGCCCGAGGCGGTCGGCCGGCTGCTCGCCAGCGAACAGGGTTCGCTGCACGGCACAGCCGGTGCGCGTGTTGCGCCGGTAATCAACATGATCGACAATGACGACCAACAAGAACCGGCGCGAGCCGCGGCAGTCGCGGCAATCGCGATGACATCGCGCTTCGATCGCGTGGTGCTCTGTTGTCTGCGACGGCCCGAGCGACCGGTCGTTGCCGTGGTGACCGGATGAGCAGCATTACTGTACGCATACCGACGCCGCTTCGACCCTTCGTCGAGGATGCACCGGTACTCAACGCCGATGCCGCGACCGTGGGCGCGGCGCTGGCGCAGATCGGCGCGCGCCATCCGGGTTTTCTGCAGCGCGTCATGCAGGGCGAAGGCGAACTCCGGCCGTATGTTAATGTCTTCGTCGGGTCCGAGAACGTGAAGTCCGTTTCCGGCCTCGATACGCCCGTCAACGACGGGGACGTGGTCAGCATCATTCCCGCCGTGGCAGGCGGGTGACGAGCGATGCGGAAACGCAAAGGGGGTTGAACAGGCATGCGCGTAGCGGATAATCCTGTGCAGGACAGATTGAATCGCGGTCTTCGAGACCTGCGGATCTCGGTGACGGACCGCTGCAATTTCCGCTGCACCTACTGCATGCCGGAAGAGAAGTACCACCGCAATTTCCAGTTCCTGAAAACCAACGAGCGCCTGAACTTCGCCGAAATCGTGCGCCTCGCCGGGCTGTTTACGGCCGCCGGTGTTCGCAAGCTGCGCATCACGGGCGGGGAGCCCCTGCTGCGTCCGGCGCTCGGCGACCTGATCGGCGATTTGCGCGCGCTGCCCAGGATCGAGGAAATCGCGCTGACCACCAACGGCATCCTGCTCGGGCAGCACGCCGCAGGACTCAAGGCGGCGGGCCTGGACCGCGTAACGGTCAGCCTGGACTCGGTCGACGATGCAGTGTTCCAGAATATGAGCGGCGGCCGCGGCGGCCTCAGCCGCGTGCTCGACGGCATCGACGCCGCGCTCGAAGCCGATCTCACGCCGCTGAAGATAAACGCGGTCGTGCAACGCGGCGTAAACGATCACACCATAATGCAGTTGCTCGAGCGTTTTCGGGGCACCGACGTCATCGTGCGCATGATCGAGTACATGGACGTCGGCAACATCAATCACTGGCAGGAGTCGGACACGGTGCCTTCGTCCCAGTTGCGGGCGCGCATCGGCGAACGCTGGCCCCTGCGCGCCGAACGCAGCAATTACGACGGTGAAGTCGCCACACGCTATCTCTACGAGGACGGCAAGGGCGAAGTCGGTTTCATCTCGTCGGTGAGTGAACCGTTCTGCGGCAGTTGTCACCGCGCGCGGTTGTCGTCCGACGGCCAGCTGTTCACCTGCCTGTTTGCCACGAGGGGCACCGATCTGCGCCAGCCGCTGCGCGAAAGCGCCACGGACGAAGAGCTGTTCAGCATCATTCAGCGTGTCTGGGCACGGCGCAGCGATCGCTACAGTGAACAGCGCGCCGACCTCCGCCGTCACGGCCGCGAGATCCAGAAGCCGGAGATGTACTACATCGGGGGTTGATCCGGGGGCGCTACGGGTTGAACGCGTAGTGCAGCAGTATGCCGATGAAGATCACCATGCCGATGTGGCGATTGTGCAGGAACGCCTCGAAGCAGCCCGCCGGCTCGCGGTCGCGGGCGAGCCAGAGATGGTAAGCCATGAGCCCGGCGGCGACCGCGATCGAGCCGAAATACCACAGCCCCAGTTCGGCGCGCAGGCCGATGAGGATCAGGGCGAGGATCATCACGCCCTGCAGGCCGGCAATCACGAACAGGTCCGTGTCGCCGAACAACAGGGCGGTCGATTTGACGCCCACCTTGCGGTCGTCCTCGCGGTCCACCATCGCGTAGAACGTGTCGTAGATGACCGCCCACACCAGGACTGCACCGAATACCAGCCACGCGAGCTGCGGTGTGCTGCCCGTGTGCGCGGCGAACGCCATCGGCGCCGCCCAGCCGAACGCGGCGCCGAGGATGAACTGGGGTATCGACACGAAACGCTTGACGAACGGGTAGGCGACCGTCAGCAGGGCCGCAACGACGGCCAGCATCTGCGCCGGCCGGTTGAGCATCGTCGCGAGGCCGATGGCGATGAACCCCAGCGATGCGAACAGCGTCAGCGCCTCCATCGGCAGCACGGCGCCGGACGCGATCGGCCGCGTGCGCGTGCGCTCCACGTAAGGATCGATATTGCGGTCGACGTAATCGTTCAGTACACAGCCCGCCGATCGCATGACGACGACACCGAGCACGAACACGACGAACAGGCCCGGGTCCGGATGGCCGTCGCCGGCGAGCCACAGCGCCCACAGCGTCGGCCACAGCAGCAGCCAGGTACCGATGGGCCTGTCCAGGCGCATCAGCTTGGCATAGTTGCGTAGCTGGGAAACGATGTCCGGAGCGAAATTGCCGACCAGGAATTTCATCGCGGCTAAATTACCAGAAGCGGAGCGCCGCACCTAGCAACCGGTAATTCGAGACGGGTTCTACACCTTCCCGTAGCGCCCGGCATCGCCGAGCCAGCGGCGGATGATCGAGGCGCCGGTCGTCGCTGCCTCGCGCGTGACTCGTTCGGCAACCCGCTGGACCTTCGGCATCAGTTCCGCATCGCGAACCAGGTTCGCGATGCGGTAGTCGGGCAGCCCGGTCTGCCGCGTGCCCAGCAGCTCGCCCGGCCCGCGCAGCTCGAGGTCGCGTTGCGCGACCACGAATCCGTCGTTGGTGTCCCGCAGCACGGCAAGACGCGTCTTGGCGGCCGCGCCCAGCGGCGGCTTGAAGACGAGCACGCAGTGGCTCTGTGCGGCGCCGCGGCCGACCCGCCCGCGCAACTGGTGCAGCTGCGACAGTCCCATGCGCTCGGCGTTCTCGATGATCATCAGGCTCGCATTCGGCACGTCGACCCCCACCTCGATGACCGTCGTCGCAACGAGGAGCTGGATCAGGCCTTCCTTGAATGCGCGCATGCCGCGTTCCTTTTCCGCCGGGCGCATGCGGCCGTGCACGAGGCCGACCCGGAGGTCCGGCAGTGCCGCGGTCAGCATTGCGTAACTGGCCTCCGCCGCCTCGTAGTCGAGCGCCTCGGATTCCTCGATCAGCGGGCACACCCAGTACGCCTGTTGACCGGATTCGCACGCGGCGCGCACCCGCTCGATGATCTCGTCGCGGCGCGTTTCCGGGATGGCAACCGTCGTGACCGGCTGCCGGCCGGGCGGGAGTTCGTCGATGATGGAGACGTCGAGGTCCGCGTAGGCGGCCATCGCGAGTGTGCGTGGAATCGGCGTCGCGGTCATGACCAGCTGGTGCGGATGGCCGTACTCGCCGATGCCTTTCTCCCGCAGCGCCATGCGTTGGTGCACGCCGAAGCGATGCTGCTCGTCGATGACGACCAGCCCCAGCCTGTGAAAACTGACGCCTTCCTGGAACAGGGCGTGGGTGCCGACGACCAGTGGCGCGCTGCCGTCAGCAATCGCTGCCAGCGCTGCGCGGCGCGCCGCTGCTTTCTGGCTGCCTGCCAGCCACGCAGGCTCCACCCCGAGCGGCCGGAACCAGTCGCAGAAGTTGCGCCAGTGCTGCTCGGCGAGCAGCTCCGTCGGCGCCATGATCGCGGCCTGCACGCCGCAGGCCATCGCCTTCAGACAGGCGATCGCCGCGACGACCGTCTTGCCCGACCCGACATCGCCCTGGATCAGGCGCATCATCGGGTGCGGTGCCTGCATGTCGCCGAGAATCTCCCCCGTTACGCGTTGCTGCGCGCCCGTCAGCTCGAACGGCAGCTTCGCGATGAACGCGCCGACCTCGTCCCTGCCACCGTCGAGCGCCGGCGCGGACTCGGTATCGGCCAGTGCGCGCAGGTTCTTGAGGCTCAGGTAGTGGGCGAGCAGCTCCTCGAAGGCCAGTCGCTGCTGGCACGGGTGGCGGCCCGCGACCATCAGCGCAACGTCCGCGTCGGGTGGCGGCCTGTGCAGGTAGTGAATCGCTTCGGCGAGCGATGGCATCGCCAGTTCCCGGCGTATCGAGTCGGGCAGCAACTCCTCGGGCGGCGTGCGCCGCATCGCCGTCAGCGCCTGCTCGGTCAGGTTGCGCAGTCGCCCCTGCTGCACGCCCTCCGTGGCCGGGTAGATCGGCGTGAGCGAATCATTGATCGCGGGATCCTGGCCGTCGCGCAGCAACCGGTATTCCGGATGGATCATCTCGAAGCCGGCGCGGCCCTTGCGGACTTCTCCGAAGCAGGTCACCCGTGCCCCGTGCTGGAACTGTGCCTGCTGGCTGCGTGAGAAATGGAAGAAGCGCAGCGTCAGCTGGCCACTGCCGTCGGCGATCCGGACCAACAGGTTGCGGCGGCCGCGGAATGTTGTCTCGGCGAGCAGCACCTCGCCCGTCACCAGGCAGCGTTCGCCGGCGACGAGCGCCCCGAGCCTGACCAGCTGCGTGCGGTCCTCGTAGCGCAGCGGTAACAGGAACAGGAGGTCCTCGACGCGATACAGGTTCAGTCGTTCGAGCTTCTTCGCAAGCGCCGGCCCGACCCCGGCCAGCCCGGTCAGCGGCGAATCCAGCGCGACCGTCACCGTAGGAGCGGTTCTCGAACCGCGACCGGCACCGTGCGGGAAGCGGGCGCTTTGCCGGCAGGCCGCATGAGCCCTACAGCGGACGTCTCAGGAACAGGATCGCATCCGCTTCGACGTCGACGCCCTTCGGCAGCGAGGCGACGCCAACGGCCGCACGGGCGGGGAACGGCTCGTGGAAGTAATCCTCCATGACGGCATTGACGGTCGCGAAATTGCCGAGATCGGTGAGGAAGACCGTCAGTTTGACGATGTCGTCGAGAGATCCCCCCGCGGCCCCGGCAACAGCCGCGAGGTTGTCGAATACCCGCCGAGCGCGCGCTTCGAAATCGCCGTCCACCACCTCCATCGTCGCCGGGTCGAGAGGAATCTGCCCGGACAGGAATACCAGGTCGTTGACCTCGATCGCCTGCGAATAGGTGCCGATGGCCGCGGGCGCGTTGTCCGTGTGAATCGCTTTCTTGGTCATGAGTGCACTTCGTTGTTTTTGGTCAGGCGCAGTCGCGGGCCACGCGCACGACGTTCTGCATGTTGCGCACGTCACGCAGGATGCGCGCAAGATGATTGCGGTCTCTGACCTTGATGAGGAAAGAGAGTACCGAACAGTCGTCGTGCCTGCCCACGACCTCGACCTGTTCGATGTTGGAGCCGGAGTCGCCAATGGTGGCGGCCACTTCGGCGAGCACCCCGGGTTTGTTGATCGTCTCGACCTTTATCTGGCTCGCGAACTCGCGATCGATCTGCTTCTCCCAGTTACAGGCTATCCACTTCTCCGAGTGCTTGCGGAAGTTCGACAGGTTGCCGCAGGAATTGCGGTGAATCACGACGCCGCGACCCGAGCTGAGGTAGCCCATGATGTTGTCGCCGGGTATCGGGTAGCAGCATTTAGCGTAGCTCACCACCATGCCTTCGGTGCCGGCGATCGTCAGGCTTGCCTGGCTCGGCTGCGCCCGGCCGTCTTCGTCGATTCCGAGCAGCAGGCGCGCGGTCAGCGGTGCCAGCCGCTGGCCCAGGCCGAGCTGCTCGAACAGCTCGGCGGTATTGTTCAGCCCCAGCTCCTCGAGTGCTGCCTTGGTGCGCACCTTGCCGACCTTGCGCAGCGACGAGCCGAGGTCTTTCAGCGCGCGATCGAGCAGGCGTTTGCCCAGGTCGATCGACTCGACCGAGCGCATCTTCTTCATGTGGTTGCGGATGGCCGTCCTGGCCTTGGCGGTGCGGACGAATGACAGCCAGTTCGGGTTGGGCCGAGCACCGCGGCTGGTCACGACCTCGACCGTTTCGCCGTTGTGCAGCTCCGTGCGCAGCGGCACCAGCGCGCGATCGACCTTCGCGGCGACGCAGCGGTTGCCGATATCCGTGTGCACTGCGTACGCGAAATCGACCGTCGTGGAGCCCTTCGGTAACGGCATGATGTCGCCCTTGGGCGTAAACACGTAGATCTTGTCCGGGAACAGGTCGACCTTGACGCTCTCGAGAAACTCCTCCGACGTGCCCGTCTTCTGCAATTCCGCGAGGTTCGCGAGCCACTGGCGAGCGCGCCGCTGCGGCGTCGCGTCTTCCTTGTCTTCCGCCTTGTACTGCCAGTGGGATGCGACCCCTGACTCGGCGACACGGTCCATCTGGCGGGTGCGAATCTGCACTTCCAGCGGCAGACCCTTGGGGCCGAACAGGGTCGTGTGCAGTGACTGATAGCCGTTGATCCGGGGAATCGCAATGTAATCCTTGAAGCGTCCCGGCACCGGCTTGTAAAGACCGTGCACCAGGCCCAACACGGTGTAACACGTGCTCACGTCGTCGACGATGATTCGAAAACCGTACACGTCGACGATGTCCGAGAGCATGCGCTTCTTCTCGGTCATTTTCTTGTAGATGCTATACAGGTGTTTCTCGCGGCCGATGACCTGCCCGTCGATACCTTCTGCCGCCAGGGTCTTTTCGATTTCGTCGGAAATACGACGCACGATCTGTCTCTGGCTGCCCTTGCTCTTTTTCAACGCGCGGTCGAGCACCCGGTAGCGCAGCGGGTACAGGTAGCGGAAACCGAGGTCCTCGAGTTCGACCTTGAAGCGATTGATACCGAGCCGATTGGCAATCGGCGCGTAAATGTCGAGGGTTTCGCGAGCGATGCGCTTGCGTTTGCTTGCCGGCATCGCGTCCAGTGTCTTCATGTTGTGCAGGCGATCGGCGAGCTTCACGAGGATGACACGAATGTCCTCGATCATCGCCAGCATCATCTTGCGGAAGCTCTCGGCCTGCGCCTCGGCACGGGAGCGGAACTGGATCTGGTCCAGCTTGCTGACGCCGTCGACCAGCAACGCGACTTCCTGGCCGAATTTCTCCTCGATCTGTTCGAGGGTGGCCTCCGTATCCTCGACCGTATCGTGCAGGATCGCCGCCATGATCGCCTCGGAATCGAGGTACATCTCGGCCAGCGACTGCGCGACCGCTACCGGGTGCGAGATATACGGTTCGCCTGTCTTGCGGGTTTGTCCCACGTGCGCCGCCGCGCCGAACTCGTAGGCGCGCGTGATCGTATCGATCTGCTCCTGCGGCAGATAGGTCGAGAGGGTGTCGACAAGATGCCGCATGCCGTGATCGCGTTTCGACGCGCCCGGCAGTTTGGACAGGATTGTGGCGGCGTAATCCATACGCCAATCATACCCGCGAAAAGCCGCGGGTAGCGCGTCAGTCGCCGATGGAGATCCCGCGTACCGGCAGCAGGTCGTCGCCCGGTTCCGGGGCGTTCATCAGCTCGTCCGCCGCGGGCTGGTCGATCTCGTCCAGGATGGCGGGCGTCACGTGTCCCTCGGCGATCTCGCGCAGGGCGATGACGGTCGGCTTGTCGTTTTCGAGTTCGACCATGGGATCGGCGCCATGGGCGACGCGGCGGGCTCGTTTCGCGGCAACGAGCACCATCTCGAAAATGTTGTCGATGTTTTCGAGGCAGTCTTCGACGGTAATTCTTGCCATTTCTGGTTATCCTTTATCATATTCGGCAAATTGCTGCCGAACACACTGAATTCACGATTGGC
Source organism: Woeseiaceae bacterium (assembly GCA_041601995.1). Taxonomy (GTDB): domain Bacteria; phylum Pseudomonadota; class Gammaproteobacteria; order Steroidobacterales; family Woeseiaceae; genus UBA1847. The sequence continues at coordinate 8,702 of JBFIHC010000045.1, read as the reverse complement.
CGCGCAGCGTACCGCAAGGCCGGGCGGGGTAGCCAGCCTTTATAACCAACCGTTATAAAGCGGCCCGCGCGGAAGGTTCTTACGGTTGCAGAGGCGGTTCTCGAACCGCAATCGAATCAGCCCAGCAGCTGACGAGCGGCGTCGCGAACGGCGGGATTATCCGTCGCGCTGTTTTCGCCGTGACCGGCCAGCACCGCTTCCAGGTCCGCCACCGCCTGCTCGAGGTCGTCATTGAAGATCACGTAATCGAATTCGTCCCAGTGCGACATGTCCGACAAAGCGTCTCTCAGGCGCCGCGCGATGACCTGGTCGTTGTCCGTGCCGCGGCGGCGCAGCCGTCGTTCCAGCTCCGCGCGCGACGGCGGCAGGATGAATACCGTGATGCAGTCGGGTTTCGCTTCACGCACCTGGCGCGCGCCCTGCCAGTCGATTTCCAGGACCACGGCATGACCCGCGGCCAGGTGCTTCTCGACCTGCTCGCGGCTGGTCCCGTAATAGTTGTCGAACACCTCCGCCGACTCGAGCAACGCACCCTCGGCACGCAGGCGGTCGAATTCATCCTTGTCGACGAACAGGTAATCACGACCGTCCACTTCGGTGCGCCGCTGCCTGCGGGTCGTATAGGAGATCGAAAAGCGCAGCTCCGGATTGCGCTTTGTGATCGCATGGACAAGCGTGGTCTTGCCCGCGCCGGATGGCGCTGCAATGACGAACAGTCGGGCGGGTGCTGCGGGCATGGCGGATCTATTCGACGTTCTGTATCTGTTCGCGCATCTGCTCGATGAGCACTTTCAACTCCACGGAGGCGCGGGTCGTCTCCGTGTCGTTCGATTTTGAACCGAGCGTGTTGGCCTCGCGATTGAGTTCCTGCATCAGGAAATCGAGGCGCCGGCCGACCGGCTCGTCGCGCGTCATGACGTCGCGTATCTCGGTCAGGTGACTGTCGAGACGATCCAGTTCCTCGTCCACGTCGAGCTTCTGCGCGATGAGCGCGAGTTCCATCTCGAGCCGCGCCGGGTCGGCTTCGACGTCGAGCTTGTCGATGCGTTCGCGCTGTTTCATTCGTGCGGCGTCCAGGACCTCGGGCATGCGCGCACGTACGGAACGGGAAATGGATGCGATATCCGCGCAGCGTGAATCGAGCATTTCGGCGATGCGCGAACCTTCGCTCGCACGCATCTCATTGATGGCCTCGAGTGTTTTCTGCAACAGCGGCAGCGCTGCCTCGAACAGCGGCGCCGACTCGATGTCCGTCTGCTCGACGACCCCCGGCCAGCGAAGCACGTCGAACGGGTTGACGGCACCGGTGGCCGGCAGGGCCGCCGACATCTCCTTGATGCGGGTGCCGATGAGCCCGACGAACTCGGTGTTGATCTGCAATTCCGACTGTTGGTCGAATGCGCGGCGGAAGTGCAATGTGCATTCGACCTTGCCACGATTGAGGCTGGCTGCGACGGCTTGACGGAACGCCTGCTCGTGAACGCGCATCTGCTCCGGGAGCCTGAACTGCACGTCGAGATAGCGGTGGTTCACTGCGCGTATTTCCCACGTCAGCGTCCCGATTTCCGCGTCGGCGGTTTCGCGCGCAAAGCCTGTCATACTGTGTAACATTGGCAGCTGTCTCCGGTTGTGACGTATCGATCACGTTTTTTCAGACATGGAGCGGGCATACTTTCGCCCCCTGACGCGGGACCGTCGTACCTCTCGGCAGCCGGACATTCTAAGCGCACCCCACTATGCAGGTCGAATACGCAAAAGTCTCCGCTCTCGGAGACAGGCAGGACAACCAGGACCGCGCGGCCGTCGTCGTAGCCGACAAGGCGGCGATCATGCTGGTGTTCGACGGCATGGGTGGCCACTCCGACGGTGCCCGCGCCGCCGAGACCGGCCTCAAGGTCGTGCAGGACATGTTCATGTCGTCGACTCTGCCCATATTCGATCCGCAGGGCTTCCTGTACACGGCGCTGGCGCGGGCGCACGATGAGGTGGTCGGCCTGGGCATCGAGGTGGCGGTCGACTTCCGGCCCCGGGCAACCTGCGCCGTCTGCCTCGTGCAGGAAGGCGGGGCGTACTGGGCGCACATCGGCGACAGCCGCATCTACCAGGTTCGCGGTAACCGTGTTCTGGCCCGCTCCCGAGACCACAGCCACGTCGAAGTGCTGATCCAGGAAGGTGCAATCACCGAGGAGGAGGCGCAGGATCACCCGATGCGCAACTTCGTCGAATGCTGCATCGGCGGTGACGCCCCGGTGCCGGACATGTCCATTACCCGGAAACAGTTGCTGCAGCGCGGCGACGTGCTGCTGGCCTGCACCGACGGCCTCTGGTCCGGGCTGAGCGACGACGACGTGGCCGGGATCGCCAGGTCCGGCGACAACAACATTGCCGAAAATCTCAAGGCGCTCAGCATCAAGGCGTTGAACGTAAACTCACCCTACAGCGACAATACGACGGGCGCCGCGCTGCGGTGGCTCGGCGACTGATACCAGGAATCCAAGAGCGGAGAGCGAGGATGCGCCCCAGCGGCCGGCAGGCGAACGAGATTCGCCGAGTATGTTTTACGCCCGATTTCACGCGCCACGCCGAAGGCAGCGTGCTGGCGGAGTTCGGCGATACCCGCGTGCTGTGTACGGCCAGTGTCGAGGACCGCGTGCCGCCGTGGTTGCGTGGCAAGAACAGCGGCTGGGTAACCGGCGAATACGGAATGCTGCCGCGCTCGACGCACACGCGTTCGGCGCGCGAGGCGGCTCGCGGCAAGCAAAGCGGCCGTACCCAGGAGATATCCCGCCTGATCGGGCGCTCGTTGCGCGCCGTCACCGACCTCGAGGCACTCGGCGAACGCATGGTCACGATCGACTGCGACGTCATCCAGGCCGACGGCGGTACCCGCACCGCGGCCATCAGCGGCGGTTTCGTCGCGCTGGCGCTGGCAATGCACCGCCTCGCCGGCCGCAAGGCGATTAGCAAGAATCCGCTGCACGGCCGCGTCGCGGCCGTGTCCGTCGGCATCTATCGTGGCACCCCGGTGCTCGACCTCGACTATGACGAGGACTCCAATGCCGAGACCGACATGAACATCGTCATGAACGAAGCGGGGCGCTTCATCGAGATCCAGGGAACGGCCGAGGGACACGCGTTCAGCGAAGAGGAATTCGCCGAGATGATCCTTCTCGCGAAAGACGGTATCGAACACATCATCGCCGCCCAGGATGACGCTCTGGTCGGCGTCTGAAGCGATGAGCCTCCCCCATCGGATTGTTCTCGCAACCGGCAACCCGGGCAAGGTCCGGGAAATCCGGCGCATCCTCGGCGCATTCGGCGTCGAAATCGTGCCGCAGACCGAGCTGGGTGTCGACGACGCGGACGAGACCGGCATCAGCTTCCTGGAGAACGCGCTGATCAAGGCGCGGCATGCCGCGGAGCTGACCGGCCTGCCGGCCATCGCCGACGATTCCGGGCTCGTTGTCGATGCACTGGACGGCCGTCCCGGTGTCTACTCCGCCCGCTACGCGGGAGCGGAAGCGACCGACGACGACAACATCGAGAAGTTGCTGCACGAGCTGCGAGGTGTAACGGACGACAAGCGCACGGCGGCGTTTTATTGCTGCGCCGTGTACGTATCCGCCGACGATTCGACGTCGCTCGTGGCCGAGGGTCGCTGGCAGGGCAGGATCGTCGGCGAGCGGCGCGGCACCGGCGGCTTCGGATACGATCCCGTGTTCTTCGATCCGGAATGCGGCAGAAGCGCCGCGGAGCTCGGGCCGGAGCTCAAGAATGCGCGCAGCCATCGCGGCAAGGCACTCGCCGCGCTCGCCGAGATGCTGCGCGAGCACTATGCCTGACTGGGCGGCACCGCCCCTGTCGCTTTACGTGCACCTTCCCTGGTGCGTGCGCAAATGCCCCTATTGCGATTTCAACTCCTACAGCGGCGGCGACGATGCCTCTCGCCGACGATACCTGGAAGCGCTGCACCGGGACCTGGAGTCGGAGTCATCCAGGGCCGGCGGCCGACCGCTGATCAGCATCTTCCTGGGTGGCGGCACGCCGAGCCTGTTTCGTGCCGACGAGATCGCCCGCTTGCTGGAAGGGGTGCGCGCGCGCTTCCCCGTCGAAGGCGATGTCGAGATCACCATGGAAGTGAATCCCGGCACCGTGGAGCGCGGCAACCTCCGGGGCTATCGCGACGCCGGCGTGAATCGCCTGTCGATCGGCGCCCAGTCCTTTGATCCGGCGAAGCTCGCCGTCTTGGGCCGCATCCACGGCGTCGAGGACATCGGCGCGACCGCGGGCGAAGCAGCGGCTGCGGGGTTCGACGACGTCAATATCGACATCATGTACGCGCTGCCCGGACAGGAGGTTGCGGAGGCGCTGTCGGACATCGACGCTGCCGCGGCGCTGCACCCCACGCACCTGTCCTGGTACCAGCTGACGCTGGAGCCGAACACGGTGTTTCACGCGCGCCCGCCGCGGGGGCTGCCGGACGAAGATCGCACGTTCGATATCCAGCAGGCCGGGGAAACCAGGCTTGCCGCGCTGGGTTACGAGCGCTACGAGGTGTCGGCCTGGGCGCGGGACGGCCGGCGCTGCCGGCACAATCTCAATTACTGGTCCTTCGGCGACTATGTCGCGGTGGGAGCCGGCGCGCACGGCAAGCTCTCGACCCCTTCGGGTATCGTCAGGTACAGGAAGCCGGCGAATCCGCTGCAGTACCTGCAGCATATGGTGAGCGGGGGCGATACGGGTGTCGAGGAGAGCGTCGCCGGCGGTGACCTGCTGTTCGAATTCATGCTCAACGCGTTACGCCTGGTCGACGGCTTCAGCGAGCAGCTGTTCCTGGAGCGAACCCGGCTGCCGTTGCCGACCCTGCGCGAGCGGCTGGCGCCGCTGGCCGAGCGGGGGCTGGTCGCGGCCGGCGACGGCGGTCACTGGCGGCCGACGGTGAAGGGCCAGCAGTTCCTGAACGATCTGCAGGCGCATTTCCTGCCCGAGTGAGCGGCCCGAGGCACGGCGATGCGACGCCCGTAACCGGCCCTCGCGAGGAATCCGTCGCCGTCCGGACCGGTCAATTTATGCACACCGCTGCGTGCACCCCTATATTTCCAGTCCCGGATGCACCCGAATTCATCAACCGCGTCGAGAAAGGAAAATAAGTAACTGTTTTTATTGGCTTTATTAAAATGGACACAAAATAGTCATATTGAAAAGCGGCTTTGAAAATCCGCACCTTAGGGCACTCGTTCAAATTTGTTCCACAGGTTTATCCACAGCTTCTGTGGATAATAGAAGCCCGCGCGAGCGGTCGCATCGGGGCACTTGCGGCGTTGCCCGCTTCGCTATATCCTACGCGGCCCTTTCTGACGGCACCGAAGAGACAGTCAGCCATGAAAGCCGATATCCATCCCAACTACGCGGACATCAAGGTCACCTGCAGTTGCGGCAACGAATTCACCACGCGCTCGACGCTCGGCGAGGATCTCGTCATCGAGGTCTGCTCTTCGTGTCATCCCTTCTACACGGGCAAGCAGAAGATCGTCGACACCGGCGGTCGCGTTGACAAGTTCCGCCGCAAGTACGGCATGAGCTGAGCCGCCCGACGACCCGCGCCGGGGCATGCGCTGCCCCGGCTGTCAATACCCGGCATACGGTTAATCCCTAGGTCCTCAATGCCCGGCCTTTGGTATCCTTGTGAGCCGATTTCCGCTACGGCCGACAACAGATAAAGGATAACCATGACCGAGGAAGCCTTTCGACTGATCAATCCTGACGGTCGCGAACTGGAACTGCCTGTCCACAAGGGTACGACCGGCCCTGACGTCGTTGATATCGGAGCGCTGTACAGGGATCAGGGTGTCTTCACCTACGACCCTGGCTTCGTCGCAACAGGTAGCTGCAAATCTGACATAACCTTTATCGACGGTGAAAAAGGCATATTGATGTACCGCGGCTACCCGGTCGAGCAGCTCGCCGCGAATTCGAACTTCATCGAGGTGTGCTACCTGCTGTTATACGGTGAGCTGCCTACCAAGGATCAACTCGAGCAATTCGACACCACGATCCGCACCCACACCATGCTCAACGAGGGCATGCTGAACTTCTTCAAGGGCTTCCGCTACAACGCGCACCCGATGGCGATGCTATCGGCGGTCGTCGGCTCGATGTCGGCTTACTATCACGACACGACAGACGTACATAACCCGGAGCACCGCGATATCTTTGCGCACCGGATCGTGGCCAAGCTGCCGACGATCGCGGCGGCCGCGTACAAACTGAGTGTCGGCCAGCCGTTCATGTACCCGAAGAACCGCCTCAATTACACCGAGAACTTCCTGCAGATGATGTTCTCCGTGCCGGCCGAGCCGTACGAGATCGATCCGATCCAGGCGGAGGCGCTCGATCTCCTGTTCATCCTCCACGCGGATCACGAGCAGAATTGTTCGACGTCGACGGTGCGCATGGCGGGAAGTTCCGGCGCCAATCCGTACTCGGCGATCGCCGCCGGCATCTCCGCGCTGTGGGGTCCCGCGCACGGTGGCGCCAACGAGGCCGTGCTCAAGATGCTCGACCAGATCGGCGACGTGAACCAGATCGACAAGTACATCGCCAAGGCGAAGGACAAGAACGACCCGTTCCGCCTGATGGGCTTCGGCCACCGTGTCTACAAGAACTTCGATCCACGGGCGACGATCATCCGCGAGATGGCGCACAAGGTGCTCGATGCGCTTCCCAACAACAACGAGACGCCGCTCTTCGAACTGGCACGCAAGCTCGAGGAAGTCGCGCTGAGCGACGACTACTTCAAAGAGAAGAACCTGTATCCCAACGTGGACTTCTACTCGGGCATCATCTACAAGGCGCTCGGCATACCGACGTCCATGTTCACGGTGATGTTCGCGCTCGGTCGTTCGGTCGGATGGGTGGCGCACTGGCGCGAGATGATCTCGGATCCGAAGCAGAAGATCGCCCGCCCGCGGCAGCTCTATACCGGCGCCGCGGAACGCGACTACGTACCCGTCGAGAAGCGCTGAGAATCGGTTGATACCACCTGCAGGCGCGGTTCTCGAAGCCTGTTGACCGCGCGCCGGGACGCGCTCCTGCAGCGAGAACGGGATCGCGGGCCCGGGCGCGCCCCTACGGTCCCTGCAACAACTCCCGCACGGCCTTTTCGTCGGCGCGCTTCATCGGCTTGCCGTCGACCGGGCTGATCGGCGCCTGGCGGATGCCGTCCACGGGGAACACCGTGGCCTGCACCGCCGCCTCCCCGTGGTGGAATTCGAACCCGGCGTAGGTTTCGGCGCGGTCGCGCCGGCTCTTCAGGCGGCGCTCGTAAGGCCTGTAATTAAGGCCCCGCAGGTCGAGCGCATGCGCCACCGATTCGGCGCTGTCGGCGAACACGTGCAGGTTCACCGCCGAGTTCGCATCGGCGGTACCGTTAAGTACCGGGCCGACCAGGCGCGGCTCGAACGGGGACAGCATTTCCATGGCTGATAGCGCGGCCTGCCTCATGGTCTGCAGCAGGTCGCTGTGCGACTCGCCGGCGAACAGCTGCAGGTGTTCGCTGACCGCCAGCTCGATCTCGGCATTGCCCGGTAGCGAGCCGCGATCCGTCAGGCCCAGTCTTTCGGCGGCCTTCTTTTTTGCGAGGCCGAAGTCACGAATACCCTGGTTGACGATGATGCGCGCCGCTTCCTGCGCAACCATGCGGCGTGCGCGTTCGCCATTGCTGTTGGTCTTTTTCCTGGGCATTGAACTAAAACAGTGATTCTTCCGGTTCTTCCGGTTGCTCGCTTCTGTCGCCCTCGCCGGTACCGGTCGTGTCGTTGAAGATGTCCGGCAGTTCCTCGACGGTCTCGCACTCGGGCACGTGGTTCTGCCGGAACACCTCGAACGTCACATTGCTCTGCCCGGCCCTGGCGGGGCAGCCGGTTTCCTTGTCGATAAGAACAGAGACGATGCCCGGCGGCATCGGCATCTGGTTCTCTGGCACCCCGCGCAGCGCATCGCGCATGAACTCGATCCAGACGGGCAACGCCGTCCGCGAGCCTTCCTCGCCCGGACCCAGCGGCAGATCGTCGTCGTAGCCGATCCACACGATGGCGGTCAGGTCGCGGTTGAAGCCACCGAACCACGCGTCGCGCCGGTCGTTCGAGGTGCCGGTCTTGCCGGACAGGTCCCGGCGGCCAAGTACCAGCGCACGCCGGCCGGTGCCGCGGCGAATAACGTCGCGCATCATGTCCTGCACCAGGAAGGCGTTCTGTATCGGCACCACCGCCGGCGCGGCATTGATGTCGGCATACAGCTCGGGCGCCGTGCTGGCATCGGGGCGGTACGACAGCGCGATGTCCGCCATCTGCTCGAGCGTCAGCCCTTCCCTCGGGTCGGAGACATACGCGCCCTCGGGTTCGGCGAGGCACGGCTCGCAGACGACCGCCGGGTTAGCGCGATACAGCGTTTCACCGTCCGCATCGTAGATGGCGTCGATAACATACGGTTTTACGGCATAGCCGCCGTTCGCGATCGTCGCGTAGCCCTGCGCCATATCGAGTGGCGTTGCGCTGCCGCCACCCAGCGCGAGCGAGCCGTTGCGCGGCAACGCGGCGTCGTTGAATCCGAATTTGGCGATGTGCCTCACTGCGTTGCCGACGCCCGTCTCGAACAACAGCAGGCGCACGGATACGAGGTTCATCGAGCGCACCAGCGCTTCG
>JBFIHC010000044.1:0-23314 GCA_041601995.1 Woeseiaceae bacterium | reverse complement strand
TAACTTTCGTCAGCCGCTGCAAACATGCTGAGGTCGTTGTCGCTGTCGCCGAAACAGATGACACGCTCGAGCCCGAGCAGCCGCTTGAGCGCCTCAACGGCGCCTCCCTTGCTCGCGTCGCTGTGGTGTACATCGAGCCAGCGCCACGGTTCGCCTTCCAGCGCAACACCGGAGTAGGCCACTAGATGGGGCTCGTCGTTGAGGCCGCCGAGCGCCGACTCGATTGCGCTTCCATGGCCTATGGCGTTGACGTGCGTAATCGTGGCATCGGCGGGCAGCTCGTCCAACGCGCGAATCTTGACCGGTATTTCGACGCCGATGGTCCGAATCAGCTTGCGTTCGATGTCAGCGAGAACGGGAGGATGGTAGACCGTGCTCACCTGATGCTCCTCGAGCGTAAAGACGAAGGGCGTCAAGCCTTCCGCCAGGCAGGCGCCGGCGATGTGGTCGAGCTCGACCCGCGTGAGCGTAGCGCCGCTCGTCAGTTGCTCCGACTCCGGATGCCAGATCATGACACCGTTCTTGTAGGCTTGCGGCAATTGAAAGCAGTGGCCTTCGAGAACGGCGCGCGCACCGTGCAAGGTGCGGCCTGTCGCGACCGTGTAGGCGATGTCGCGCTCGGTGAGCAGCCTCAGCGTCTCGCTCGTGTAGTCGGAAATTACCGAATCCCGGTTGAGAAGCGTGCCGTCGAGATCGAAGACGACGAGTTCCATAATCGATAATCCTGGCCCCTAAACAGGACCTCTGTCGGTCGTGTAAGTTCGCAGCAGTTTGCGCCACGGCCCCGTCGCCCGGAACTTGGCGAGGTTGCCGAACAGGCCGCCCAGTGTCCTGTTGATAAATACGACATCCTGCGGGAAACGAATATCCGTGGCGTCCTGCCAGTTCGCCATGCCGAGATCGTAGAGTACATCGTAGATCGAACTGTCCTCCCCGAATGTGTACGGTGGCGACGCTTTGACGATGTCCTGCAAGAGTTCGGCGTAGGGGTCTGTCATTGTGCGCGGCAGCGGCGCACCGTCCTCCTTGAAGACCCCCATCTCGAGCAGGATACCCGGTATCGCCGTTTTGCGGCGGTGGATCACGGCATCCATGAGCCCTGCATAGCCGGTCGCGATAGCGTCCGGGATTTCCTTCATGCAGCCATAGTCGTAGACGACGACCTGCCCGTTGTCACGGAATGCGAAATTGGCGATGTTTGGGTCTGCGTGCAGGAAGCGGTGTTCGAACAGGCCTCGCAGCGTAAATTCGAACAAGGTGACGGCCCACTGGTCCCGGAGCTCCCGCGCGTATCGATCGGACACCGCCTCGGCGGGCGGGATGCCATCCAGGAATTCCATCGTCAGGACCCCTCGCGTCGTCGCCTCCGGCACGACCGTGGGCACGAGGATGTCAGGGGAGTCGCCGTGCAGCTCCGCCATGCGACGTATGTTGTCGGCTTCCTTGTGGTAATCGAGCTCCTCGACCAGTCGTTCCCGAACCTCGGCCCAGATCGGTTCGAAATCGATGTCGGTAAACAGGCCGACGAGGTTGCCCATCAGCACCTTGAGGTTCTTGAGGTCCGCCGAGACCATTCGATCGATATCAGGGTACTGGATCTTGACCGCGACCTCGCGTCCATCCTTGAGCACGCCGCGGTGAACCTGGCCTATCGACGCGGCAGCGAACGCCTCCGGCTCGAGCGACTCGAACAGCGCATCGATGTCACCGAGCTCTCGCCGCAGCCTGCCCTCCATGACCTCGAACGGTACGCTCGGCGCCTGCTTTTGCAGGACGCTGAGCACGGCCGCGACCTCCGGTGGCAACAGGCCCTCATGCAGGCTGAGCATCTGGCCGACCTTCATCGCGGCACCCTTCATCTCGCCGAGGGTCTCAGCGATGCGCATGGCGTTGCGGACCATGTTCTCGCCTTTCCTGAGCTGCTGCGTGGGGCCGTCGCGTAGCAGGCCGGCTGCCTGTTGCCCGAGCACCGAGACGCCAACACGGCCAACCAGTCCGCCCACTTTGATGAAGCGTCCAAAGGCCGAGGTGATAAGGTCTTCACGAGTCATTGCGGAAACCCGGCCCAGCCGTCACGCCGGTGCTGGTAGAGTATTGGGAAAATGAAGAGTACATGCATTCAGGGGCTGCTGCTGATGACGCTAATCTTGCCGCCGGCCGGCGCGGCCGCCGACCCGTTCCTGCTCACCGAGTTCTCGTCGGACGGCACCGACTTCGGCTGGTATGTCCTCAATGACAACGTCATGGGCGGACGCAGTGAAGGCACGTTCAGCCAGGACGAAGGCATTCTGCGTTTCGCGGGGTACACGAATACAAACGGCGGCGGCTTCAGTTCGATCCGCACAGCATCCGTGCAGCTCGACCTGTCGCAATATGCGGGTGTTCGGCTGCGCGTAAAGGGCGACGGGCGCCGCTACACGTGGCGACTGGCGACGGCGGCGCGCTGGCGCGGCAGAGAAATCGCTTACTGGGCCGACTTCGAGACCCGCGAGGGCACCTGGACCACGGTCGACTTGCCGTTTGCCCGCTTCGTGCCGAAGTTCCGCGGGAGCCGGCTTGACGGTCCGCCACTCGATACGTCGAAGGTCACGGGCATGGGGCTGATGATCTACGACAGGAAAGACGGCCCGTTCGAAGTGCACCTCGGCAGCGTGCACGCGTATTCGGTAACTGCGCCGACCCCGGATACCTAGAAGCTCATCCGTAGTATGCCGCTGCGAGAACAAGACCCCGCCCGGGTCGTCAGGCATCGCCGCTACTACCCAAGAGCCGGGCAACAGCTTCTGTACGGTCCGCGAATCTGCTCGTCGACAAGCTGCTCCTCTGGCTGCCATCGCACGATCCGCGTGCGCCAGTGGAATGGCGCGTGAAAAAGGCGCAGGCGAAAATCGATAATTGTTCCTTCTTCGATGGCGACGGGAGTCGGAGTCAGGATCTGGAACTCGAGTTCCGGTGGCGTGATCCGCTCGAGGTTTTCGGCGTTGGCAAAGAATGCAAAAACATCGCGAGCGGCCAACGGTATTGCAGTCGTGGTTTCAAGAAACCGATGACCGTTCTGCATGTCGCCGTGCAATATGTTCGGAGATTGTTTCCGCATGTGTTCTGTCAGTTCTCCGCATGCGCTCAACCAGTTGTTGAATTATAGTCTGCACAACAGGACCGCCTCGGACCGGGCCGCACACAATGACCAACCTCATCGAAAATTTCGCACGTTTCCTACCGCTGCTCGGGACGATCGCGGCCGTCGCCGTTCTACTGGTGTCGATCAACTGGTTCCTGCGGCGCCGCTGGCAGGACAATCCGGACGCGCAGTTCCGCTTCCAGCTCATCATGCTGGCCCTGAGTTTCGCCGGGCTACTCGCCATCATCGTCGCCTTGCCGGTCAATGACACCCTGCGCGGTCAGCTCCTCAGCCTGATCGGCATCCTCCTCAGTGCAGCGATCGCATTATCGTCGACCACGTTCATCGGCAACATCATGGCCGGGATCATGCTCAAGGCCGTGAAGAATGCCCGCCCGGGTGACTTCATCACTGTCTCCGACCTCACCGGCCGCATCACCGAGATGGACCTGCTGCACACAGAGATCCAGACCGAATTCAGGGACCTCGTCACGGTCCCGAATCTCTACATGGTGACGCAACCGCTGCAAGTGGTGCGCGCCTCGGGGACAATCATCCATGCGGAGGTTTCACTGGGCTACGACGTCGCTCACGCGCGCGTCACCGGGGTTCTTTGCGCCGCCGCTGAGAGCGCCGGGCTCAAGGACGGTTTCGTGCTGGTGCGGGAGCTGGGCGACTTCTCGGTGACTTATCGCGTGGCGGGACTCCTTGAAGACGTTACCAGCCTGATCTCGGCGCGATCCCGGCTGCGCGCGGCAATGCTCGACGCGCTGCACGCCGAACGTATCGAAATCGTATCGCCCAATTTCATGAATACGCGCGCGCTCGGTAAGGATCGCAAGGTGCTGCCGCCGCTCTCGAAAACGGTCGTGGTACAGGAGCAGGCCTCCGCCGAACAGTTGGCATTCGACAAGGCCGAGGAAGCAGCGTCCGTCGAAAAAATTCGCACGGCGATCGAGCACACCGACGCGGCGATCAAGGCGCTGCAAGAGGCCGCCGACAATCTCGATCCGCGCGAACTCGAGAAGCTCGAAGCGAAGAAGCTCCGCCTCGTCGAGGAACTGAAGGCCGGCGAGGAAGCGAGACGCGCAGCGGAGCTAGCCGAGAAGGACGGCGGGACATCCTCCGACTGATCGACCGGGACCGCGAATGCCCCACCGGTCAACGCTTAGAACGGCCCATTGACCAGGGTCGGCGTGTCCCAAAAGGCCGACCAGACCGTCTCGTTCTGGATGAAGTACACCGTGTCGTCGTGAATGAATGCACGATTACGTTCTATCCACGTCGGTTCCTTCTGCGGCGGGACAATACTGCCGACCGGGACCAGGGACGCCACGGCCGGCGTGGCCTTGTCGCGAATCTCGAAAAGGCGCAATGAGTGTTCCCAGCTGCCCGTGCCGTTGTTCTCGTCATAGACGCTCGCCGGGATCGTGAATCGATCGATGCCGTCAACGTCCGACTGGTACGTGAACGCGTGCCGGTCCCAGCGCGCCTCGCTCCACGAGCCGAGGCCGCCAAGCGTGACCGCGCCGCGCGACATCGGTAGGGTCATGTCGCTGACGTCGAACAGCTCCAGCTTTACGCCGCCCGCCTGCGCAATCCCGAGGCCGAGCAGCAGGTCGTCGCTGACCGGGTGCAGGAAGTCGGAGAATCCCGTGATTTCGAGTTCACCGGCAATGAACGGGTCCGCCGGATCCGCGAGGTCGATCACGTATAGCGGGTCGATGCGCAGGAACGTCACGGCGTAAGCGCGATTGCCGAGGAAACGCACGCCGTAGAGGACTTCGTTCGGCTTGCCGATCGGCTCTGGCCGCGCGGCGTTGGGTAGCTGCGCCACGATGTCGAGCGCCGGCTCCGTTGCCGACTCGCGCAAGACGTACAGGAAGTGATCGACGAAGTCCTCGTTGCCCGGGTTGAATTTCGACGACAGCACGCGCAGGTTGCCACCGTGCTCGCTCATGCGGAAATCCGCCTGGCCGCCGCGCCACACGTGCCCGTCGATGTCGCCCGAGCCGCGGTACGTGACGCCCGTGCCCTGCAGCGCGAACTTGTGTATGCGCGTCTTCGCATCGCTCGGCCACAGGTAGGAGAGCAGTTGCGGGAAATAGATGGCGCTTTCCGAGACGTAGGCGCCGTACATGTCGTCGTTGTAGCACGTGTTGACGAAGGCCTTCGGATTATCGACCGGCACTGCCGTTATGTTGGTGATCACGGGGTGACTGGGCACGCGATCGTCATTGGTCAGGAAGCACCGGGCCGGATCCACGAGCGTCTGCGTGACGCCGTCGATAGTGATCTTCGGCAGCAGCTCATCGAGCGCCACTTCAGCGAGCAGCGCCTCGTTGCCGGCGACATCCGCGCTCGTCGTCGGGAAGTAGACGATCCCGGGCACGTGCGGCGCATAGCGGCTTACGATGTACACGACGTTGCCGACGCGACGGCTATCGACGAACACGCCGTCGATGCTGACGTCGGTCTCGAGCACCGGGTTCGCCTTGTCGGCCAGGTCGTAGACCCGGTAACCGAGTTTTTCCGGCGCCCAGATCGCCGGCATCAGCCAGAAGTCTCCGTAAGCACCATAGGTCGCCTGCGCCGTCAGTGCGAACATGCGCTCGCCGGCGACGTACATGCCCTGCACGCTGATGTCCGCCTCGAGCGGGATCTCGCTGGCCAGCGTCGCATCGCCGCTGGCGGGGTCGGTCGCCAGGATGCGAATCGAAGGCTGCGCCGGGTCGCCGCTGTTCACTGCGCCGTCGGCGGCCAGGAAGCAGCAGTGGAAGTAGCGTCTCGGCGCCACGTAAAGATGCGCACCGTCGTAGCGCACCGCGTCGAACTCGTCGACATTCACCTCTTGCGTGTACGTACCCGTAAAATTGCCTTCGGGCGCAGCGCTGCCGACGCCGACGGCCAGCCCGTCAGAAGCGGGCGCCGTGTTGATTGCCGTGAACCCCTCTTTCAGCGCAGTCTCGAGCTGCTGTGCGTTCTCGACCTGCCTGAGCAGGCCGGCCGCGGGCCGATCGGGATCGACAGGGGCGTCGGACGAGCTGCTGCAACCGGCAAACGCCACGAAAGACAGCAGTGACAAGATTACGTAAAAGTCGCGTCCGTGGAATGTGCGATTCATGGCCTCTCCTCCATGCTGCCGGCGGCTCGGTAACGCAGGGTCCGCACCGCCCAAGCCTGTGCAATAGCGTGCCCAGATTTTTCGACCCTTGTCGAGCGAATACGTTACATTTTTTTGGGTGGAACCTGCTGGCCGTAGACGCGTTCGAGCAGAGTTTCGAAGCGCGGGTCCTCGCGCAACACGTCGAAATCGGGCCGCAGCGCGAGGAAGATGATCTCGTAGGATCCGTAGTCGATAGCCTCGTTGAGCCAGTGCAGCGCCTCGTCGACCATCCCGGCCCTTGCGAAGGTCTTGCCAATCTCGAACGGGTCGACGTAGCGTTCCTGCGACCGCGCAACCAGAGCTTCGGCCATGGCGCGCATGGCGCCGAATGGACCGTCCTCGGCAAGGCCTGTTTCGAGAGCAACGAGCAGGACGGCATCATCACGCCGCTCGAGTTCCAGGCGTTCCTCTGTTATCGCCCTGTCGAAATCGCCCTCGTCCCAGTAGATCCATGCAAGCAGGTAGTGCAGCAAAAGTTCATCGTTCCGGGCCCGCATCGCGGCGACTGCCTCGATAGCCTCTTCGTAGCGACGCGCGAGGAACAGGTGGTAGCCCAGCGACCGGGCGGGCATGCTGCTGTAAGGGCTAACTAGCATGAGTTCCCGCATGCGGTCGATGTTCTCGTCCCAGCGCCCCTCGAGCATCAGGCAGTCGGCATCACCATGCAGCGCGTAAGGCGCTGACGGATTCAGACGCAGCGCCTCGGCAAACGACTCGCGGGCCTTCTCAAAGTCACGAGCCCAGAGCTGCACCATGCCGAGTGTGGAATAACCGATGTAGAAGCCCGGATCTGCGGCACGTGCGCGCAATGCGGCGGCACGGGCCTTTTCGAGCGACTCGCGCGGTGGCGTTAATCCGTACAAGGACTGAATAATTCGGGCAACCGCGAGCTGGCCCCAGGCCAGCGCAAAACCCGGCTCGATCCTGGTGGCTCGCTCGAGCTGCTCGACGGCGGCGCTGAGGTCAGCCGGCGAGAGGCGATCCAGGTGCATGAGGCCCAGCGAGTACGCGTCGATGGCTCGCGGGTCGACCGCGTCGATGCCCTGGTCCGGCACCGGCGCCGGCGCGGCGAGGTCCAGGACCGTGCCGATTTCCCGCGCGATGTCGGCTGCCAGGCCGAACAGGTGGCGAGTCTCACGCTCGTAGTGCTCCGCCCAGCGATGTTCGTCATTGCGGCCATCGATGAGCTGGATCGTCAGCACCACGTCGCTGCCGGCGCCGAGCAGACTGCCCTCGACGAGCGCGTCGACGCCAAGTTCCGCGGCGATTTCGCCCATGGCAAGATCGCTAGCGCCGTAACGCCTCGTCGACTGCCTCGAGATCACGCGCAGGCCCGCAATTTGCGACAGCTCCGTGATCAGTATGTCCTGCAGGCCGTCCGCGAAATAATCCTGATCAGGGTTACCCGTCAGGTTTCTGAGCGGAAGCACGGCCACGGAGCGAATAGCGGGTGGTTCGGAAGCGTCGCGCTCAGAAACGCGGTCCCAGGCAAACACCAGCGCGACCGCGACCGCGGCAACACCAAGCAATGCACGGCGGCCCGCGGTCTGCGTGCGCGCCTTTCGTGAAGGCGACCCCGGGCTTTCCGGGCGCTCGACTTCCTCGACCGTAGCGATAAAGCGATAGCCCTGCGAGTGGACCGTTTCCAGGTAGCTCGGATGGCCGGAATCGTCCTGCAGCGCCTTGCGCAGCCGGGCCACGGCCTTGGTGAGCGCAGACTCGCTGATCACCGTGTCTCCCCAGACCGTGTCCATGAGCTCCTGTCGGGTCACGAGCCGGTCACGGTGGGAAATCAGGTAGATGAGAAGCTTGAGCACGACGGGCTCGACGTGCACCTCCTCCCCGTCGCAGGTCAGTTTCCAGCTATCGGGATCGACCAGGAAGTCATCGATTCGATACACAGGATGTTGGTTCATGACTGAAGTCCGCGAAACCGCATATCTGTCCTTGCGCGCCTGTACGCCGAATGCCTTCGATTCTAAGGCTTTGGCGCTTCAAAACCATGGCATTTGTCAGCTACTCGACAATGGTGCGGGAACCCGGTCCCCACTTCGTCATGCAATGGTCACCGGTCGGTCATGCCTTCCCCGCGGCAGCCTTATAGGCTATTGCTGCGGGGCGGCAGTCCCGGCGGCTTGCGGCCCTGCGTGACTCAATGGAGACAGCAATGAACACTCTGAAACGCATGACGGTCGCCTTGCTGGCACTGCTGCCACTGGCGACTGGAATGGCCGTCGCGGACACCGAGCACGGCTATTCCCGCATCTTTATCTTCGGTGCCAGTTTCATGGATTCCGGCAACCATTTCGCGCTCACCGGTGAGACCGCGCACCCGCCAATCGCATTCCTGGACCCGAGTTACGGTATCGGCGGACACTACTTCAGCAACGGCCGCACCTGGGTCGCGGTTCTCGCCCAGAAAATGGAGCTGACCGAATGGGCAAAACCGGCCTGGCGTGACCCGGCCTTCGGCAACTATGCCATCGGCTATGGCAGCGCGCGTGAGTTCGACTGGGACCCGCTGCCGAGTTTGTACGATCAGGTCGAGGCCTGGGTTAACAACGGCTACTGCACCGGCGATGCCGACAACCCGATGACCGACACGCTGTTCATCGTGGACTCCGGCTTTTTTGATCTCATCGACATCCTTAACGGAGCGGACCCGACGACTGTCCTGTTCCAGATGACGATGAGCGTCCGGGCGAATATCGAAGCTCTGCGTCAATGCGGTGCGTACCACGTGCTGCTCGCATACATACCGCCCCTGGAGTCATCGCCCATCGTGCCAGCGCCTTACGACCCTTCGGTACCGGGCGGGAGCGCGATTTATAACTATTTCTTCCTGCAGAACTACGTTGTAAAGCACTTCGCCGAGGACCAAAACCTGAATATCACGGCCGTCGATTTCCTCGCCTTTTTCAACAGGTTGCTGACGACGCCGGAAGCCTACGGCATCACGAATATAACGGATTCCTGCGTGACTTTTGGCGTCACGAGTGGCGCGTTCTGCAAGAACCGCGATGAGTATGTGTTCTGGGATCCCCTGCACCCGACGAAAAAGGTGCACGCGTTGATGGCTAACGAGGCGCTCGCGGCGCTGCCAGTCCGTAACTAGATACGGAAGAAGGTCCGCGTGCCGGCAACCGGCACGCGGACACCATCGGAGCTTGGCATCAGTTGCGCGCGGCGACCCCGGACTACTACTCCATCGCCACGAAACGGTCGAGCAGTGGAACCTGCACGCCGTGGCCGCGGCCGTCGATCTCTTCGTCCAGCGCGAGTATCGTGCTGTCGAACATGGCCTGCGCGTCGCCCGGCGAGTCCGCCACGCAGGTCATGCCGATCTTGCCGTATTGTGACAGCGCGCCAATCATGTGGAACAGAGCCCCGGTACCCGAGGCATGCCGGAACCCGAGTCCGTTGCGTGCAATGATCTCGAACAGGTCTTCGGGCAGAAGCCCACGGTAGGCTGGCGACTTGAGGTTATCCGTGGCGCAGTAGTATTTCTTCTTGCCGTCGGGAGCCACGAACAGGCCGGTGTCGGTGTCGATGCCGCCACCGGTCAGGAACTGCAGGGCCATGAACGGCGGCGTGGTGCCACCCATTCTCAGGTTGATTTCGATGGCGTGAGCCCGCCACTCGCTCGACCCCTCGTCCCTGCCGACCAGGAAATCGATGCCGAAGCGGCCGAGGACGCCCCTGGCGGCAAGCACCCGACCGATCTTGCCGGACTCCTCGAGCAGGAGTTTGCGGTACGCATCCTCGGCGGGAAACCGGCAGCCGAGGTAGGACTGGCCCGTCGCCCCGCCCAGCACCTGCTCGTGGCTCGAGACCAGCAAAGCTTCACCGTCCGGCGTAATGCGCATCTGCACGCTCGGAGAGTGAATCTCGTCGGCGACGATCAACTCCTCCACGATGCCACCCATGGCATCGAATTTGCGCAGGAACGTGTCGCTGGTTTCCGTTCCGGACGTCCAGTGCATCAGCGCCAATGCACGCTCGATAGCCTCCGGGTTGTCGCGCTCGGCCGGAAACTCGAACACGCCGTTGCCCTCGCCGCCAAAACCCTCGTTCAGTTTGACCACCGCGCTCTGCGCCTCCGGGCGCTCGCGCGCGAGTTCGGCCAGGGCTTTGACAATATCGTCCTTGCTGCGCAGGTCTTCCCGGCCCGCGGGGAACCTCACGCCCGCCTCGGCGAAAACCTGCCGGTTGCCGGATTTCGTGCCGAACACGAGGTGATCGGGATCGAGGCCATTCAGCGGCACACCGAGCGCTAGGGCCAGCGCGCGCTCGCGCCACGTGGAGTTATAGCAGGTCAGGTACGCCCGTCCCGGGTCGCCGACGAGCCGGCGCATGCGTTCGAGAAAGCGCGGTCGCTCGAGGACCTTGTCGCTGAGGGGCCTCGCGCTGGTGTCCAGGACCGACAACATGTGCAGCCGGTCGCGCGCGTGCCGCAGCGGCACGTCCTCGAGCAGGTTCAGGTAATAGTCGATGATGTCGGGGTGGACGGGCTGGCTGGTCACATAGATGACCCGCGCGTTCGGATTGCGCAGCCTGATCAGCGCAAACAGTAGCCGCTCCTCGTAGAATGCCGCTCCTGTAACTTTCGACAGCTCTTCCTGGTTGACGCTCAGCGAGGGCACGATAACGGACGTGTGCTCGTAGCTGCCGTCGGCCGACAGCGCCGCCCATATCTCGGGAAGCCGTCGCTTGAGCGCTGCAAATTCAGTCGTGTCGTTCACCGGCCCGGACTATCCCGCATGCACGCGGACAGTTTCCCCGATCTCGTTGAGCGTATTGCGCAGTTCATCGTAGTCGGGATGCCTGACGCGCATCCAGGCATTCGCCATGTAGCCGGCCTCGATCGGCTGCGTCGGCGTGCCGGGTTCCGGCAGGTGGGCAGCGACGATCCGGTCGCCGTAGCGCTCACCGATCCGATCCACGCCGGAATACCCGGTGATGCGGCCGTCGCGCTCGGGCCTGAGCGCGATCATCCCGGCCGCATAACGGCGCGACGGTCGATTGCGTACCTCGCCGTGCACGATCGCGGACCCCCACTCGAAATACAGGTCGAACTCGTTGGCGGCGTTGTAGACATCCCACTGCCCGACGCCCGGAGGCCGGCACCCGATCTCCGAGAACTTGAGCCCCTTGGGGCCGAAGAACCACTCCATGTGGGTCGCCGAGGTACCGATGTCGAGGATGCCGATTACCTTGCGCGTGAGCGCGCGCACCTCCTCGTAGCCAGGGGCATCGATGCGATTCGTTGCGACCATCTGCGGCGAGATCCAGCGATTGCGCATCGCTTCCAACACGTTGGGATAATAGTGCGTGATGAATTCGTGGGCTACGTTGCCGCCGATCGTCACGGTATCGATAAAGCCCTCGTGACCTTCGATGAATTCCTCGATCGCGACGGCTTCGCCGCCAGCGAGACCCGATTCGCGGATGACGTTTTCCAGTTCGTCATCGTTCGTCACGCGGAAAGTGCCCGAAGCGCCGGCGCCGGCCGGCGGCTTCACGATCAACGGGAAGCCGACCGCGGCGGCAAACTCCCGCGCCTCGTCCGGCGTCGTAGCACGAGTCGACTGCGCGCAGGGAATGCCAGCCTCGCGCAGCACTTCTTTCATCGCCGGCTTGTCGCGACAGAGATAGGCGGTCCTGACCGAGGTGCCGGGGATTCCCGTCTCTTCGCGCACCGCGGCGGCTGCCATGATATGCGCCTCGACGGTCGCTTCCAGCCGATCCACCCAGACCTTTTCCTGCACCCACCTCACGGCTTTCAGCAGCGACGGTTCATGCACTACCGAGCGAACCTGCACGTAATCGGTGAGCCAGTGCTTGAGCTCGTCCGACAGGTGTTCGACCGGACGCTCGCCGATGCCTATCACGCTGGCGCCGGCCGCGTGCAGGCCACGCACGAATTCGCGCTGGTTATAGGGAAACGAGGGCTCGATAAAGATGACGTTCATTCCGGACTACCCAGTGCGTGAAACAACTCGACGTAGCGCGCGCCTTGCTGGTCCCAGGAAAAATTCCTGGCCATGCCGTTCGCTACGATTCTGCGCCAAACGGCCTGATCTTGAAACAGGTCCAGCGCCCGGTTGATCGCCCATGCGAGCCCGTTTTCATTGTAATCCTTGAAAAGCACGCCCGTCCCCGTTCCCGCCGTCGCGTCCGCCTGCTCGACGGAATCGGCCAGGCCTCCGGTCTCGCGGACCACGGGCACCGTGCCGTACTTCAGGCTGTACATCTGGTTCAGCCCGCACGGCTCGTACAGGGAAGGCATCAGGAACATGTCGGAGCCGGCCTCGATCCAGTGCGCCAGCCGATTGTTGTAGCCGCGGTAGAAACTGATGCGGCCCGGAAAGCGGCGCTGCAATTCCTCGAACAGGCGCTCGTAGCGCCCTTCGCCGCTGCCCAGCACGACGAGGTCGAAATCGCCCTGCGCGAGCAATCCAGGCATGGCCCCTTCGACCAGGTCGAATCCTTTCTGGCCGACGAGCCGGCTGACGATCCCGATCAGCGGGCGTTCATCCCCGGGGCGCAGGCCCATCTCCTCGCGCAGCCGCCTCTTGCACTCTGCCTTGCCGCTCATATCGGCAAGGGAATAATTGGCCGGAATCAGCGGGTCGATTGCCGGGTCCCACTCCCGGTAATCCACCCCGTTCAGGAGGCCGACCACCGATGCCACGCGCTGGCGCAACAGATCGTTGAGCCCCATGCCGTAGTCGTCACCGAGGATCTCGCGCGCGTAAGTCGGGCTGACCGTCGTAATGAGGTCGGCATACAGCACCCCGGTCTTGAGGAAATTGATGACGCCTTCCTTCAAATCGTCCTGGTGCACATGGTGCTCGGCGCCGTGCAGCCCGAGGTCGCCGAGGACGCCCGCGGGAAACCTGCCCTGGTAGCCGATGTTGTGGATGGTCAACACCGAGCGCGTGCGCGCGAACAGCCGGTCCCAGCCGTAGACGGATTTCAGGTAGAGCGGGATGAGTGCCGTTTGCCAGTCGTGGCAACTGAGAATATCCGGCGCGAAGCCCATGCGCTGGCACATTTCGAGCGCGCCGCGCGACAACGCGACGAATCGCTGGTGCTCGTCGTCATCCTGGGTATAGATGCTGTCACGGCCAAAGAACTCCGGGCAACGCAACAGGTAGACGGGCAGGCGCGTACCGGGCAGCACGGCCCGGTCGATGGCGAACTCCACGTCGCGATTGCCGACCCGAACTCGGAGGCCGGACAGGTTTGCCACGGATTCGATATCGAGCCGCGACTGTGTGATGCGCGCGTAGCCCGGCACGAGGACCCGCACATCGTGACCTGCTTCGTGCAGGTAGTTACCCAGCGCGGCAGTAACGTCGGCGAGCCCACCGGTCTTCGCCAGCGGCGCGATTTCCGAACTGACAAGACAGATCCTGAGTTTTCTTTCTTGTTTGATCATGTCCGGTCCAGACATCGCAGGTGATATGCTGATGCGGTCATCGCAACACACCTGCCCGTTAGCGACCACATTGAACGTCCTCATACTATCACCCGGCTATCCGGCCGACATGCCCGAATTCACGCGCGGGCTCGCCGAGTGCGGTGCGAATGTTGTCGGGGTCGGCGACCAGCCGCTCGACGCCTTGCCCGACCTCGTCAGGCGGTCCTTATCGGTCTACATACAGGTTCGCTCCCTCTGGGATACCGGGCACGTCATTGCGGAACTGCACCAGCAGCTGCGAGGGCATTCACTGGATCGCATCGAATGCCTGTGGGAGCCCGGTATCATGCTGGCGGCCGAACTGCGTCGACACTTCGGCGTCGACGGGCTGTCGGTCGAGCAAGCCCACCGGTTTCGCGACAAGGAGGCGATGAAAGCCGCGCTCGATGTGGCGGGTATCCGGACACCGCGGCACATCGCAACCGACAGCGTCGCCGGGTGCTGGGAGGCGGCCGAGAAAATCGGCTTCCCGATCATCCTCAAACCGATTGCCGGGGCGGGCTCTGCGGACACCTACCGCGTAGAGTCGGCCGACCAGCTTCGTGCCGTCCTGCCGCGACTGCAACACGTGCCGAGCGTGAGCGTCGAGGAATTCGTGGACGGCGAGGAATACACATTCGATACCATCACGATCGACGGCAACATTGCCTACTACAACGTAGCCTGGTACCGGCCCCGCCCCCTCATTGCACGCAGCAACGAATGGATCAGTCCGCAGGTCATCGCCCTTCGCGACGTCGAAGACCCCGCACTCGCCGACGGCATCGCCATGGGCTTCGAAGTGATCAGGGCGCTCGAGTTCGGCACCGGGTTCACGCACATGGAGTGGTATCGCAAGGCCGACGGCGAAGTCGTGTTCGGCGAGATCGGCGCGCGGCCGCCCGGCGCGCACCAGGTCGACCAGATGAAGTTCGCCTGCGACTTCGACGTATTCCGCGCATGGGGCTCGGCCGTCACGGCCGGCAAGCTGACCGGGGATATCGAGCGCCGTTACAACGTTGCCACGATTTACAAGCGTGCCAAGGGCGTCGGCCGGATAAGCCGCATCGAGGGCACGGAGGCCTTGCAGCAGCGTTTCGGCGAACACGTCGTCTGGAATACCTTGCTGCCGCCGGGGTCGCCACGGCGCGACTGGCTGCAGACACTCGTGTCCGACGGCTTCATTATGCTGCGGCACCCCGACCTCGACGAGACGCTGGCCATGGCCGATGCCGTCGCATCCGAACTGCACCTCTATGCCGAGTGAGTCGGGTCAGGCAAACTCGCCCAGGTAGCGCGGCAGCATCTCGCGCCAGGTCTCCCAGTCGTGGTGCCATTCACGGCCCCAAGGGTCGACGCGATTCGGTATACCTTTGGCACCGAGGACGTGCGCCATGCGCCATGACTCGCCGATATCCTCGTAGTTGCCCTCACCGCTCGGCATCAGGATGAACCGCGTGCGCAACAGCTCGAGCTGCGGTCCCTCGAGGCGCGGCAGGTAGTGCAGCGGCGATGAAAAATAGAAATCCTGGATCATGCGGCCCTCGAGATACTTCGACAGGTCGTAGGTGCCGCTCATGCCGATCGCCAGCTTGTACGCATCGGGATGGCGACAGACCGTCGCCACCGCGTTGAAGGCACCGATCGATGCGCCGCTGGCAACGATTTCGATGTCTTGCGATCCACAGTCAGTGCGAATCGCCGCCGTGACTTCGTTGTAGATGAATTCGTCGAAGCGGTTCTGGACGAGCGAACAGTACTCCGCCGAGTGGTCCCCGGAGATCCAGGCCCGGCCCGCGATACTGTCGGTCGAATACACCTTGATGCGGCCCTCGTCGATCAAGGGCCCGAGCACGCGCACGAGGTGGAATCGTTCGACCTCTTCGGCGTCGCCACCCGCGGTCGGGAATAGCAGGACAGGCGTACCGTAGTGCCCCCAACGCACGAGCTGGACGTCCTGCTCGAGGCGCCTCGTATACCAGCGAGTGACGTCTTTCTGCATTCTCAGGCTGCGCTGTCCTGCCGCCAGGTCTGGACGCGATCCCAGAAGAGCTCGGTAAACTGATCCACCTCGTGTTCCGGATACAGCGCCTCGACTTTCTGCCGTATCGCGTCGAGCACCACGTCCGAACCGAAGAACTCGTTTGCGACCTCGTCGAGGTGCGCGAGATGTTTCTCGCAAAACGCCTCGAAACGCTCAGCATCGAAATGCGCCATGGCCAGTTCCGCGTACTCTTCGAGCTTTTCGGCGAACGGCTTGTCCTCGGATGCAATTGCGAAGTACTTCTTCCAGTTGAGGTTCGCGTGCATGCTGCGGTCGGTCGCCGCACAGAAGATCGACCAGCGCAGGTTGGCCTTGATGAGCCACGGGAAATGATAGTGCAACGACGTCACCTGCGAGTCCGGGCACGCGTTCGCGAAGTCGATCGGCCGCCACTGGCCCTGCGAGCGAAGCGCCTCGCAGGAATTGAAATCCCAGCCGAAGAACGCGTTTATCACCATCGTCATGCGCGACAGCATCGCTTCGTCGTCCGCGGACAGGAAATCCCTGTCCATCTGGTAGCGGTCGTGCAGGGGCGCTGCAGGATCGTAATTCACGAAGCGCCATTGAGGCCCGAGCCCGATACACCGTACGAAGGCGTCGAAGGGCTGCACGCCCTGCTGCAGGTGCATCACGCGCGTGCCGCTCTGGTTGTACGCCTCGTGCAGCGCCTCCTTGTCCCGTATCGCCGTGACCCCTACCCAGGCACCGCCGTCATAGGGCTTCATGAACAGGGGGTAGCCGATGCGATCGCCGATCTCGCCGAGGTCGAACAACTTGGCGTAGCGGCGCAGCGTCGGCAACAGGTCCGGCGATTCGATATACGACTTCGGCGGCACGAGCCAGGTATCCGGCACCGGAAAACCGAGCCGCATCATCGCGCAGTAGGTCGTGTGCTTCTCCATCGATTGCAGCGACCACGGGTTGTTGAACACGTACAGGTCGTCCGTCAGGATGGATTTCTTTATCCATTCGCGCGATGTGTGGTACCAGTGGGTAAGCCGATCGATGACGACGTCGTACCGGCAGGTCTGGCGCAGATCGAATGGCTCGATGCCGACCCGCTCCACCTCGAAATCCACCGTATCGCCGCCGATTTTGAGCTTCAGGTCGAGCTTTTCGAGCAGCGCCTCGTAACAGATCGGCCAGCAGATATCGGCCCCCAGCGACAGGCCAATGCGTCGGGTTCTCGTCGCCATGTTATTTTCCTTTTCAGCGCGTCAATACACTATAGGCCCTGATACGGGCTATTCATAGACCATCCAAAGAGGTCCGGGAAACAGCCAGGACAGGCCGTTACGCAAGCGATCTCGCCAATTCTCCCAGTTGTGCGCGTCGCGCGACTCTTCGAAACGAACGTCGATCCCCTGCTCCTGCAGACGCGGCACCAGCGACCGGTTCTCGTAGATCAGCGACTCGTAGATGCCGCAAGACACGTAGATGCGCTCGGCCGGAACTCCGGGCTGTTCGCGGAATTCGTTCATGAATTCAGCCACCGGATCGAAGACCGGGCCGCGCTGGTGCCGGCCGAAGTCGCTGAACGCAAACGACCCGGATTGCAACAGCAGTCGCCCGAACCGGCCGGGGTTGCGCCAGGCCGCGTGCAGTGATGCGACGCCACCAAAGCTGGCGCCCATGATGCCGCGCGCGCGCGGGTCATCGATCAGCGGGAAGTTGGCCGCCATGAAAGGCAGCAATTCGTCGGCCAGGAACCGCGCATGCCTGTCGTCGCCGCCGTATTCTCTCAGCCGATCGGGCGACTGGATCAACGCGGCGATGAGAGGAGGTATTTCGAGCGCCTCGATCAGGTTGTCCAGTACGGTCTTGAGCGCGGCAAAATGTAGGTAGTCGAGGCCGTCGTGCACGACCATCAGGGGGTAGCGCCGATTGGCTCTGAAGCGGGCCGGCCGGTACACCTGGAACTCGCGGCGGCCGCCGAAGACCTGGCTGTCGACAACGGCTGACACCAGCTCGCCTTCGCGCACTTCCGGGTCCGGCTGGGTCCACGCGGGCCGTTCGTAGCCATGGGCCTGGCAGACGGAATTCGCTCCGAAGGGGTCATGCGCCAGAACCTCGTTGAGCGGATCGGTAATCAGCTCGCGATTGCCGTTGCGCGTAACCTCGAACTTGTACTCGATGCGCGAGCCTTTCGGCAGCTCGATCGTCGTCGCCCACAGATCGGTGTCGGCCAGCAGCTGGAAGGGTTGCGCTGTATCGAGTCCGGCGATCCAGCATCGCAGGTGAACCGCATCGGCCGCACCCCGGTACACGAAGGTCACGTCACTGCCATCGACCAGCGGAAAGGTCGTCCCAGCAACGAACGCGTCGACTGCCGCGGCGTCCGGCGCGCCCTTGCGAAAGAGCCTGCGCAGTTCCGGGTTCACGCTGACCGAATCCTGGCCAGGCGGCCGTCATGCCGCAGCTGCCTGGCGCTCCCGGCGCCCTGCAGTGCCGCATCGCCCAGGACGATTTCGGAACCACTGTCGAGAGCGGCACAGACATCGGGCGCGAACCTGCGGCTCATGAGCCCGATGCGCAGGCGGTCGCGCGTCCGCAGGCGCCGATTTGCATCCGGCAGGACGACGTAGCCCGGCACGACGCCGCAACCGGCGCCCAGCACTTCGGCATCGCGCCGCCCTTCGGGCGATCGTTCGTGAAACAGCACGATGCGATCCGTCAGTACCATCGCGCCGGCCGACCACGCGACGATGTGGCGGCCGCGGAGCATCTCGCCGAGGCCGAGCAGCCGCATGCGGTTGATCAGGACCGCGACGTTGCCGCCCGTAATCAACACGCCGGCACACCGCTGCAGATGCTCTCGCAACTCGCGGGCATGGCGCGCGAGCAACGGGTGCGACTCATTATTATATCGGGCCTGGAACCGGCTCCAGATCGACTGGCTGCGGGTCAGGTGGTGCCGGTCGAGAGCCCGCAACTGCGCGATCGCGTGACGCTGTTCGGCCATGAGAAGGTCGGCGTCACCCTCGGCCTCGATGACGCGCCGCGCCGCGACAGCGAGCTGTTTCAGGCGCAGGCGGTAGAGGCGTTGCAGGTCGACGAGCAGATCCTGTCGCGCACGGATGGCAGCGGCGAGCGCCGGGTCCTCTGCCGTGATTTCCTCGACACGACCATACAGGCGCATGTCCTCGAGCGGTCGCGCGACCAGGCCAGACAGTTCCTCGAGATCGCCCTCGGCTTCCTGCCAGCCCGCGGAAATCACGGCCAGCGGACCCTGCGGCAAGCGGTCTGCAGCCACCCCGACGGTTGGCGACGGCGACTGGGGTCCGAGCAGTATGCGGACAGGCGTCGCGTCGGTCATGCGAGTTCCACGCGAATCATCCTGACGATTTCCTTGAGCGCGTTCTCGACGACCTCGGTCTCGGGATGGCGCACGATGACATAGCCGTCACCTTCGTACGAGTCCGTCGGCGACTGCCCCTCGTGGGGCAGTTTCGCTTCGACGACGAGACTGCCGAACTGACGCTGCGCCTCGTCGAGGCCGTGGATGCGGCGTACGGTGCCGCGGCCCTGCCCGCGAATGTAGGCCGCGCCGGCGGCGTACCGCCGTGGCGGCGGCTCGAATTCACCGAATACCACGAGGTGCGGCCACGCACGGTAAAAGTCGACGTCGTGTGCGTACGACAGGAGGGACGTGAACTGCGCGCCCGGCGGCCGCGCACCGACCTCGGATATCGCGATGCGGCCATCGCGCAGCCGGAACCACTCCATGTGACTGAGCCCGGTCTCCAGTCCCAGCGCGTGCAGCCCGGTGTCGGCGGCATCGCGAATCGGGTCGAACTCCGCGCCGTCGATGTCCCGCGGCAACAACACGCACCACTGGATCCAGGAATTTTCGAGCACCTCGAGCGGCGACGGCATGTATCGCGAAATCGAGTGCCAGGTCAGCTTGCCGTCGATCATGACGCTGTCGAATGAAAACTCGGTGCCGGACACGAATTCCTCGTACAACGTCGGGTACTCCGGGTGGGGCGGATGCCGGTCGAGGAAAGTCTGCAGCCCGGCCGCATCGTCGATACGGTAAGTGCCCTTGCCGCCCGCGCCGGCCGGCGGTTTGACGACCAGCGGAAAGCCGACACTTTCGGCGAACCCGATCGCCGACGCCACGTCTCCCGCCAGCGCGTGGCGCGCGCAGGGAACGCCCGACTCGTGCAGTACGGTCTTCATGCGTGCCTTGTCGCGGAAGTTGCGCGCGGCATCGGCGCCGAGGCCCTGGATACCGAGCGACTCCCGTGCGACGGCCAGCGGCACCTGCAGCTGCTCGAGCGGGCCGAAGTATCGATGCGCGGGCCCGAGCCGGCGTTGCAACTCGTTGGCCGCACCCACTAGCTGCCGCGGATCGAGGGCATCGTCGACCCGCCAGTGTCCCGACAGGCGTTCGCGAATGTCCTGCGGCAGCCGTTCGAGAGGGTCCTGGCTGACCAGCGACAGGTTGACGCCGGGCAACTGCGTCGAGCCACGCAGGAAACGCAGGGTGGCATCCATGAAAAAGGGTGCGGCGAAGATGACGTGGGTCGGCATGTTGCGCCGAGTTTACCCGATTCACCTCGCTTGCGATGGCGGCTAGGCGACGCCCGGTCGAACACGTGCATCGCGGCATCCTCGTGTAGAATTGCGGCCTCGTTCTTTGCCTGGGTCCCGCCATGGAATCCATGATCTGGGTGGGCATTTTTGTCTGCCTGCTGCACTCCGCGATGTTTTCCGGCCTGAATCTCGCGTTCTTCAGCCTGAGCCGGCTGCGTCTCGAGGCCGAGGCCGGCGCAGGCAATGCCGCCGCGGCCAAGATCCTCGAGCTGAGGCGAGACGCAAACCTCCTCTTGACGACGATTCTCTGGGGTAACGTTGCAATCAACGTGCTGCTGACGATCCTGTCGAACTCCGTGATGATCGGCGTGGTGGCGTTTGTTTTTTCGACGGTGCTCATTACCTTTGCCGGGGAGATCCTGCCGCAGGCCTATTTCTCGCGCAACGCAATGCGCATGGCCTCCATACTGAGCCCGGTATTGCGCTTCTACCAGCGCGTGCTCTACCCCGTTGCGGGGCCGAGCGCGTGGATGCTGGATCGACTGGTCGGCGAGGAGCAGATCCTGTACATGCGCGAGCGCCAGCTCAAGGGAGTCATCGAGAAGCACATCGAGTCCGACGGCGCCGAGATCGACTTCATCGAGGGTCGCGGCGCACTCAATTTTCTCGACATCGACGACGTACCGATCTCGGACGAGGGCGAGAACGTCGATCCGGGAAGTATCGTCAGGCTGCCGACAAAGATCGACCTGCCCCTGATCCCCGAGGTTGACTCGACCACGGACCCGTTCGTCACGGCCGTCAATGCATCGGGCAGGAAGTGGGTCATCCTCGTCGACGAGTCGGAAAGGCCGCAGCTCGTGCTCGATGCCGATGCCTACCTGCGTGCCGTGATGTCCGACGTGGCAACGGCCGATCCGTATACCCATTGTCACCGGCCCATTATCATCGAGGAGGCCGGGAGCCCGCTCGGTCACATCATTGAAAAGCTGCGGGCCAGCGTGGATGAGGAAAACGACGCCGCGATCGACAAGGACATCGTGTTGCTGTGGACTGACGACACCAGGAAGGTCATCACGGGCGCCGACCTGCTCGGCCGGCTCCTGCAGGGCATCTAGGTCTGCCCTGGCACGCGACAGGAGGACAAGACCGCCACATGATCCGTACCGCGACTGACACCGAGGAATGCCGCGAACTCTGGCACCGTTTATCGCCGGGGCGGGACGCCTGGGACGATTGGGACTTGATATTCGCGTTTCACGACGAGGACAAGCATCGCCTCTGTTTTCTCGTGCACGACAGCAGCGACGGAGATCCCGACGGGCTGGTCCCGCTGATCCTGGACACGACGCAAAACCGCTACACGCTGATGGGGGGCAGCTACCCGGACGGCCGGGTCCTGTGGATTCGCGTCGAAGACTTTCCAACGTTTTTCGACCACCTGCCCGAACCCGCGGTATTTTTCGATCTCAGGCAAAGCTGGGTGGATGAGCTTCTCGGAGCCCACCCTCAGTACGCAACCCATTTCGGGGAGCAGGAGACACGCTACTACCTGGTGCCGTCCGACTTCGAATTTGACTTCTACAGGCACCTCGATACGTTCTCGTCCGAGAAGCGGCAGAAGTTCCTCTATGACCTGCGCAAGATACGCAAGAGCGAGCCGGTCCTGCGCTGGAGCGACGATGACGAAGCCGACCTGTTCATCGAACTCGTCAACCGCAATTTCGGCACCGAGTCCGACTACGTCGAGGAAGACAACGCGAACGAGCTGCGCAGGGTCATCGACGAGCTGCGGCAGAGCGGCCGCCTGCGGACCCTGACGATCGAGATCGAAGGCATAAGACAGGCCGTTTCGCTGTCGCTGGTGCATGGCAGCAAGATGGTCGCGCTGTACGCGGCCAGTAACAACGACTACAACAACCTCGGCAAGCTGCTCAATGTCGAGACCATCCAGGAAGGCTGCCGGCTTCGGGTCGACGAGATCAGCTACATGACCGGCATGCTGTGGAAGGCGAACTGGCAGATGAAGAGCGAGCCCTGCCTGACGATGCGCAAGCCGGCCGGGCCGTGGAACACCAGCGCCAAGTGACGCCATGAGTCTCGCATACCTCGGTAAACCCGAATAACAAGTGCTGGTTTTTTGTGCAGAAATGTGGCTATACAAGCCAGCCGGCACCGGGTCCCGGGGGGAGTCGGGCGGCCGGTCATGGCCGATAAAAACACCGACAAATCCACACCAAGGATCCATATCATGAACGGGCAACTTCGTAGCGCATCCATGGGACTGCTGCTGGCCTCGTGTGCGCTCAGCTTTCCTGCAGCGGCATTCGAATTCACCTGGGGCGACGTCGAGGGGAGTTTCAACTCCCAGATTTCGATCGGCTCCAGCTGGCGTATGGAGGGCCAGGATGCCCAACTCGTCACCCCCGGCAACCGGCCGGGGTTCGGTCTCGCCTCGACGAGCACCGGTGACGACGGCAACCTCAACTTCGATGACGGCGATACCTATTCAGTCATCCTGAAAGGTGTCCACGATCTCGAACTGAAGAAAGGCGATTTCGGCCTGTTCCTGCGCGGCAAGTACTGGTACGACTCCGAGCTGGCCGACGGCAAGCGCCCGCACGGCAACTCTGCCAATATCTATGTTGCGGACCAGGAACTCGCGGACGACGGCTTCGACGACTATGCGCAGTCCTCCGGTATCGAGCTGCTCGACGCCTTCGTCTACGGCACGTTCTACCTCGGTGAGAACCAGGCGCCCGTGGACATCCGGCTCGGCCGACAGGTTGCAAGCTGGGGCGAGAGCACGTTTATCCAGAACGGCATCAACGTCATCAACCCGGTCGACGTCTCGGCATTCCGCCGTCCCGGCGCCGAGATCAAGGAAGGGCTGCTGCCCGTCGCAATGGCAACGATCTCGATCGGCCTGACCGACGCGCTCAGCTTCGACGCGTTCTACCAGATCGAGTGGGAAAAGAC